>DATKTN010000333.1:0-2922 GCA_035531135.1 Anaerolineae bacterium
CGTCAACACCGGATCCAGCGAGCTTTCCAGGACCGTCTGCAGGTCCAGCGAACCGCTGGTCACGGCCATCACGCCGTACAGTGCCGCCAGGTCTCGCGTGCGATCGGCCACCCGCTGCTCCAACGTCTGGTGGGCCAGCACCCGCTCGGTGGCGTCGATGACGTATCCCTCCAGCGCGACCAAGTCCCCCCGGGGGGAGAACACCCCCCGGCCCTGCTCCCAGGCCCATTTTTCCTCTCCTGTGGCCGTGATGATGCGATAGGTGACCTGGAAGGGCCTGCGCTCCTGCAAGGCGGCCTGCACCTCGTTCCACACGGACTCGCGATCGCCCGGATGGATCAGTTGGCCGTAGGGGATGGCCTGGTTGCCGATCAACCCGGAGGGCCGGTAATCGGTCAGGTCGAAGCAGCCGTCGCTGACGAAATCCATCGTCCGGTCCCGGTCGTTGCGGCAGCGATAGGCCATGCCGGGCAGGTTGCTCATCAGGGTTGAGAGCGCCCGTTGGCTCTCCCGCAGTTCCTCTTCCGCCCGATCGCGCTCGTCCACGCCCCGCTCCAGCGACGCGGCCAGCTCGTCAAATGCGTGAGCAAGCTGGCCGAGTTCCCCGCTCCCGTAGGGCAGCCCGGCGCGTGCACTCAGGTCGCCGGCGCTCAACCGCTTTGTCGCGCGCACCAGCATGTTCACCCGGCGCAGGATGAACGCGTCGCCACCGAGCCACGCCGCAGCCAGCGCCAACGCCGTGACCAGTCCCAGTCCGGCCAGGTTACGGGCCAGCACTCGATTCGCGTCGGCAAAGGCAACTGCGGTGGGGATGCCGATGCTCACGTATACGTCCCCACCCGCGGGCGCACCGGCCAGCGGCGTGAACGCAAACAGGCGTAGGATGCCGTCCACGCCATAGGCCTCGGCCGTGCCCTCACCTCGCTGGGCCAGAATGGTCTCGACGATAGGGGCCTCGTCCATGGTCAGTCCGACCCACGTCTCCGGATCGGGGTAGCGGACCAGGATGGTGCCGTTGCGGTCGATGACGGTGAACGTCGACCCCGCGGGCAACCGGGCTTGGGCAGCGAGTTGGTTGAGCCAGGTCAGGTCCAGCGAGGCGAAGACGACTGCCTGTACCTGGCCCGCTTCGTCGAGGACCGGGCGGGCGACGCCGAGCGTCGCCTTGCCGCTGATGGGGTCCCTCTGGTAGTCGCCTATGGCGAAGCCACGCGTCTGGAGGACGCGCTGGAAATAGTCGCGATCGGCCATGTTGACCGGGCGTTCGGTGGGGATGGCGCTGCAGAGGACGTCGCCGTCCCGCGCGATCACGCCGAGGAGGGCGTACTGCGGGTATTGGTTCAGCAACCGGGCAAAGAACTCGGAGCAGGCAGCCGGGTCGGTGCCATGCACCTGGGGGAGTTGTGCCAGCGCGAAGAGAAGCTGGCGGGTATCCTTGATCGCGTCCTCCTGGGCGCCGGCGGCGATCCGGGTCAACCGCAGGGCTTCGCGCCTGCCATCGCTGGCGGTCAGGCGGCGCAACTCGGTGTACGTGTAGAGCGTCAGCCCCAGGGCCGGGACGACGGCCAGGAGGACGAGCAGCAGCAGGCGGAAACGTAGACTGGAGAGCGAGAGACGTGGCATCGTCATGCCTCACTCCGCTGTGACAACTGAACCATCCGCTACCCCACAACAGGAGAAACCTGTATCGTCAGATCAATTGTACCCTGCAAGTGCCAAGATGACAACACGCCGCTCGCGTCGTAGAGCAGGATTGGGAGAATGAACGGATTAGGAGCGCCTGCAAGTGCCAAGATGACAACACGCCGCTCGCATCGTAGAGCAGGATTGGGAGAATGAACGGATCAGGAGCGCCTGCAAGTGTCCGCTTGCAGCGGGTTCGCTTTTGACGCAGTGCTCCTGCCTGAGACGCCCTCGAGGACGAGGGCTGGGAGCTTTCGGGTGCGAGCGTGTCATCCCCTTTTCAGCGGCAGCCCGGCGGGGGTGGAATGTGCAAGTCCTGATCCGTCTTAATCCTCCCAATCCGTGTCAATGTTTCAGCGACAGCCCGGCGGGGGTGGGATGTGCAACCCGACCGTGACCGTCTGTCCCGCCGAGGTCACCGACGCTTTGCCCACGATGGCGGTGCCCCGGCTCGCGCTCTTGAGCTCAAAGGTCATCGAGTTGGGCGTGGGCCCGCCCCGAACCTGTCTCTCCCACGCATACGTGTACTGGCAGTCCCCGCCACGCCCCTCGACAAAGATCGTGGCCGTCCAACCGCCCCCGCCGCAGTCCCGCCCCACCGGCCAGGCGTCGAGGCGCAACGGGCCGCCAGCGCACGTTACGCTGGCGAGCCGGGGGGCGGGCGTCGGGGAGATGGCCGCAGCGCCGACCCGCTGCCAGGCCACGCGCGCCATCGCCGCCTGGCTCCGGTCAAAGTACTCGACGCGCACCGCGTGGTTCCCCTGGGAGAGCGAGGTATAGCCGGTGCGGGTCCCGCGCATGGGGCGCCAGGCGTCGACGATGGCCTGGTCGTCCACGTATAGCCGCACGCCGTCGTCCGTGGTGGTGGTGAAGCGGTACCGGCCGGCTTCGAAGGGAAAAGTGCCGCTCCAGCGCACGGAAAACTCGTCGCGGTTCATCCCCGCTGCTGGGGCCTCCCAGCCCCAGTTAAAGTCGAGCGCGGCGTCGGTGCGCACGAGGACGGGCACGCCCGTGAGGCCCTGGTTGTTGAAATACTCCCCCTGCCAGGGGCCGGGTGAGGCAACCGCAGGCGCGGACGCCGGCGCCGGCGCGGGGCCGGTCGGAGACGGGGCCGTGCCACTGGGCTCCCACCAGAAGCGGATGCGAGCCCCACCGCCGTGCTCATAGTACTCTACCTTGACGGTATGCGTGCCCTCCAGGTAGGTCCCGTCCACATAGTGCCATTCATAGTCCATCGGC
>DATKTN010000334.1:0-5721 GCA_035531135.1 Anaerolineae bacterium
CTGATTCTCAAGAAGGGGGTCAACATGTAGACGACTTTCTTTGTTTTCGCGTCGCGGGTCAATCCCCGCTCGTGTGACTCTGGCCACTGAACCGTTGCCAGGAGCAACGCGCCAGGCGGACCGGGGGCCGGCCGTTTGTCCCCTTGAGGCTAACCAGACCCTCGCCCACAAGCTTGAGCCGCCCCCGGCCCGTGGCGCTGAAACCCTGGATAACGTAAGGTGAGCCCCTGCCGCCGGCACGCTCGAATACCAGGATAGGGATAACAGTGCCCGCCGCTGCCATGCGGCCGCTGGCAAGTTGCACTTGCTTCTGTTCTGATGCTCAGTGTCGCCCGTTCGGTACATACCTTGACCTGTGGCTCGAAAATGCGATTCTTTCCGAGTTATGCTCACACGCCTACTCGCCGCTCAACAGAAAAGGACTTGACAAAATGATAGTAAGCTTGTCCCCCCGTCACCTTGTCACCTTGTCCTCCTGTCTCCTTGTCCTCCTGTCTCCTTGTCCCCCTGTCTCCTTGTCTCCCCGTCTCCTTGTCCCCCTGTCCCCCCGTCCCCCCGTCCCCTTGTCTCCCCGTCCCCCTGTCACCTTGTCCCCCTCACCCCATCCGCCTCCGGGATAATCTCCAGCTCCCCCTCGTACTCGTCGATCCGCCCCACCACCTCGACCTGTGCACCGGGCACGAGTAGGTCAGGATCCGGGATACCATCGTAGACCTCTTGCCACAGGAGCAAAACGATCGTGCCGCTCCCGTCGTCCAGCGGGAACTTGACCCCCTTCGAGAACGTCACCATCTCGCCCAGCGTGCCCGAAAGCGTGAGCGTCCGTCCCACGTCCGCCGGGGTGACGTCTCCAATGGCCGTCTCTTCCAGTTCGGCTGGCTGTGGTGCTGTGCCTGGGCTGAGCACCGTGATCTTGCCCGCGTCCAGGTGGGTCAGCTCCAGTTCCCCCTGGTACTCGGCGACCTCGCCCGTCGCGATGACCTGCGCGCCTGCCCCCAGCCCGTCCGGCGTGCGCTCGTACTCGTCGCTCCAGAAGAGCAGGGTGATCCGGCCCGTGCCATCATCGAGCGTGAACTTGACGCCCGCCGAGAAGGGGTCGGGTGGGCCGAGCGTGCCGCGCAGCGTCACCCGGCGGCCCACGTCGGCGGCCGTCAGTTCGCCGACGGGCATGGGGTTGGGTGAGGTGGCAGGGGCGAGCACCTGCACGTCCTCGGCCGTCAGTTCGCCGACGGGCGTGGGGTTGGGTGAGGTGACAGGGGCGAGCACCTGCACGTCCTCGGCCAGCTCGGGTATCAGTTCCAGTTGCCCCCGGTACTCGGAGACCTCCCCCTGCACCTGGACCTGCGCCCCGATCTCGAGCCCATCGTGCATCCCGTCGTAGACCGACTGCCACAGGAGCACGACGATCGCGCCCGTGGTGTCGTCCAGCGTGACCTTGAGGCCGGCGGAGAACGGGTCCACGCCGGCGACGGTGCCGCGCACGACGGCCAACCTGCCCACTTCCGCTGAGGTCAGTTCGCCGATCCGCCTTTCGACGGCGATGGGCACCGGTTGGCTGAGCGGCACGATGTCGGCGACGGAGGCGGGGACGAGCTGCGGCGTGTCGCGGTAGAGCGAGACGGCTGCCACGACCTCGACGGGTTGGCCCTGGGATGGGGTCGGGGAGGTGCCGTCGCTGAGGGCGACGCAGCCGTCGCTGAGGGCGACGAGATCCGCGCTCACCGCGACGGGGATGGAGCCGCTCCCATCGCGGACCGTGATCAGCGTCAGTCCCTCGTAGGGCTCTTGGACGCTCCGCACCTGGCCGCGCACTCGCACGCGCAGGTACTCGTCCTCCGGCCCGATCGTCCCGATGGCGCGATCTACCGGCTCGGCGCGGGTGATCTGCAGTTGCTCGGGGACGTCGATCGTCAGCGACAGGAAATCCTCGCGCACGCGCAGCGTGCCGGCCACCTCGACCAGGTCGCCCGGCGCGGGCACGCGGTTCTCCTCGATGATCTGCCGCGTCTCCGCCCGGTAGGCCGAGACGCGCATCTCCCCCGTGTCATCCTCGATCCAAAAGCTCAGGGTTTCATTTTCGGCGTCGTAGGAGGGAGCGCGGGTGCAGTGGCCCTGGAGGCGCACGTAGGCCATGTTCATCGTCGCGCCAGCCTGCCCGATCTGTACCAGTGGCACCTCGGCGCGGGTGGCGGCGAACCAGAGGATGGCGAGGCCAACGGTGGCCAGCAGGATGGCGGTGATCTTGACGATCCCGAGGGAGATTCGCCCGGAGAGGCGGGCACCGCAGTAAGGGCAGGCCGGGTACGGCCCGACGTACCGTCCGCAACTGGGGCAGTGGCTCATCGTGGACCTCCTTGCGCAGTTGGCGGTGAGCGAGTGGCTGGGGTATAATGTACTCCAATTTGGCGGGTTTGTCCAATCGTATGGGCTGGGTGTGTGTCTCACTCGTGAGGCAACGGCGGTGGGACTGCTATGGTTTGCACGGTGCCTGTCCTCCTGGTGGTGGATGGGCTTTTCTTTGAGGAAACGGGCTGATGAAGGCGTTCAAGTTCTTGTCTGGATATGCGAAGAGGTACATCGGTCATCTGGTCGTGGCGGTCGTGAGCATGATCCTTCTGGTCGGCGTGCAGTTGTTGATTCCCTGGATCATTCGGGCGATGATCGCGGCTGTCCAGGGCCGGGTCGGCGGGCCGGTGCCTGCGGACCAGATCGTCCGATTGGCCCTGTTCGCGCTGGCGATCTACCTGGCGCGCGCGGGGCTTCAGTTTCTGCGCAGTTACCTGGCCCACGTGGCAGGGTGGGGCGTGGTCGCCGACGCCCGGCGGCACATCTATGAGCACCTGCAGCGCTTGTCGCTCCGCTTCTACGAGGACAAACAGACGGGCCAGTTGATGTCACGCGTGGTCAACGATTCAGACCTGTGCGAACGATTGATCGCGCACGCGGTCCCGGACGTGATGGTGAACGTGCTCACGCTGATCGGCGTCAGCGCGGTGCTGATCAGCATGAATTGGCAGCTCGCGTTGCTGAGCATGATCCCGATCCCGCTGATCGTGCTCGCCATGCGGGGATACTCCCGGTACGTGCGCCCCGCGTTTCGCCAGCGTCAAAGAGAGCTGGGCGAGCTAAACGCCACGCTCAACGATAACCTTTCGGGCATCCGCGAGATCAAGGCGTTCACCCGGGAGGAGACAGAGGCGACGCGCATCGGCGACCACATCGACAGGTATCGCGATTCGCTGCTCAACGCGTTGCGTCTGATGGCCATGTTCCACCCTTTCGTCGAGTTCGTCTCGGCGCTGGGCACGATCGTGATCATCTACTTTGGCGGGCAGTTGGCGTTGGGCCAGGTGTTGCCCATCGAGGACCTGGTGGCCTTTTTCCTCTACCTGGATATGTTCTACCAGCCCGTGCGCGCCCTGAGCGGCGCGTGGGAGAACGTCCAGGAGGCCGTAGCGGGCGCGGAGCGCGTGGCCGAGTTGATGGATGAGCAGCCGGCGGTGCGCGAACGGACCCGTGCCATCGAGCCGCCGGGCAGGGCGCAGGGCGCGATCTCTTTTCACGACGTGAGCTTTCGTTACGCCCAGGGGGACACGGTGCTGGAGCACATCCACCTCGATATTCCCGCGAACTCTGTCGTCGCACTGGTGGGGCCGACCGGCGTCGGCAAGACGACGCTGGTCGGTCTTGTCCCCCGCTTCTACGACGTGTGCGAGGGTTCGATCACGCTCGACGGCCACGACGTGCGCGATCTGACGCTCAGGAGTCTGCGGCAGCAGATCAGCATCGTGTTGCAGGACGTGTTCCTCTTCCACGGCACGGCGCGCGAAAACGTCCTCTTTGGTCGCCCCGGTGCTACCGAACGGGAGATGATCGAGGCCGCCATGGTCGCCAACGCGGACGAATTCATCACCAGGCTGCCCCACGGGTACGACACGATGATCGGCGAGCGTGGCGTCAAGTTGTCCGGTGGGCAGAAGCAGCGGTTGGCGATCGCCCGCGCGGTGCTCAAGGATGCGCCGATCCTGATCCTCGACGAGGCGACGTCCGCGGTCGATACCGAGACCGAGCTGCTGATCCAGCAGGCACTGGAGCGGCTGATGGTTGGGAGGACGACCATCAGCATCGCTCACCGCCTGTCCACGATTCGCAGCGCTGACGTCATCGTCGTTCTGGAGGGCAACCGGATCTCGGAAATGGGAACGCATGAGGGACTGATGGCCCGCGATGGCCTCTACAGGTACTTGAACGAGGTCCAGATACAGGCCGAACCCGATTGGGAGGCGGTCAGGGCCAGGCGAAGGCGTGCGGCGGCGTGTGCCCAATTAGCCGGTGCTGCGGCTCGAGGTTGTTGACTTCCGCCCTGGGTTCGGTTATACTGCGCGTCTGTCAGAACCACGGAGGGCACCTTGCGGCCGGGTGAGAGCCCGGGATCAGGGCCGGGATCGGTGTGCCATGAGATGAAGCATGGAATCCAGAATGGAGATTGGCTGATGAATAAAGGTCTGAATTTTCGGTCCGAGCGAGGCTGTAGTGCGTGGACCGTCCTGGGATGGGTCCTCATGGTCGTGGTGGGCGTTGGGCTGGCCTGGTATGGCTTTACGTGGAGCGCAGATGACGCGCAACAGGTGGCCGTCCAACCGTCGGCCCCTGCAACAGCCATCGCGTTACCGTCTCCTACGCCGATGCCTACGCTGCCTCCTACCGAACCACCGCCGCCGACGTTCACACCCGAACCTACCGCGATCCCTCCGACGGATACGCCCGCCATACCCAACATCGTGGCTGGCGCCGACGGGGTGAACGTCCGTAGCGGGCCGGGTACCAACTTCACGCGCCTGGGCTATCTCGACCCGGGTGCTCAGGCCCGGGTGACCGGTCGTCATGGGGATTGGTGGCAGATCGAGTACGACGGTGCGCCGAGTTGGGTCTTTGGTGAGATCGTCACAGCCTTCAACGCGGACGGTGTGCCGCAGGTCCAGCCGCCGCCTACGCCAATCCCTGTCCCGCCGACGGAGACCCCAACCCCGGCCGCCACCTTCACGCCGGAGCCACCTCCGGGGCCGCCCCCCGAGTTTCGTGGGCTTGAGCCGCTCAATTACTGGGTCGAGGACGCGCCTGGCCCCTTTGACGCCGGTTCGGAAATCTGGTTCAACATGGACATCAAGAACACGAACGCGTATCGCGTTTACTACGACGCGCTCGGAACGTGGGTGCAGGAGACCGGGCAGTTCCAGAAGAGCTGGACGGAGCAGAAATTTGGTGACCGGCAGCACTTTACCTGGCGTGACCATATCGAGATCAAAAGCAGGGGCACGTTCAACCTGTGGATGAGGATTTGCTTCACCGATGGCGCGTGTGCCAACTTGATGGGGCCGGTCACCATCAACGTCGAGTAGCCGGCACGCGCTTCAGGCGCACAGGAGGATAGATGATGGACAACGCAGCGTTAGGAACCCATATCGTCTGCCAGGTTGGCCTGATTGTGCGGGACATCGAACGCTCGATAGAGACCTACAGTCGGGTGTTTGGGATGCCCGAACCCGAGATCGTCGTCACGGACGGTTCAGAGATCGCGCACACCAGGTTCAGGGGGGAGCCGACCGATGCCCGGGCCAAGCTGGCGTTCTTCGAGATGGGGCAGGTCTCCCTGGAATTGATCGAACCCATCGGCGGTCCGAGCACCTGGCAGGAGTTTCTCGATGAGAAAGGCGAGGGTGT
>DATKTN010000335.1:0-2129 GCA_035531135.1 Anaerolineae bacterium
CCTGTCCTTCGCCGGGCTCGGGAATCCTCGCCCAGACGTACAGCGTGGCCCGCGGGCGCGACGCCTTCAATCCTGCGGCATCTAGCCCGTCCAGGACGATCTCCAGCCGCTCTCGATACACGCTGTTGCGCGCGGCCAGCCAGGCCGGTTCGACGGAGAGGGCGCGGGCCGCCGCCTCCTGCAGCGGGCGGAACAGGCCAGAGTCCACGTTGGACTTTACCTGGGCCAGCGACGAGAGCGCCGCCGCGTTGCCCACGGCCATCCCCACCCGCCACCCCGCCATGTTGGCCGTCTTGGAGAGGGAGTTGAACTCGACCGCCACGTCCGCCGCGCCGTCCACCTGCAGGAGGCTGGGGGCGACGTAGCCGTCGTAGGTCACGTCGCAGTACGGCGCGTCGTGGCACAGCAGCAGGTCGTGACGGCGCGCATAGTCCACCGCCCGGGCGAAGAACGCCAGGTCGGCCGTGGCCCCGGTGGGGTTGTTGGGGTAGTTCAGCCACATCAGGACGGCCCGGTCGGCCACGTCGGGGGGAAGAGCGTCGAGGTCCGGCAGGAAACCACGCTCCGGCAGCAGCGGGAACCTGTGGACTTGCGCGCCGGCCAGCGCCGCGCCCATCCTGTAGGGCGCGTAGCCGGGATCGGGCACCAGCGCCAGGTCGCCGGGGTCGAGGCAGGCCAGCGCCATGAGGACGATGCCCTCCTTGGAGCCGATGAGCGGGACGACCTGGGTGTCGGGATCGAGCGGTACGCCGAACCGCCGGTCATAGTACCCGGCGATCGCCTCCCGCAGTGCGGGCAGGCCCCGGTGGCCGGCGTAGCCGTGGTGGCCGGGCTGGTGGGCGGACCGGCAGAGCGTTTCGACGACCTCGTCGGACGGCGGCATGTCGGGGTTGCCGACGTCCAGATGGATCACGTCGACGCCCCGCTGGCGGGCAGCCTCGATGTGCCCCGCCCAGCGGGCGAAGGGATAGGGGGGGATGTTGGTCAAGCGAGCGGCACGTTTCACTCTGATTCCTCCTCCAGGCAATCTGCCAGGTAGTCCATCAGTCCCATCAATCCCAGCAGATAGCTGCGCCAGCCAAAGCCGCTGATCTGCCCCACGCAGACCGGCGCGATCAGCGACTCGTGGCGGAACGGCTCCCGGGCGTGGACGTTCGAGAGGTGCACCTCCACCGCCGGGAGTTCCACCGCAGCGATCGCGTCGCGCAGCGCGACGCTCGTGTGGGTGTACGCGCCGGGGTTGATCAGCACGCCGTCGGCCCAGTCCATCGCCTCGTGCAGTGCGTCGACGAGCGCGCCCTCGTGGTTGGACTGCAGGATGCGCACCTCCGCACCCCGGCCGGCCGCGGCTTCGCGCAGCGCTGCGTCGATCTGGCCCAGCGTCACGCGGCCATAGGTCTCGGGCTCACGACGGCCCAGGAGATTGAGGTTGGGGCCGTGGAGAATCAAGATCTTGAGATTGGAGATTTGAGATTTGAGATTTGCCATTACCCTGCTCCCAGGTCTCGCAAGACGGCTAGCACGACGTCGCGCGGCACGTCCTCCGTGATCTCGACCTGGCCGATGGCGCGGGGGAGCACCCAGCGCAAGGAGCGCCCGCGCCGCTTCTTGTCGTGAGCCATCGCACCCCAGATGGCGTCGGCGTCAAAGTGCTGTGCGCTGAGCTTGTCGAAGCGGGGGCAGCGCACCGGCAGGCCCCAGGCCGAAAGGACCTCCTCGATGCGGCCAGCAAGCGCGGGGTCGGCGCGGTCCAGCCCGGCCGCGATGCGCGCCGCAGCTACCATCCCGATCCCCACCGCCTCGCCGTGGCGCAGCGTGAAGCCACTCAACCGCTCCAGCGCGTGCCCCACCGTGTGGCCCAGGTTGAGCACGGCGCGGCGTCCCCCCTCAAAGGGGTCTTCCTCAACCACGTCGATCTTGACGTGGAGAGAGCGGGCGATTTGGGAGGCAGAAATTGAGAATTGAGAATGGAGAATGGAGAATGGAGAATGGAGATTGGAGATTGGGGATGGGGGGGGGCTCGATTCCAGCTCGGCGAAGAGGGCGGGGGCACTGATGACGCCGTGCTTGATCACCTCGGCCATGCCGGAACGGATCTCCGCGACCGGCAGCGTCGCCAGTACGGTGGG
>DATKTN010000336.1:0-2099 GCA_035531135.1 Anaerolineae bacterium
AGCAGCGCGCTCGCCCGCCGCACGCGATCCACCCGCTCACTCCTTGCCCGCACCATCCGCTGCCGCGCCGCTCGCTCCGTTTCCGCAAGCTCCCGCACCCGGGGCTATCTGTCCACGGCCCGCAAGCAGGGCCATTCCCCGCTTGCCGCCCTGCAGGCGGCCTGTGCTGGCACGCCCATTGCCCGCACCACCTGAATAGTTACACTGCGGTTCAGAATGACCGGTTGTTGCCGGACCACGGTTCGCCAATCCTTGTGCAATGCGCTGTAGCGGTACTTTGTTGAGGTACGGAATCTGCTGGAGACGGATTCGGAGGTGTTGCCATGACCCGACGACCTGTCGATCCAACGTCGGTTCCCCTCGAAGCCTACTGCCAGCGGTTCGACGATGATTTTCGCACGGTCAACCAACGCAATGCGTTTCGCCGCTACCTCGAAGGGTTGCTGCTGCCGTCCGAGCGGACCAAAACGCTGACGGCACTTGCCAATGTCGAACCGCTGGTTGGGATTCAGCGACCGCAAGTCCAACGTCTGCAATGGTTCGTATCGGAGTCGAGCTGGTCGCCGGAGGTGGTGAATGCGCGACGCCTGGCCGTGCGGCAGGCGGATCCCGTGACGGCGCCGGATCCGGATGGGGTGCTGGTCATCGACGAACATGGTGATCGGAAGTGGGGCAGCAAGACGGCGCATGTCGGGCGCCAGTATCTGGCCAACCTGGGCAAGGTCGATCTCGGGGTGGTCTCCGTCTCCAGCCTCTGGGCCGATGAACGGGTCTACTGGCCGGTCGATGTCGTTCCGTATACGCCAGCCCAGCATTTCCCGCAGGGCCGCACCGATCCGGCCTTCCACACGAAGCTCCAACTCGCCGAGCACTTGGTGCACCAGGCCCAGGCACGAGGGCTGCCATTTCGCGCAGTCGTCGCCGATTGCCTCTATGGCGAGGATCGGCGATTCACGGCAAGCCTGGAGCAGATGAGTGTGGGCTACGTGGTGGCGCTCAAATCCTCGCATACGTGGTGGCATCCCGCAGGAGCGATCGGGGCATTGTGGGAAGCGGCAGAACAGTCCGGTTGGCAAGGGCCCGCGCAACCGGGACCGTGGGTCCGGGTAGACCGTCGCTTTCGCGATGGCCATCGAGCGACCTGGTGGGCCCTGGAGGTTGTGGCCGGACCCTATGGACCCGCCAAGCCCAGACGGGCGGTGGTCGTGACCACCGATCCGGCCACCTTACCGGATCTGAGCACCTGGTACCTGCGGACCAATCTGCCCGCGCCAAACGCCCCAGCCACCGCGAACCACGCCCAGCCTACGGCGGATTTGACGGAGATCGTCCGCCTGTATGGGCTGCGCCAGTGGGTGGAACAGAGGTATAAGCCGGTCAAACAGCGCCTCGGCTGGAGCCAGTATCAGGTGCGTTCGGATCTCGCCATCCGGCGGCATTGGGCCTTGGTCTGTTGCGCCTTCAGTTGTTGCTGGTCGCTCGCCGGGGCGGGGCGTCGCGCCGATCAACCCGCGACCGTCGACGACGACCCATCCCCCCGTCCCGAACACCGCTCGGCCGGGCGGGGGGAAAATCCGGCCCGAACTGACCTGGCCCCAAGCGCTCCGACAGGTGCGCGCCTGGCTGACCCCCTGGGTCTGGCTCCAACGCTGGTGGCACGCTTGGTCCGCGGCGCCGCCACCGCCAGAACTCCAAGCCTTGCTCGCTGCACTAGCTCAGGGTCACCCCCTCGCCTCTTATGACTCCTCATGAGTGTCCCTCAACAAAGTACCACTAGTAAAAGACGCGCTCAAGCCGTGGCTGACCCATGAATGGTGTTTGCCGGACGAGGCGAGTGCCGCCTTTGTGGCCGCCATGGAAGACGTCCTCGACGTCTATCAACGACCGCCCGACCCCGCGCGACCGCTGGTCTGCTTCGACGAAGGGGGCAAGGAGCTCCAGGCGGATGTCCGACCCCGCCTGCTCCCCCGTCCCGGACGACCCGCCCGCACCGACCGCGAGTATCGGCGCCACGGTCGCGCCAATCTCTTCCTCTGGGGTGTCCCCCATCTCGGCCAGCGTCAGGTTACCGTCACCGAGCGCCGCACCCGGACCGACTG
>DATKTN010000337.1:0-5318 GCA_035531135.1 Anaerolineae bacterium
ATCGACGTACAGCAGATGACGGGCGGCGAGATCAAGGGCGTGGTCATTGACAACCTGTACGCCCCCAATCCGCGGCAGGTGCTGGACATCCTCCTGCGAGCGCCACTGGCGGAGATGGACCCATCCACCCTTCAAAGGCGCCATTCCGATGGCGCGCCATCCACCCTTCAAAGGCGCCATTCCGATGGCGCGCCATCCACCCTTCAAAGGCGCCATTCCGATGGCGCGCCATCGTCTGCCTCCTGCCTGGTCCTGATCGGCGCGCTCGACGTGGCCGTGAACTATGGCGGGGACGCCAACCTGGTGCGACTGCTGGCGGAGTTGGACGATCTGCCGCCCTGGGTGCGCTTTGTGTGCACCAGCCAGCCAGACCGGCGCGTGCTGCGCCATTTTCCCCCTGAGGCGGTGCGCGCGCTCGACGCCCGGTCGGATGAGAACCTGGCTGACGTGCGGCGCTACGTCGGACTGCGTGTCCAACAGGCCGAGCTGTGCCGGCGCTTGCAGGCGGCTGAGGTCGAACCCCAGGCGTTGGTCGAGCGACTGGTCGCGCTCTCGACCGGCAACTTTCTCTACACCCGCGTGGTGTTGAACGACATCTGTGCGGGCCAGCAGTCGCTGGACGATCTTCAGGCGCTGCCGCCGGGACTAGACAGCGTCTACCACGCTTTCCTGCGCCGCTTTACGCCCGGCGAGTGGGAGGAGCGGTATCAGCCCATGTTCGGCGTCCTGGCGGTGGCCCAGGAACCCATCACCGAGGCCCAGTGGACCGATTTCACCGGCCTGACCCGTACCCGCGTGCGGCAGGGTCTGGGCCATCTCTTGCCGTTCCTGGACGCGGCAGACGGTGGCGCGGGCGCAAAGACGTACACCCTGTTCCATCGCTCGCTGCGCGACTATCTGATCGATGGCGAGCGGAGTGGGGAGTTCTGGTGCGTGCCTGAGGATGGCCACGGGGCGATCGTCGACCACTATCGGCCTGGCGACCACCCCGATTGGTTCGGGTGTGACGGTTATGGGCTGCGCCACCTCACGACCCATCTGGTGGGGGCCACACGATGGGACCTGCTGGCGGGGTTGTTGCCCCAGTTCGATTTCTGGGAGGCCCGGACGATGCGCGCCGGTCTGGATACCGTGCTGATCGGGCTGGCGGATGCCGTGGGAAAGGTCCCGCCGGGAGGTGAGTTGTGGGCCCAACTTTCGGGTCTGCTGCGGGTGCTGGATCGGGAGGCACACAACCTGCGGGGCTGGGACGCCCAGCGACGTCCGGCGTTCTTTGCCCAGCAGGTCCGCAACCGTGCGCTGGACGAGAAGATGAGCGGGCTGGCGAAGAGCGCCGGCGCACGCCTGTCCCGGTTGCGGCAGCCGTACCTGTCCCTGCTGTGGCGCACGCGCCGCGAATCGGCGTCGCTCCTGCGCACGCTGGTTGGCCATCGGCGCTACGTCATGGCGGTGGCTGTCTCGCAGGACGGCCGGGCCATCT
This sequence comes from Anaerolineae bacterium, assembly GCA_035531135.1. Taxonomy (GTDB): domain Bacteria; phylum Chloroflexota; class Anaerolineae; order B4-G1; family B4-G1; genus DATKTN01. The sequence goes on from DATKTN010000337.1 coordinate 1,481, forward strand.
CGGGCTCGGCCGATGGGACGCTCAAGGTGTGGGATCCCGCCACGGGTCGCCTTTTGCAGACGCTTGCCGCGCACGAGGAGGCGGTGCGCGCGGTGGCGCTGACACCCGATGGCCGGTGCGCGATCTCGGCCTCGTTCGACGGCACGCTCAAGGTGTGGGACCTGGCGACCGGGCAATGCGCGCGCGATTTGGTGGGCCACGGGCAACCGGTGCGCGCGGTGGCGGTGACGCCGGACGGTCGTCGCGCGGTTTCTGGCTCGGAGGACGGGGCGTTGATCGTGTGGGACTTGCAGTCTGGCGACCCGGTTTACCGGCTGGAAGGGCACAGCCGGGCGGTGTGGGACGTGGTGGTGACGCCCGACGGTGATCGAGCCGTTTCGGTCGCCGACGATGGACAGCTCATCTTGTGGGACCTGGCGACGGGTGAGCCCGTGCGCGCGCTACCGGTGGCCAAGAGGGGGCTGCGGGCCGTCGCCCTGACCCCCAACGCGGTGATTCCGCGCGGCCGCCGGGCGATCGTGGGGGCCAAGGATGGCTCGTTGACCTTTTGGGACCTGGATCAGGGCGAGCCCGCCGGTGCGCTCGCGGGGCACGAGTCCAGCGTCTTTGGCGTGGCAGTGACGCCGGACGGGCGGTTCGCCCTCTCCGCAGCCAACGACAAGACGCTGCGCGTGTGGGACCTGGGCACGGGCGAGCTGGTCCAGGTGCTGGCCGGGCACGACGGGCGCGTCCTGGACGTCGCGGTCGCGCCGGACGGGCGGTGGGCCATCTCGGCCGCGGACGATGCCACGCTCAAGGTGTGGGACCTCTGGCAGCACACGCTGACCGAAGCGGTCCAGCACACGTTGGCCGAAGCGGCCCAGCACACGTTGGCCGAAGCGGCCCAGCACACGCTGGCCGACGCGGTCCTGCACCCGCGCGCCGGGCACGAGGCTGCCGTGCGGGCAGTCGCGCTGACGCCCGATGGCCGGCTTGCCGTATCGGCGGCGGAGGACGGCGCGCTGCACGTGTGGGACGTGGCAGCCGGGCGGCCGCTGCATCGGTTGCGCGTCGACGATCCGGAGGCCCGGTGGGGACACGGGGCCGCTATCTTGCCCGGCGGGCGGCAGTGCGTCGGCGCGACGAGCGATGCCTTTTTGACCGTCTGGGACCTGGAGCGCGGGGCGGCTGTGCGCGTGTTGGAGCGCCCGCTCGCCGAAGGCCAGTCCCGGCGGGGGAGCGTCGTGCGCGCGGTCGCGGTGACGCCGGATGGCCGTCACGCGATCACCGCCGTGGGCGACGGCCGGTTGACCGTGTGGGACGTGGAGTCGGGTGGGGCTGCGCGTACCCTCGAAGGGCACGTTGGCGTCGTGCGGGCGGTCGCCGTGACGCCTGAGGGGGAGCGATTCGTGTCGGCCGGGGACGATGGCGTGTTGCGGGTCTGGGACCTGCGCACGCGAGCGCTGATGGATACCCTCGTCCGCGAGGCCCTCGTCCGCGAGGATGTCGAGGGGGCAGACGAGAGCCCTGCGAGTTTGCGCGCCCTGGCACTCGCGCCGGATGGCAGGATCCTGGCTGGCGGCGACGATGGGGTGCTGTTCACTTGGGACGTGCAATCCGGCACGCTGGTCGATAGCCTCCCGACAGACGGGCCGAGCATCCGCGGTATCGGGGTCTCGCGAGATGGCCGTTTCGCGGTCACCGCCGCCATCGACCACCTGGTGCGGATCTGGGACCTGCAGGCCAAACAGGAGCTAGCCGCCGCCGCGCTGGAGGGCGCGCCCCGGTGCCTGGCACTGTCGCCGGATGGGCGGACGATCCTGGTCGGTGATGCAGCGGGCAACGTCTACTGCCTGCGGCACATCGCGCCGGGGCCAGGTTCGTAGTAGGCGCTTTAGCGCCGTGGACGCAAGCGCAGAAATGCAGCTTGCGCCGGACCACAGTCCGGCGCGTGCGGGTCGTGGACTGTGGTCCGCGGGGAGCGGTGGTGGGAGCTTGAGGCCTGCGTTTGCGCTTGTGCCGGACCACAGTCCGGCGCGTGCGGGTCGCGGTTCGTAGTAGGCGCTTCAGCGCCGTGAGGACGCACTGAAGTGCGCACTACGAACGGGCTTTCCGTCCAGGCCGCGCAGGGCCGGTGGGCCAGCAGGCAACGAGGAATAGCAGGCCTGTCCACGCAATCAGTCCGAGAGGCAAACCGCGCGGCCAGTCCACGCGCGGGGCAAATTCCCTGCTTGCCAACAGCGCGTAGGTGGAGCGCGGGGTGGAGCCGCCGGACAGGGCTACCGTGAACAGTCCCCGTGCGGCCACTGCTTCCGAAGCCCGCGTGACGAAATGCTCCGCCGCTGCCCGCGCCAGGCTGGTGGGATCTGGGTAGACCTTGATCTCACTCATCCCCCTTCTCCGTGCGCGCCGCAGCCATAGTGCCAGGCCCGGCCGTCCTGGGCCAGCAGATCGTCCGCCTCGGCCGGCCCCCAGCTCCCCGGCTCGTAGAAGACGAGTGGGGGCGCGTCCGGCTGCTCCCAGCTCGCCCGGATCGGGTCGACCAGGCCCCAGGCCAACTCGATCTCGTCGGCCCGCGCGAACAGCGAAGCGTCCGCCTGCATCGCGTCCAGCAGCAACCGCTCGTAGGCATCCGGCAGCGCGCTCGCGCCAAAGTCCTCGGCGTAGTGGAACTCCATGTCGACCGAGCGAGTCCGCATGCCCGCACCCGGCTCCTTGGCCTCGAAGCGCAGGTGGATCCCTTCGTCCGGCTGGAGGCAGAGCGAGAGGGCGTTGGGCGTGATCCCATTTCCGGGAGACTGCGGGAACATCAGGTGGGGCACGCGCTTGAACTGGATGGCGATCTGGGTGGTCTTGGCCGCCATCCGCTTGCCAGAGCGGAGGTAAAAGGGAACGTCGCGCCAGCGCCAGTTGTCGATCAGCAACTGGAGCGCGGTGTAGGTCGCCGTCTGTGAGTCCGGGGCGACGCCTGGCTCGTCGCGGTAGCCGCCGTCCCGGGTCATACCCACGTCGTCAGCGCTCGGGCCGTATTGGGCGCGCACGCTGCGCGTGATCGGGCGGACCGCCCGCAGCACCTTGACCTTTTCGTCCCGCAGGGCATCTGCCGCAAAGATGGCGGGGGGCTCCATCGCCGTCAACGTCAGCAGTTGCAGCAGGTGGTTCTGGAACATGTCCCGCAGCACGCCGGCCTTGTCGTAGTAGCCAGCGCGATGGCCCACGCCGACGCTTTCGGCCATGGTAATCTGCACGTGATCGATGTAGTTGCGGTTCCAGAGCGGCTCAAAGATGGCGTTGGCGAACCGAAAGCTCAGGATGTTCTGGACGGTCTCCTTGCCCAGGTAGTGGTCGATGCGGTAGACGCAGGCTTCGGCAAAGACGGCGTGGACCTGCTCGTTGAGCCGGCGGGCGCTCCCCAGGTCGTGCCCGAAGGGCTTTTCGATGATGATGCGCCGCCACCCCTGCTCGCTGTGGTTCAAACCGGCCTGGCCCAGGTGCTCGACGATCACCGGGTAGAGTACCGGAGGAGTGGCCAGGTAGAAGAGCGCGTTTCCCCCGGTGCCGAACTCGGCGTCGAGTTGAGCCAGCCGCTGGCCCAGGTGACGGTAGGTCTCCGGGTCATCGTACCCGCCCGCCAGGTAGGCGTGGCGCTCGGCAAAGCGGGGCCACAAGTCGCAGATGCCCGGACTCGGTTTGAGGCGCGCGTACCCCACGACGCCCACGTAGAGGCGCTCGCGAAACGCCTCGTCGGAGAGCGACGTGCGCGCGACGCCGAGCACCCGCGTGGCCGGGGGCAGGGAGCCTCCACATCCCAGGCTGTGCAACGCCGGCACCAGCTTCCGCCGCGTCAGGTCGCCCGAGG
>DATKTN010000338.1:0-12783 GCA_035531135.1 Anaerolineae bacterium
GCAGATGGCTGTATCTCTCCCGATGTCACTCACGGTGGGCAGCGAGTCGTTCCCCGTCGTCGCGATCGTGCCTGAGGAGGGTGGATGGACCCATCCCTCGGGCTACCCGGGGGCAGCCGCCTGGGTGTACCCAGGGGCAGCCGCCTGGGTGTGTGGCACGGTGGTCAACTACGTCGTGGGGCTGGAGCCTGTCCCGGAGAACGAGACGCTGCTGGGCGGCTTGAGACCGGGGGACGAGATCAAGATGCATCTCTCCAACGGCGTGGACCTTGTCTTCCGCTTCGTTGAGCAGCGGGAGGTGGCGGCCAACGAGGCGGGTGTGTTTGAGCAGATGCGACCACGCCTGACGTTGATCCTGGAGAGGGAGAGTGGCACCTGGCAAATCGCCGTGGCCGACTATGTCGCCGAGACGGAGCCGGTTGAGCCGCCCTCGGAGACGCTGGTCCAACTGGGCCAGCCAGTGCGCGCGGGCGATGCGCAGGTGACGGCGATTCGGGGCTATGCCGAGCCGAGTGGGCCTGATCTCCTGCCCGGGACGATGTACTACCTGCTGGAATTTTCGGTTGAAAACGTGGGGACGGTGCCATTGGACGCCACCGCCTTCAACATGCAGTTGCAGGACGGCGTGGGGAACCAGTACCTGTTCTCCCCAGCGGCCAGCGCCGCCGGGGAACACGGCCCTCTCAGCGGGGAGATCTCCCCCGGTGCTACCGTGCAGGGCACGGCTGGCTACCTGGTGCCGGAGGCACTCGCTGGCCCGGCGCTCATCTGGACCTTTAGCCCCCGGCCTGGATCGGAGTCACGGGCCAGCGTGAGCATTCCCTACGAAACAGGAGCGGAGCCGGCTTCGGCCGCCCAGGCCGAGGTGAGCGTCACCGACGCGTTCCTCAGCGGCGACGGCGATGTGTTGATCATCGAGGGGGAGGTGCAAAACATCGGGGAGGAGCCGCTCACCGTGGAGGTGAGCGACGTCAGCCTCACCTCCAGCGCCGGGATGAGCGACCTGCGCATGGCAGCTCCGCTGCTGCCCTGGACCGTTCAGCCGGGCCAGACGCAGGTGATCGAACTCCAGTACCCAAAGCCCGACGCTCCAGCCGCATTGCTGACGCTGCTGGGATACTCTTTCGAGATCCAGGGTCTGCGGTAGAACGGGAGATCACCGAACAACGTCAGCCTGCCTCGTCGGCGGCTCTGGAGCTACCCAGGATGGCCCGTGCCTGGACGATGTCCTCGTGGATCTGCTCGACCAGCGCGTCGGGCGTTGGGAAGGCCCGTTCATCTCGCAGGCGGGCGATGAAATCGAGCGCCAGCACCTGCCCATACAGGTCGCCGTGGAAGTCCAACAGGTGGGCCTCGATCACCAGCCCATTCCGGGCGAAGGTGGGACGGGTGCCGATGTTAACCACCGCCGGGTGCATCCCCAGATGCTCGGTGTGCGCCAGGCAGACATAGATCCCGCCGCTGGGGATCAGCCGCCCAGGCGGAGGGGAGATGTTGGCCGTAGGCACACCAATGTCGTGTCCTCTCCCATCCCCATGGACGACGGTGTCCGCCAGCCGATAGGGACGGCCCAGGCATCCCGTCGCCTGAGGGATGTCTCCCGCTCTCAGCGCGGCCCGCACGCGGCTGCTGCTCACCACTTTCCCTTCCCATACCAGGGGGACGACGATGCGCACGGTGAACCCACGCTCCGCACCCAAGCGCCGCAGGAACGGGACGTCGCCCTCGCGCCGGTAGCCGAGTGCAAAGTCGGGACCGCCCCACAGTTCGGCCAGGCGGAGATCGCGCATCATCGCCTCGACGAAGGCGGTGGCCGGTGTGTGGGCTGTGGTCGGCGTAAAGGGGAGCACGACCAGGACGTCAAGCCTCAGCGCAGCCAGCAACCCGGCGCGTTCCTCCGCCGTCGTCAGCAGCGGTGGGGGTTCATAGCCCAGCGCCGTCGCAGGGTGAGGGTCAAAGTTGATGGCGACGGCGACGTTGTGGGTCGAATGGGCGGCTTTCACCATGCTGGTGACGAGTTGCTGGTGCCCCCGGTGGACGCCGTCAAAGACGCCGACGGTTACGTAAGAGCGGGCAGTAGGGTGGGCCTGTGCCAGGACTCGGGCAAACTCAGCCGCGCTGTCGTGGACGATGTGCATGGCTATGCTCAGAGAAAGTGCTCCGGCGTGCAGAACACCTTGCGGGGCCGCCACACCCTGGCTGCGGGGTCATAGGCCACGAGCGCCAGAAAGGCCCTGGCAGGCCCGTAGGCGCGGGCCAGGTCCGACTTCCCCATGCCCATCTCTCCAGGCGGGAGCGAGATCGCTTGTCCGGAACAGAGCCGCCGCGCTGCGTCCGCATCCAGGTGCAGCGCTTTGAAGCGGGTCAGCGCTGCGTCAATCGGGTGCAGCAGGTCTCGCCAGTGCCCCTCGGCGGCAGCATGGGCGAGTCCCTCCAACGTGATACCGTTCTCCAGGCGGAATTTCCCGCTCGCCAGACGGGTCAGGCCGGCAAGATGGGCGCCACAACCGAGGGCCTGCCCCAGGTCGTGTGCCAGCGTACGCACGTAGGTGCCCGGCGAGCAGGTCACCTCCACTGTGCACTCTGGCGGTTCCCACGCGGTCAGTTCCAGGCGAAAGACCTCTACCTGGCGCGCTTTGGGAGAAAACTGGGCCATGTCGACGCCTTGCCGGGCCAGCCGGTAGAGAGGAGTGCCTTTGTGCTTGAGTGCTGAATAAATCGGCGGCACCTGCGTGATTGTGCCCCGGAAGCGGGCCAGCGCTGTCTCGACCCGAGTGCTGTCGACCTCGACAGGTGCCTTCTCCGTCACTTGCCCTTCGGCGTCGTAGGTGTTGGTGCTGACTCCCAGCCGCACGCGGGCGCGGTAGGTTTTCTGCCCGGCCATCAGGTACTCGGCCACGCGGGTGGCTTGCCCGATGCAGACGAGCAACACGCCGGTTGCCAGCGGATCGAGCGTGCCGGCGTGGCCCACGCGACGGATGCCGGTCAGCGCGCGAACGCGGTCCACGACGTCGTGAGATGTCGGGCCCCGTGGCTTGTTGATGTTGAGGATCCCACTCGTCATCACGCACCACGTTTTGCGTCCTGCGCGCGGCGCTGGCGGACCAGGTCGGCCCGCAGGGCGGCCAGTGTCTGGGCCTGGGCCTCCTCCAGGGGTCCGGGGAGGGTGCAGCCGGCAGCGAGGGCGTGGCCGCCGCCACCGAGTTGGAGCGCGACCTGGGCGACGTCGAAGCCAGGCACAGCGCGTAATCCGACCTCGACGCGACCGTCCTCGCTCTCGACGAAGACAGCAGCGGCGTCGGCGGCGTCGGCGCTGACGAGGAAACTGACCAATCCGGCGTCGCCGTTGCCCGCATAGCCTGCCGCGCGACGCATCGCCAGCGGTATGCTGGTCCAGATCAGACGGTCTTCGATGTGCAACAGCGTCAGCGCCATCCTCCACAGCAGGATCACAGCGGTGGGGCGGCGGTTGAGGCCGTTATGGGTGATATAGGGGAGTGAGGCCCCGGCCTGCATCAGCCGCACTGCCGCTTCCATCACCTGGATCGTGACGTTGCTAGTGCGGAAACCGCGTGTGTCGGTGACGATGCCAGTCAACAAGCTTGTGGCCACGTCAGCGTCAAGCGGAACGGCCATGTACTCGAGCAGCCGGTACACGACTTCGGCAGTAGATGAGGCGTGAGGGTCCACCAGATTGACGGTGCCGAAACTCAGATTGGTCAGGTGGTGGTCGATGTTGAGCAGCGGCGCGCTCCCGAACGTCGGCATCTGTGGAAAGTGGCCGAGTCGCTTCAAGTCGGAGGAATCGAGCGAGATGACGAGATCGAAGGTTTCGCTGACATCCTGTACCACGCTCTCGACGCCGGGGATGTAGTGGAAGCGATGGGGAATCGGGTCTGAGCAGGCCATGATTGGTTCCAGGCCAATCTGCCGCAGTGCCAACCCCAGACCCATCAGGCTGCCGATGGCATCCCCGTCTGGGCTGATGTGACATATGAGCAGGAGGCGCTGGGCTGACTGGATGAGTTGACTAGCCTGCTTCAGTGCTGTGCTCTTCTTCTTCACCGAGCCCCAATTCGTCGAGAATGCTGGCGATGTGTTCACCGCGCTCCAGCGAGGGATCGTAGTGAAAGACCAGTTCTGGGGTCTTCCGCAGCCGCAGCCGGCGGCCTAACTCGCGCCGCAGCCAGCCAGCCGCGCTCTCCAGGCCGGCCTGGGCCTCCGCTTGCGCCTCGGCCCCACCCAGGATGCTGTAGTGCACGTTGGCGCGGACGACGTCGGGCGTGACTACCACATCGGTGATAGTGACCATTCCCAGCCGCGGGTCGCTGACTTTCCGCTCCAACAAATCCATCAGGTGACCACGGATCAACTCAGAGACCCGGCGTTGATATCTCTTGCTCATTGGAATTCGTGATTCGTCTATGTACTAGGTGGGCTCCTGCCGCTCTTTCACGTAGAACTCGATCACATCGCCGACCTGGAAGTCCTGAAAGCCCTCCAGCCCCACGCCGCACTCGAAGCCCGCTCGTACCTCGCGCACGTCCTTTTCGAACCGCTTGAGCGACGAAATGTGGCTATCGTGCAGTTGTTGTTCCCCCCGGAAGACCCGCGCACGGGCGTTACGCCGTGCCTCTCCATGGCGAACGTAGCATCCGGCCACGACGCCAACTTTGGGAATCCTGAAGATGGCCCGTACCTCGGCATCACCGACCGTCACATCCACGTAGGTTGGCTCGAGCAGCCCCTTTAGGGCCTTGTCCACTTCGTCGATCAGCTTGTAGATGATGTCGTAAGTACGGATGCCCACGCCCCCATTCTCCGCCAGACGGCGGGCTGCCGGATCGGGGTGTACGTGGAAGCCGACGACGACAGCGCGGGTGGCAATGGCCAGGTTGATGTCCGATTCGCTGATGTTGCCCGCAGCGGCGTGTATGATGTTGACCTTTAAATCCTCGCGGCCTAGTTTCTCCAGCGAGGTCACAATAGGCTCAATAGAACCCTGGACGTCGGTCTTGACGATCAGGTTGAGTTCCTTGACCTGCCCGGCCTGGATGCGGCTGGAGAAGTCGTCGAGCGTGAAGGCTCTCACTGGAACGACGGCCCTGGCGGCTATCTCTTCCTCGCGCCTGTTGACGATGGCCCGCGCCGTGCGCTCGTCCGCCACGACCTTGAACATCTCCCCCGCCTCAGGCACGCCAGAGAGGCCCATGATCACGGCCGGCGTCGAGGGCAGCGCTTCCCGAATGGGTCTGCCGGCTTCATCGAGCATCTGGCGCACGTTGCCATGGGCCAGGCCGGCCACGACGGTGTCGCCGATGCGCAACGTGCCATTCTGCACCAGCACAGTTGCGGTCGCACCGTGGGTACGCTCCAGCCGCCCCTCCAATACCGTGCCCACTGCGGGCCGGTCGGGGTTGGCCTTGATTTCAGTAGAATCGGTGACAAGCAGGATGGCCTCCAGCAGGTCATCCAGGCCGATCATTTTCTTCGCCGAGACAGGGACGCTCAGCGTGGTTCCTCCCCAATCGTCGGGAACCAGACCCAGATCGGACAACTGTTGTTTTACCATCTCCGGCTGGGCGGTGGGTTTGTCTACCTTGTTGATGGCGATAACGATGGGGACGCGGGCCGCCTTGACGTGATTGATGGCTTCAACCGTCTGGGGCATCACACCGTCGTCAGCGGCCACGACTAGCACGGCGATGTCAGTCGTGTGAGCCCCCCGGGCACGCATGGCGGTAAAGGCTTCGTGCCCTGGGGTATCCAGAAAGGTGATACTACGCCCATCGTGTTCAATCTGGTAGGCCCCAATGTGCTGCGTGATCCCCCCGGCCTCGCTGGCGACCACGTCAGTGTGGCGAATGGCATCCAGCAGTGAGGTCTTCCCGTGGTCCACGTGGCCCAGGACGGTGACAACCGGAGGACGTGATCGCAGTTTTGCCGGGTCTTCACCGGCGTACAGGCGCTCCCAGAGCAACGTGGGGCCCTCTTCGGCCATTTCCTCCGAGATGATCGGCGTTTCCTCCCTGGGCTCGAATCCCATCTCCTGGGCTACAATGGCGGCTGTCTCGTAATCGATCTGCTGATTGATGTTTGCCATAATACCAGCGTTCATCAGCTCTTTGATCATTACGATAGGACTGACGCCCAGCAGTGCGGCCAGTTGACGCACCGCCAGGAAATCCGGAATCTCGATCACTCGCTTTTCCTGTACCTGATCGTTCATATCTACTCACTCCCTTCGCTGCTTACGCACTCTCCTGGGACTCTGTTGCAGGGAGTTGAGGCAGCCTGGACGCGTACTCCCCAACTGGGCTTTAGTTTCAGCCGTCAACGTCATCTTCAGCGCCCGTTCCAGTTGCCGCTGTGCCACCGCTGTCTCCCAGCAGTTGCGTTGGTGGCAGAGATAAGCCCCGCGTCCGTTGCGCTTGCCCGTCTCGTCCACCACCACCGCTCCCTCAGGTGTGCGCACAATACGCACCAGATCTCGCTTAGGCCGTGCCGTGCGGCAGGCGACGCAGGTGCGCAGCGGAACGTGCTTGCGTCGCTGAGGTCGTTTGCCCATACAGGCGCTACTCCTCGAACTCGTCCCATTCGCCAAACTCTTGGCCCCTCTTGCGACGGCGGAGAGCGACGACTGTGCCCAGATCTTCGTCGTAGACCAGTTGCCGCCGCAGGCGGCGCTCCCGCCTGCGCTCCTCCTCGAGTTTTTCCTCCGTTTCTTCTTCCTCGAGGAGCACCTCTGGAACCGCCACCACGCTCCGGGGCTCCTCGGCCACCTTCTCCTCAACCGGTGGTTCCTCAAGGGGCTCCGGGGTGACCTCTGGCGTGGTACCTTCTTCCTTTGCCGCCACGGCGGGCGCTTCTTCCACGGTCACGCCTTCTTCAGCAGGGGCTTCCGCGGCCACGAACTCCTCAGCCGGAGCCTCTTCGGTGACCACAACTTTTTCAGGCACTGCTTCCTCAAGAGCCTCCGGCGCTTTGGTCTCCAGCGTGACCTCCAGTGCGGGCTCTTCTTCCTTTGCCTCTATCTCTTCTGCAGCTAATGGTCCCTCAGCCTCCGCCGGTGCTTCAGGGACTGGCTCAGCGGGCAGTGCTGTCTCTGCCTCAACAGCGGTCACCTCTTCAGCAGGAACGGCCTCCTCGACCTCTGCCAGGCCTAGTGCTTCGATGGTTTGTTTGACCTCTGCCAGGCTCTTGGGACCGACGCCGTCCAGCTTGAGCAACCCTTCGTCTCCCTCGGCGAACCGTTCCATCACCTCCCCAGCGGTCACCAGACCGGCGCGCTCCAGGTGAGCCAGCACCCGTGTGCTGAGACCCATCTCGGCCAGCGGAATCTCGTAGGCGCGGGGGAGGATGCGGGCGCGAGCAGCCTCGATGACTGCACGGCGCTCAGTCTCTGCCGCCTCAATCGTTGCACGGCGAGCCATCTCCTCCTCTATAAGGCGCGCGCGTTCCGCGTTGCGGATTGAAGCATAGTACCTCCCCACCGCTTCGATCACCTGTCGCATAGCGAGCAATTCCTCGCTGGTGTAGGGCAGCTTCTCTCGCTCGTGCTGCCGCAACGTGCTTGCGACGGCAGGAAGCAACTCCGCCACCAGTCCCAGTGCGGGCAAAACGTTGGGGTCCTCGTTCACTTGCCGCAAGGCCGACGTGGCTGCCTCGGTAACCCCCTGAATGTCAATGCGCCAGGCGGTCAGTTTGGCCGCCAACCGAGCATTCTGTCCGGCTCGCCCGATGGCCAGCGAGAGTTGATCGTCGGGCACGACGACGTTGGCGGTCTTTCCCCCAACCGGATCCTCTTCTAATTGCACGCTCAGCACTTTGGCCGGACTGAGTGCCTTGGCGATGAAAGTAGCCGTGTCAGGGCTCCACTCGATGACGTCGATCTTTTCCCCGCCCAGTTCGTTGACAATCGACTGGATGCGCACGCCCCGCATGCCGACGCAGGCTCCTACCGGGTCCACGCCGGGCTGACGGGCGGCCACGGCGACCTTGGAGCGGGAACCCGCCTCACGGGCGATGGATTTGATCTCGACCGCGCCGTTAAAGATCTCGGGCACCTCCAGTTCTAGCAGACGGCGCAGCATGTTCTTGTGACTGCGCGAGACGGTGATCTGTGGTCCACGGCCGGTCTTGCGGACTTCCAGCACATAGGCCCGCAGACGCTGATGGAGGCTGTAACGCTCACCGGGCACCTGTTGTCTACGCGGCAGAATTGCCTCGGTGCCTTCAATGTGCAGCGTCACCGCCTGGGGCTTGATGCTTTGCACTGTGCCGTGGATGATCTCCCCTTCCTGCTGGACATAGTGCTTATATCGTGCCTCTCGCTCGGCTTCGCGGATGCGTTGCAGGATAATCTGCTTGGCGTTCTGCGCCGCAATGCGTCCAAAGTCTCTGGGAGTGTTCTCGATCATCACCACGTCTCCCACTTTGGCGTTGAGTTGGATGGCACGCGCTTCCCCAAGTCCGATCTCCAGTTCGGGATCGGTGATCTCCTCTGCCACCTGCTTCTCGACGAAAATGCGAGCCTTTCCAGTATCCGGGTCGACCTTGGCCGTAACGTTTTGATTGGCGTTGCCACCGACGTTGCGCCGATAGGCAGATACCAGCGCCATCTGCAAGGCTTCGAGCACGACTTCGCTGGACAGACCACGGTCGGTGCAGATTTGGTTGAATGCCAGTAAGAACTCTGACTTCATCGTCCTTCTCCCGCTGACGGGGCCTATGATCCCTATCCCGGTCATAAGCCAGATCCAATCGGCAGTATGACGGCCACTTTGGCCGTATACGAAGAAAAGTGGGGCTGGCCCACTTCTCCAACGACATCCATATACTGTCTGCATTATAACACGGACGTCGTGAACATGCAAGTAAATTCAGCCAAGTATAGGCTTCTTGTATTTTGTAGCCCATCCCTGGTTGTGTTATAATGGCGTAACCGTGCGTGGAGCTCACGGCACCTGTACGGTCGCGTCGGTGCCTTCCGCACGCTCTGTGTGGACAGTGAGACTGCTGGCCTGGCCGTTCGGCAGCGGGCCGCGCGGTGGTCACAGCAGGGAGGAGTTGATGACTGAGACGGTTGAAGAAAAACTGGTCCTGCGAAATCGCATCATCGGTCTGTTGCTGCGTGATGCGCGGGAGCGGGCCGACAAGACCAAGCGGGAGTGCGCGGCGGCATTGGGAGTCTCTACCGGCACCATCACGGCGTATGAAGATGGACGCAAGCCCGTCTCTCTGCCGGAGCTGGAAGTGCTGGCCTACGTCCTTGATACCGACACGGCGCATTTCTGGGAGCGTGACCCGGGACTTGGGCCGGATGAAACGCCGGTGCCGCTGCAGGAGGTGCTGGCTCTGCGCCATCGCATCGTGGGTGCGCTCTTGCGCCAGGCCCGGCTGGACGCCGATATCTCCCTGAAAGAACTGGCACAGGTGTTAGGTTGCTCAGCCAGGCATCTCGCCGCCTACGAGTATGGAGAACAGCCTATACCGCTGGCGGAGTTGGAGTTATTGGCACAGCATCTCCATCTACCTTTGGAGTACTTTCTCGACAACCAGGAGGGACCGGTGGGGGAATGGCACCGGCAGCAGGAAGCCTGGCGTCTGTTCCACGAGCTCCCGGGGGAGGTGCAGGAGTTTGTCATTCAGCCGATCAACATCAGGTATCTGGAAGTGGCGATGAAACTGGCCCAGATGCCGGCGGGGGGGCTGCGCGCGATTGCCGAAGGGCTGTTGGACATCACGTATTGATCGCAGATTGGGGGTAGTGATGGAGAATATGGCTTCTGCGCTGGAACTCAAGGAGGAAGGGCTGCGGTTGTTTCGGGAGGGACTGTACAAGGAAGCGGCCGCTACGTTTAGGCAGGCCCAGGAGATGTTTGCCGGCGACGGGAACGAGGCCGAAGCGGCTGAGATGATGAACAACCTGGGTGTCATCCACCGGATGCAGGGCAAGTGGGATGAAGCGATTGCGGCCCTGGAGGAGGCCAGGGCTGCTTTTGTACGCCTGGGTGACCACGGTCGTGAGGCACAGACGCTGGGCAACCTGGGCGGCTTATACGCCAGCGTGGGCAAGCGTGACAAGGCGAAGGAATGCTTGCGCCAGGCAGCCGACATTTTCGCCGAGTCAGGCGACACGCAGCACCAGGCGGAGACGCTGCTGGCACTCGGGGTGCAGGCGTGGAAGACGGGTGACCGCAGCGGCGGCCTGGCAACGTACGAAGCTGGTCTGCATGCGCTGCAGAATGCGACGGCCGGCCAGAAGGCTCTGCGCAGGCTGCTCGGCCTGCGCGCCCGGCTGCTCGGCGGACGGAAAGAATCCGCTGGCCGTTAACGGGCAGCAGACCCTGCCGGCCAACTGCTTCCGGCTATCGACTAGCTTCGCAGCGTCGCGCCTGTCTCCCGCTCCAGCCAGCGGACAATCCTGGCCCGCACCTTGGAGACCGCCCGGTCGGTCAGCGTGCGGTCGTCGGCCTGGTAGGTGAGGCGGTAGGCCAGGCTCTTCTGGCCCGTTCCCACCTGTTCCCCCCGGTAGACGTCGAACAGCACGACCGAACGCACGAGCGGTGCGCCAGTTTGGGCGATGAGGTCGCGCACGCGCACCGCGGGCACACCCTCGTCTACCACCACCGCCAGGTCCTCGTAGACGGGGGGGTGAGCGGAGATAGGGGCCACGCGGCGGGGTGTGCCCCACGCCTCCAGTAAGCCGTCCAGGTCGAACTCCAGTGCACACACGGGCTGCGCTGGCAGGCCAAACGCCTCCCGCACCAGGGGATGCAGTTCCCCCATCACGCCCACATCGCGCCCCGCAACGCGAACCTGGGCACGCCGGCCCGGATGGAAGGCGGAATGCTCGCCTGGCTCGAACGTCCCTTCCAGCCCCAGTCTGGTCAGCAACAGCTCCACCACCCCTTTCAGGTCGTAGAAGCCCATCGGCGCGCGGTCCTGCTGCGCCAGCCACGAGCGGGCCTCCCGCGGGCCGGTCATCACGATGCCCAGCCGGCGCGGCTCGTCGGGCAGCGGGCGGGCAAGCCCGCTTGGCCCCTCCACCGGCAGGTAGGCCGCGCCGATCTCAAAGATGGTCACCCGGTCGTGGAAGCGCAGGTTCTCGCGGGTGGTGTGAAGCAGCGAGGGGAGCAGCGTCTGCCGCAGGTACGCCCGCTCCGCCGAGAGCGGATTGCGCACGCGCAGGTAGCGGGCCGGGTCGGGAGGTGGTCCTTGGGGGCGCAGTTTCCCCTCGTCCTCGATGCTCACCAGCGAGTACGTGATCACCTCGTCGAGCCCGCAGCCGACCAGAAGGTCACGCACGCGCTCCGCTCCCTCGAGGCGCGGGGTGGCCCGCTGCGGGGGCAGCACGTCGCGCATCAGCGTCGTCGGGAAACGGTCGTATCCCCAGATGCGGCCCACCTCCTCCACCAGGTCCACAGGCCGCGTGACGTCGAGACGGTGAGACGGGACAGTCACGCTGAGGGAACCTGAAACCTGGGACCTTGAAACCTGGAACTCTAATGACGACAGGATGCGCACGATCTCATCCGTCGGCACCTCGATGCCCAGGATACGGTTGGCGTAGGCCGGATCGAACTCGATCACCCGCTGTGGCTGGCGGCCTGGGTACAGGTCGCCGATGACGGGTACGACCGTGCCGCCGCCCAGTTCCGCCATCAGGTGGGCCGCCCGAGCCGCCGCCTTCACCGTCAACTCCGGGGCCATCCGATGCCCGAACTGCTGGCTCGCGTCGCTCGCCAGCCCTAGCACGCGGGAGGTGCGGCGGACGTTGAGGAAGTAAAAGTTCGCCGACTCCAGGAGGACGTCAGTCGTCGCCTCGGTGACCTCGCTTTCCAGCCCCCCCATCACGCCGGCTATGGCCACGGGGCCTCCCCCGTCGGTGATGAGCAACATCTCCTCGTCGAAGGTGCGCAACTCCCCGTCGAGCGTCTTCATCTGCTCGCCAGGGCGGGCGCGACGCACGATGATCGCCGGGCGCTCCTCGCCCGGCCTGGCACGCAGGACGTGGTAGTCGAAGGCGTGTAGCGGCTGTCCCAGCTCCAGCATCACATAGTTGGTGATGTCGACGATGTTGTTGATGGGCCGCATCCCGGCGTGACGCAGCCGCATCTGCATCCAGAAGGGAGAAGGTCCCACGTGTACGCCCTGGATCAGGGCCGCCGAATAGCGCGGGCACAGGTCGGGATCGGCGATCTCCAGCGCGATAAAGTCCGCCGTGGGGGTCAGTTCCGCCGGATGGCGCTCCAGCACCTGGAGCGCGTCCCGCCTGAGCGGCACGTCCAACAGCGCCGCCACCTCGCGGGCGATGCCGAAAACCGACCGCAGGTGGCCGAACGGGCCCTTGACGTCGAACTCGAGCAGGACGTCGCCCAGGTAATCGGCCAGCGGCGTGCCCACCGGCGCGTCGTCGGGCAGGTAGATGATGTCCACCTGCTCGTCGGAGAGGCCGAGTTCTTTCTCCGAGCAGACCATGGCTCGGGAGGGGACGCCGCGGATCTTGGTTTTCTTCAACGTGATCACACGCTGGCCTTCGGCGTGGCCGTCGTAGAGGCTGACGCCCTCCATCGCAAAGGCCACCTTGAGGTGCAGGTCGCTCTGCCCCCGGCACTCCAGCAGGCTGGGGGCTCCCGTGACAACGACCTCGGGCTCCGGCCCGCCGTATTCCACCTTGGCCGTGACCAGGCGGTCGGCGTTGGGATGGGGGCGTACCTCGCGGACCTGGCCGACGACGATTTTCTCCGGGTCCCAGGGCAGTTCGGCCCCCGGCAGACC
>DATKTN010000339.1:0-13062 GCA_035531135.1 Anaerolineae bacterium
TTGCAGGCAAGGCGTTGGGAGATAACGGGTTGGCGGCAGCGTTCACTTCTGCGCCTCTAGCACCGAAAGCCACGACGAGCAAGAGGGCGAAACCTGCCACGAAGACGAACACGGAAGCTACTCGCACTTTCATTGGATTCCTCCTTGTATGGATAGATTCGGGACACAGCTTACACGATTGCCTCTACTATACCATACAACACTTACCGGAAACTTAACTGGCAGCTTCTTTCCTCCTCCACCAGCCGCCACAGGGCCCGCGCCTCTGCCGCAGGCTCCAGATGCAGTTCGTCAAGAACCTCTCGCCAGCGCGCTACCTGCTGACCTGCCAGGTCACGCCGCCCCCGTGCCAGGTAGCCCAACACCAGGGCGCGATGTGCCATCTCCTCGGCTGGCTCTACGGCCAGCAGCCTTTCCAGAAAGGGCAGCGCTTCTGGGCCGTCGGTGTGGGTGATCAGTCTGCGCAGTGCGTCTGCGTACAATCTTTCCAGCGCCCGCCGCTGTATCTCTACCTCGGGTGGCAAGGCGTAGCCCGCATCCTCCAGATAGGGCCCGCGATACAGCGCCACCGCTTCCCCAAGTGCCGCGATGTCGCCGTCCGCTGCCAAAGCCTGGAAGGACGTGACGTCCAGCCGGTGCGGCGCGTAGAAATTGAAGCGATAGCGCCTTCTTTCGTGCAGGAGATACCGCGAGTCACGGGCGCGGCCCAGTCCTGGTTCCAGTGCCTGGCGCAGGCGATGCAGCGTGACGTGGAAAACGTTGGCCGCTTCCGCGACCGGGCGATCGGGCCACAGGGACGTGCAGAGCTCCTCCCGCGTCGCGCCCACCTGTCCCTTCCAGAGCAGGTAGGCCAGCAGATCCTTGGCCCTCTCAGTGCCCCAGGTGGCCTCCGGGATGGGCCTTCCTGCGCGAGCTACCTGCAGCGGGCCCAGTATGCGGATCTCCAGCGGCGCGCCCCCGGATGGCGCAGCCTGGTGCTCCAGGACCGCCACCGCCTGGCGCGTGGAGATGGCAACCTGTTTCTCCAGGCGCTGCAACGCCTGGCCGCGGAGGTGGGCGGCCTCGATGTAGTCGTTTCGTGCCTTGCGCAGTCGCACCAGCCGCCTGACCACGCTCAATTGCCCGGCCACCTCGCCACAGAAGGCCAGTTCATCGTGGGTAAATGGTTTCCCGTTCCGTTTCTCGCCCAGTGCCAGAATTCCGATGCGGCCCTGCCTCATAGTCACAGGGCAGAACAGCGCCACGTCCCGCCAGCTTGGCTGCGAGTGTTCCGCAGGGTGTAGGCCTGTGACCAGCAGCGGCTCTCTGCCGCGCAATGGTGGTAAGCGCACCACGTTACCCGGCCTTACCGATAGATCCCCCTGGACGGCGCACACCGTCAAGCTTTCGGATGGGGAATCTGGATCAGGTAGCGCGATGTACCCCCCGCGCACGTCCAGTTCCACGCAGACGGCGTGCAGCAATTCAACCTGCAATCGTTCGGGGGCCGTCGTCTCGGCCAGTATCTCTGCCAGGTGGTGGACCGTCTCTCGTCGTCGGCGCTCGCCCGGGAAAAGCAGCCCGTCCAGTTGCCTGGTTGCCCAGCGACCGAGCGGCGCGTAGCCGACGGCTATGGCCAGCACCAGGAAGCTCATGGCCAGAGGGTAGGGGAATGGGGTGTAGGCTGCCAGCCAGTTGTCCAGGGACGTAGCCAGAAAGAGGGCAAGCAGCCCACTGGCTGCCGCCAGGGTTGAGTAGAACAGGTCTCGCCTGTCCAAAGGGCGACCGGCGAGCGAGCCGTGGCGGAACGCGGCCCGGGCGTACAAGCATCCCGCAACAATCAGCAAGGCGTCGCTCCATTCGTGAGGAACCCGGTCGATGTTTTTGGTCAGGACGATGATCCAGTTCACCACGCTCGCCAGGATGATCAGCCCGGTGGGGGTGAGCAGGCGGCGAATCTGGCGACGCAAGGACCGGGACAGAGTCGCTCGATAGCCCGTGATGAGACCGGCGACTCCGACGATGACTTCCAGGGCAAAGAAAGCAGTGCAGAAAGGCATCAGCGGGCCAGGCAGTGGGCCGATGATGTGCGGCGGGGGGCGGTAGAGGGGGCCAGCTACCAACAAGTCGGTGAATAAGGCGGCTGACGCCAGCGCGGCACTGATCAGGTAGGCCAGGCGCAGCGTCCAGGACCGGTACCGGCGCCAGGCAGGGGGAAAGTAGAAAGATGTGAGGTGGAGGTAAAAGGTGGCGCTGAAGACGGCCGATACCCATTTCCAACGCAGGGGAAAGGGCGTGACCAAAGCGTACTCCCCTGGCCTGGGGTACAGGAAGAGGCCGGTCAGGTAATGATTCGCTGCCGCAAGGCTAAAGCCGGCAAAGACCCAACTGATCGAGCGACGTGGATTGCGGGTGACGACGTAGATCGCCAGGCTCCAGAACGTGACGATTGCAACAGATGCCGTGGCCATGTGAAGGGCTTCGCGAGTCATCCCTGGTTTCTGTGGGTTAAGCCGGGCCTTCCGAAAACAAAGAGGGACTGCAGGCAATGCGCCGTGCACTCCCTCAGGCCTGGCTTGGCGTATCGGCTGATCTCTCGAAACCTCCCATATGCTCGTCGATCTCACCTCGGATGGCGAGGTCGTCGTGCCTCAGGCCTCTGCCGGCGACAGTGCCTGCGCCTGCGCCTCGGCGTTGTACGAGCTCCGCACCAGCGGGTCGCTTTCGACCCACCGGAATCCCATCTCGTACCCCCGCTCCCGGAACATCTCGAACTCCTCCGGCGTGTAGTAGCGGGCGATGGGGATATGTCGCTTGGTCGGCTGCAGGTACTGCCCGACGGTGAGGATGTCCACGTCCAGTTCCCGCAGGTCGCGCATCACGTCCAGCACCTCGTCGACTGTCTCCCCCAGCCCGACCATCAGGCCGCTCTTGGTGACCGCCTCCGGCCACAGTACCGTGGCGTTGCGCAACACGGCCAGTGACCACTCGTAGCGGCATTGGGGCTGCACCGTGCGGAAGAGACGCGGCACCGTCTCGACGTTGTGGTTGAGGATGTCGGGCCGCTCGTCCATCACCACTTTCAGCGGCTCGACGCGCCCGCGAAAGTCAGGGATCAGCACCTCGACCGTGCAGCCGGGCTGGAGCGGCCTGTCCTGAGCCTGTCGAAGGGCCCGGATGCGGCGGATGACGGCGGCGAAGACGGAGGCCCCGCCGTCAGGCACGTCGTCCCGGTCCACCGAGGTGATGACGGCGTGCTTCAGATCCATCGCCCGCACCGCTTGGGCCACGTGCTCTGGCTCCTCGGGGTCGAGTGGCGCCGGGCGGCCGGTCTTGACGTTGCAGAAGCGGCAGTTGCGGGTGCAGGTGTCGCCGAGGATGAGGAAGGTGGCGGTGCGGTGGCTCCAGCACTCGCCCATGTTGGGGCAATGGGCCTCCTCGCACACGGTGTGCAACTGCTTGGCGCGCATCAGCCGTTTGAGCCAGTGATATGTGTCGCCCGTGGGCGCGCGCACTCGCAGCCAGGGAGGGCGGCGCTGGGGGCGTTCGGGGGGGGCTTGAGTCTCCTTTATAGCCGCAGCATACTCAAGCGCAGCCAAGATGTCCTCCCGGATTAAGTCGTATTCTTCCATCACTTCCTCATAGGTCATCCCACCAGCTAGCCCGCCGAGGACAATCTGGATAGGTACTCGTGTGCCCTTGATGATGGGCTTTCCGTGCCTGATCCTGGGATCAACTACAACTCGTCCCTCTCCCATAGTTCACCTCCGCTCCCTATTTTACGTCGAAACCCGTTTACCAGCAGTCAAATGGCCATCCAGCCCAACTTTCGCCGCTCGAACGTCGCCAGCCGCGTGAAGCCAGCCGCCTGGGCCATCTCCAGCGCGACGTCGAAGCACGACCCGATGGAGCCAGCGGTGTGGGCGTCGGAGCCAAACGTGAGCACCTCGCCGCCCACTTTGCGATACCAGCGCAGCACCTGCAGCGTTGGATTGGGGTCCCCCATCCCACGCCGCTGGATGGAGGTGTTGATCTCCAGCCCCTTGCCCCGCTCGACGAGCGTGCGCAGGGTGCGGCGGATCGTCTCTTCGTGGGGTGCATAGTCCAGCGCGTTTAGCCCAAAGGAGCGGTGGACTGCCCGGCGCACGATGTCAAAGTGGGCCAGCACGTCATAGTCCGCCTCGGCCGCCAGACGCGCCAATTCCTCAAAGTAGGCCCGTAGCCCTTCTTCGAGCGTCCGTCCGGCGAAATAGTGCCCGTCGAAAGCGGGGTGGCCATCCACCCAGTGGAGCGAGCCCAACACGAAATCGAACTCGCGGGCTTCCAGCAGCGCTGTGGCCTGGTCCCGGTAGACGTGCCCCTCGCCGATCTCGACCCCGGCCCGGATGGTCAGGTGGGAGCCGTACCTGCGCCGGCAGCGCTCGACTTTTGCCAGGCACGCGGCCGGTCGCAGATACCCGCAACAGTCGTCCAGTGGCTCAAAGTCCGCGTGGTCGGTAAAGGCGATCTCGCGCATGCCACGGGCGATGGCCGCCTCGCAGGCCGCTGCCATATCGACTTTGCTGTCGCACGAGAAGCGGGTGTGGACGTGGTAGTCGGGTGGGGAGGTCAAATGTGAATCGCCTTCCCGAACACCCCGTGCGCGGCCTCCATCAGCACCTCGCTCAGCGTGGGGTGGGCGTGGACCGTGCGCGCGATTTCCTCCGGCGTCAGCTCCCAGTTGCGGGCCAGCACCAGTTCCGGCAGCAACTCTGTCACCTCTGGACCGACCAGGTGGCCGCCCAGGATCTCGCCGCTGGCTGCGTCCGCCACGATCTTGACGAAACCGTCGTGTTCGCCCAACCCCAGCGCCTTGCCGTTGGGGCGGAAGGGGAACTTGCCCACCTTGACCGCGTACCCGCGCTCGACCGCCTGCGCTTCGGTGATGCCGAAACTGGCCACCTGCGGCTGGCAGTACGTGCAGCGCGGCATCGCCTCGTAATCCAGCGCCACCGTCTCCACACCGGCGATCGTCTCCGCCGCGACGATGCCCTGGGCCGAGGCGACGTGCGCCAGCGCCAGCTTCCCGGTCACGTCGCCGATGGCGTAGACGCCGGGCACGGTCGTGCGCATAGAAGCGTCCACGACGATGCTTCCCCGCTCCACCTGCACGCCGATTTGCTCCAGCCCCAGGTTCTCGCTGTTGGGCTGCACGCCGATGGCGACGAGCGCCCGCTCGGCCTCCAGTACTTGCTCGCCGTTTTCACCCGCAACGCTCACCCGCACGCCGTCGGCCGTCGTCTCCACGGCCTGGACGCGCGTCGACGTCAGCAGTCGCACCTTGTGTCGTTTGAAGGCGCGTTCCACCTCCTTGCTGACCTCCTCGTCCTCCAGCGGCACCGCGCGTGGGAGCATCTCGACGACGGTGACCTCTGCGCCGTACGTGCTCCACACGTGGGCGAACTCCATCCCAATCGGCCCGGCTCCGACGACGACCGCCGAAGCGGGTAGTTCGCGCAGCACGATCGCCTCCCGGTAGGTCAGCACCCGCTCGCCGTCCACCTCGATCCCAGGGATGGTGCGCGCCCGGCCGCCCGTGGCGACGATGACGTTGCGCGTCTCCACGGTGCGCGCGCCGCCCGCGTTGAGCGCCACTTTAACTGCGTGGGGCGACTGTAGCGTTCCCGTCCCCTCGATCACCTCGACGTCGTTCTTGCGCATCAGCGCGCCGATGCCCTTGACCAGTCGGTCGGATACCTTGCGGCTGCGGTCGACTGCCGCGCCAAAGTCCACCTCGAGCCCATCGACGCTGAAGCCGAACTCCTTACCCCGCCCCAGCAGGGAGATCACCTCGGCGTTGCGCAGCAGCGCCTTGGTGGGGATACAGCCCCAGTTGAGGCACACGCCCCCCAGGTGCTCCTTCTCGACCAGTGCGACGTCCAGGCCCAGTTGAGCGGCGCGGATGGCGGCCACATAGCCGCCCGGCCCCGCGCCGAGTATCGTCACGTCAAAAGTCTTGTCCACTGCGTCCCTCCTCCAATCACGCATCACACATCACGCATTACGTTTCACGTTTCACGTTTCACGCGTCACGTGTCACGTTTCACGTCTTACGTCCTTTGCAAAAGTCCCCATTGATGCAGGCTGCCTGCCCGTGTCCCAGTTTTCAACCGCGTTCTGCGAGTCTACCATGGGTAGGAAAACATCGCAAGTGATGGGGGGAGGGACGCACCCGACGGCCTGATGTCGACGTCGCACAGAACGACGTGGTCGCCGCCGGTAGCGGTGGGCAGCCGTTCGCCGGTGGCGACGTGGTAGAGACCGACGATGAGCGTATAGCGACCGGGCGGCAGGTCTCCGGGCAGGGGGACGCCGTACCGGTCGGCCAGGATCTGGTCTGGGTCCCACGTGGTGGTCGGCATCAGTCCATCGCCGGGCTCCGTGTCGTGCTGGGCCACGAGTTGCCCCGCGTCGTCGAGCAACTGGATGGTGACCTTGTACCGTTCGGCGATGGGGGCCTGGGCTTCCCAGAACATGGTCACGGGCAGGACGTCGCCGGGCGCGAACCCATCACCCGCCAGCGTGTAGCCGTGCAGGCGGATGCGCTCGCCGAATCGGGCATCGAGCGTGACGGCAGGTGTCTCGGGCAGCGGGGCCACGCCGTAGGTCGCCAGGCGCACGCGGCCGTACCAGTGGTCGCCGACCTTGTATGCGCGCGCCGCCAGCCACGTCTCGATGAGCCGCTGGGGGTCGGATTCGGCGTCGCCCCAGTAGAGCACGTACAGCCGCCGATAGCGCTCGATGAGCGGAGCCAGGAACGACTCAACTTTGTCCGGCTCGGGCCGGTAGGGAGCGGGATGGACGTCCTGGTCGGGGTAGTAGTAGGTGAAAACCTCCCATTGGTTGGGGGCGTTCAGAATGACGCCGTCGCCGGGGCGCGCGAGCGAGGCCACGTCAGCGGCGAGCTGGCGGTAGTCGTCGCGGGCGTAGGCGGGGTCGAAGTAGAGGTTTGTGAGGGATGGTAGTATTGAAGTGAAAAGTATTGCGAGCAGTGAGAGTTGTGGTAGGATACGTAATACGTAATACGTAATACGTAATGCGTAATGCGTGGTGCGTGATGCGTGTTGCGTGATACGTGATACGTGTTGCGTGATACGTGATACGTGTTGCGTGATGCGTGATGCGTGAAGTGCAAGTCCTGCCAGGCTATCTATTCCACGGGCGACGAGGATGTGGAAGGGGGGAAGGACGACGACGAGAAACTTTAGCCAGGCCAGTTTGTACAGGTCGAAGGCAAAGATGAGGGCGATGGGCAGCAGCAGGTAGATGGCCGCGCTTGCGACGCCGAACCAGCCCGTGTGGCTCGCCCGCTGGGTCCCTCTGGCGGGGCTTCCCTCGACCACGCTCGGGATGGGCAAGGCAGGCCACAGGCCTACTAGGAGCAGCAGCCCTGTGCCGACGAGCGCTACCGTGGCCTGCTCGATCGGCAGTGTGGTGCCGACGCTGAGCACGTGAAACACGTCCAAAAGCGCTGGCCCCAGTTCGTACGTCCGCCCGGCGGAAGACCAGCCGGTGACGCTCTGGAGTGCGGTGCGCAGCCACGGCAGGTAGAGGACGACGACCGCCGCCTGCGCCCCGGCCCACAGCAGCAGCCACCGCCATCGGCGTGCTGACCGGCGTGCCACAGCCAGCCACCACAGAGCGAACGTGACGTTGTGGACGAGGAGAACGAAGGGGAAGGCGTACTGGGTGTAGAGACCGGCGGCGCTGGTGAGGATGTAGGCGGCGAGGGTGGGGGATGGAGAAGGGAGAATGGAGAATGGAGGGTGGAGAATGGAGGGTGGAGGATGGAGAATGGAGATTGGAGAATGGAGATTGGAGAATGGAGATTGGAGGCTCGAGAGGAGACGGAGCAGGAGGTAGGTGGAGGCGGCGGAGAGGGCGGCCAGGAGGGCGTACATGCGCGCTTCCTGCGAGTAGTAGATGGCGAAAGGGGAGATGGCGCCCAGGAAGGCGGCGGTCAGGCCGGTGCTCTCGCCAAAGAGGCGGCGACCCAGCAGGTAGGTGAAGGCGACGAGCGCCACTCCCGCCACGACGGAGAGCGAGCGCAGCGCAAACTCGTTCTGGCCGAACAGCGCCCGCCACCCGTGGAGCAGCAGGTAATAGCCGGGCGGGTGAATGTCGCCCGCTGCCCCCTCCAGGATGAGATCGAGCGGACGCTCGGCGATACGGGCAGAGTTGCCCTCGTCGTTCCAGAAGGACTGCGCGTCGAGGCGGTAGAAGCGGAGAAAGGAGGCAAGAAGCAGGATGGCAAGAAGCAGGCAGCAGGCAGCAGGAAGCAGGAAGCGGGAAGCGTGTCGTCTCATCGCCTGTGTCGCACCAGGTGCAGGACCAGGGTCGAGCCTGCGGCAGCTAGCAGAGCGGCAAGCACCCACTCCCACCAGGCCGTGCTAGACTGCACGGTGAGGCCGTCCACCGTCACAGCCCCAGAGACGGCGGTCAGTGTGACCTCGTGATGTCCCCGCTGCTGATACCGTACCAACCGCACCGGTCGTCCGGCCAGCGAGGCTTGCCGGGTCGGGCTTCCATCGACGCTCCATTCGAGTGTGCCCGTGCCCGGGCCGGGTATCAGCGTCAGTGAAGTGCCTTCAAACGTGAACCGCAGCGTCGCACCGGCCGTCGTCGACTGCCGGTAGGCTCCTAGGATCGCGGCTCCATCGCGCGCCGTCTCCCAGCTACCGTCGTATTCGAGCGCCCAGTGATTCTCCTGATGGGTGCCTGGGTAGAGCGCCGGCGTCAGGCTGGCCGTGTACGCCTGCATCGCATCGTAGACGGGCAGCGGGGTAAAGTCTGGCTCGGCCATGCGAAAATAGTACCACGACTGGTTCCGCTCGGCGTCGGAGGCGCGCTTGAAGAACCAAAAGTTGACCACGCCGACCCATGGCCATTCCTCCATCGCCCGCTGATAGGCCAGCGTGGCGTAACGCGCCTGCTGCTCCAGCGTCACCTGGCCATAGCCTCCCCAGTTCTCGATGCCCGGATCGTTCGGCACGGCGTTCGAGTTCATCTCGCTGATCCAGATTGGCTTGGCCGCGTCCCCGTTGGCGACCATGATGTCTCGGACGTAGACCGGCCGGGAAAAGTTGATGTTGAGCGGCTGCATCCGCTGGTCAGTGGGGCCGGACCACAGCATATAGTCGTTGACGGAGAGGACGTCGAAGCAATCAGCCGCGCCAGCGTCGTACATGCGCTGCAGGAAGACGAACTCGTTCACGCCCAGCGCTGGCCCCGGCCCAGGGTGGAGCGAGACGGTGGGAGCCAGCGCGCCGCTGAGTATGACCGCGTCCGGGTCGGCCTCCTTTGCGCGTCGGTATCCCTCGCACAGGAGCCGCGTGTATCCCTCTGGGTCGACCGGCTGCTCGCCCCATTCGGGGTAGATGTTGGGCTCGTTCCACAGTTGGTAGTAGCGCACTCGTCCCCGGTAGCGCGAGACGATGGTGTAGACGTAATCGCCCCAATCGGCCAGGTCGTCGGGGGGGGCACGGGTGCCGATGGTGTCGGTCAGCGCGCGGGTCCAGGCCGGCGGGTTGCTCAGCCGGGCGATGGTCTCCAGGCCGTGCTGCCCGGCCAGGTCGACGATGTGGTCGTACTTTTCCCAGGCGGAGCGGTGGGGTTCGTGTCGCCGGTCCTGGAAGTCGCCCTTGCCGTGGATCTCGATGTCCTCCCAGGGGAACTCTTGGCGGATCCAGTGGAAGCCGGCGGCGGAGACCATCTGCAACGACCGCTCCCGTTTTTCCTCCTCGACTTCTTGCTCGAGGAAGACGTTGATGCCGAACGGGTTGACGCCGGCGTGGGCGACCGGCACATCGGGTGCCGTGCGAGGCCGGGGATGGAGCGCGTTGGCCGCCAGTTGAGCCATGCCACGCCCCTGGGGCAACAGGTCCTCCTCCCCTGTGCGGGCGAACATGCCATCGGAGAGGGAGGCCTGGCAACCGGTCGTTGTCAGCAACGCCAGGAGGGCGAAAGTGAGGATGAATTTGCGCACACTTATTCGACCAGTGCGGATATCGGTCCAGGGATCTCGCCGGATGTTACATAGGCCCGCACCTCCTCGCGGGCTTCCTCGAACAGGCGGATGAGGTCCCTGTCGGAGC
The DNA here is from genome assembly GCA_035531135.1 of Anaerolineae bacterium. GTDB lineage: Bacteria > Chloroflexota > Anaerolineae > B4-G1 > B4-G1 > DATKTN01. The sequence goes on from DATKTN010000339.1 coordinate 10,113, forward strand.
CCTTGAAGCCGGAGACGGAGCGCGCGGCGCACGTGCAGCAGCCCAATGAGGCGCGGTAGCTGTCCAGATCGCAGGTGAGGCAACTTCCCAATCTGATCATCGTCAATGAGAATCCCAACACGTCCTCGTGACCGTCTGGAACGGAAGCGATGTGGTCGATCAACTTGGCCCACTCCGGTCCGCGCCGGTCGCGCAGCAGCGGGATGCAACGCGGCGGAAAGAGAATTTCACTTTCAGGATACATGGTTACACAATTTCCTTTTAGAGTTCTGAGGGTGACATGATAACACAAATGCGAACCGATTTCAAGGATTTTGTGGTGTTTTTGGCGTGCTTCGCTGACCTTCTCCGCGCAAAATCAGCCAGATTTCTCGCATTGTGGGCCGTTTGCCGTAGACGAGCAGCCCCACCCGGAAGAACTTTGTTCCTACCCACAGCGCCGCCGGTACGGAGAACAGCAACACGACGATGCTCCCCAGAACGTCCACCCAGGGTACCTCCGCCAGCGGTATGCGCATCATCATCATCGTCGGCGCCGTGAGCGGGAAGAAACTCAGCACCCGGGCGATGAGCATGTTCGGATTGGCAAAGAGGAGTCCGCTGATCATGTAAGGCACGGCGGCGAAGAAGGAGAAAATGCCGGCCAACTGTTGGCTCTCCCGCATCGTCGTGCCCAATGCCCCTATCCCGGCCATCAGGATGGCGTACAGCGTGTAGCCCAGCAGGTAATAGATCACCTCCAGGACGAGCACGCGCATCGGGATGGCAGCGGTTCCGGCGACGGCCAGGAGCGCCACCGCCCCGCCGCTGAACCCCGCCACGCTTGCTACCCAGACGAGCACCTGCGTCAGCCCTAGCGCACCCAGCCCGGCGACCTTCCCAGCCATCAGTTCCACCGGCTGGACCGAGGAGACGACGATCTCGATCACCCGGCTCTCCTTCTCCTCCGCCACGCTCTGCAGCAGATAGCCCGACGAGACAAAGATGGTCGTGACCAGGAAGATAGCCACAAAGTAGGGAATGATGAAGGTGAAGGCAAAGCCCCAGGCACCCTCTCCCTGGGTCTCCCCCCCGGACGAGATCACCCGGGGCTCCACGTCCACCGGATCAGCCGCCCGCTCCCGCAGCGCCGGGTCCACCTGGTCAACCAGCAGGTGATCGACGAAGAAGGCCCGTACCGTCCCCGAGTCGCTGGCGGCGGCTGCACTGAACCCGCTCCCCACGCTCACCACCACCACGCGGCCTGTCTCCACGTAATCCTCCCCGATCACCAGCACCTTGGAGACCTCCTCGGCCTTCAGCGCCGCCTTCGCCTGCGCCTCGCTCTCGTACGTGACAAAGTCCTCCTGGTATTCCGGCAGGATTGTGGAAAAGTAGCCTGACTCATCGACCACGCCGATGGGTGCGTCTCCGACTTCGAACTGCCTCTCGAAGAAGGCGCCCAGTTGGCGGGCCTGTCCCGCAAAGAATGCGCCGAACAGCAGGGTGACGATGCCCACCAGGGGCACGATCGCCGTCATGATGATAAACCCGGCCCGCCGCACGTTCGTCAGGTATTCGTGGCGGGCGACCACCCAGACCTTGCGCCACTCCATCGCCTCACGCCTCCTCACCGCTCACCACGGCCACAAAGATGTCCTCCAGTGGCACCGGTGCCACCTCGAACGCCTGCACCTCCACCCCGCGATCCAGCAGCGCGCGCAGCACCTCCTGCGGGTTCGCTCCGTCCGCCAGCGCCAGGTTGAACGCCCCGTCGTCAGCTTCCACGCCCACCACACCGGGCAAGTCGAGCGGAACCTGGGGGGCGCGCACACGGACGGCGTGCGGTGCGTACTCCTGCTTGATCTCGTCCAGCGGGCCGTAGAGTATCGCCCGCCCCCGGTTGATGAGCAGGATCCGGTGGCACAGCGCCTCCACCCGGTTCATCTGGTGCGTGCTCAGGACGATCGTCTTCCCCTCCCGATGCAGGTCGGCGATAAAGTCCTTGATCCGCTCCGCGTTGACCGGGTCCAGCCCCTGGAATGGCTCGTCCAGGAAGAGCACCTCTGGGTCGTGGACCAGGCTGGCGACGAACTGGAGCCGCTGCTGCATGCCCTGGCTCAGGTCCCTGACCTTGCGGGTGGCCCAGTCCTGCAGTTGGATCCGCTCCAGCAGGCCCACCGCCCGCTCCCGCGCCGCCGACCGGGGGACCCCCTTCAGTTCCCCCAGGTAGATCAGCGTATCCAGTACCTTCAGGTTGCGATACAAGCCGCGCTCCTCCGGCAGGTACCCTACCCGTCCCTTCGCCTGGCCTGGCGGCTGGCCCAGGATCGTCACGTTTCCTGCGTCGGGGTTGAGGATGTCCATGACGACGCGGATCGTGGTCGTCTTCCCGGCCCCGTTGGGCCCCAGCAGGCCAAAGATCTCACCCTGTTTTACTTCGAAGGAGAGGTGGTCGACCGCCACCACGTCCCCATACCGTTTGACCAGGTCCCGTATTTGGATGATCACTCGTTTTCCTCCACAACTGTGCCTCTGCTCCAGGTGGGCGACCGGCTGGCAGGACAGCGAACACGATCGGCAATGCCGCCCTGTGCGGGCCACCGACGTCCTATTGTACTCCACGCCGAGCGGGCAGGCAAGCCGTTGCACCGGCGGGCCTGCGCAGCATACCCGAACCGCTGCGGGAGGCATCCCGCGTGGACGGGGCCAGCGAGTGGCAGATCTATCGCCACGTCGTCCTGCCGATGTTGAGGCCTGTCACATTGAGCGCGGTCATTATTCTGGGGCACACTTCTCTCAAGATCTTTGATCTGGTCATGGCGATCACCCAGGAGGGCGGCCAGGGGTTCTCGGCCGACGTGCCTGCCATGAACATGTGGTATACGACCTTTCGGGCCTTGCGCTTTGGGCAAGGAGCGGCGATTGCCATCATCATCCTCTCGACCGTTGCCGTCCTGGTGGTCCCCTA
>DATKTN010000340.1:0-6868 GCA_035531135.1 Anaerolineae bacterium
TGCGCGTGGTGGGGTTGATCATGGTCATCGCCTTGTTAACCATGCCGGCCGCCATCAGCGGGCAGTTCGTGAAGCACATGAAGACGATGATGGCGCTGGCGAGCATCTTGGGTGTGGTCTTCACGACGACGGGGCTGTGGCTATCCTACTTGCTGAACCTGACCTCCGGGGCGACGATCATCCTGGTCTCCGGTGCGGCCTATCTGCTGAGCCTGGCGGCAAAGCCCCTGATCCGAAAGCTTGACTAGGAAGACGAAACTGGACGTTAAACCTCCATTTGACATCTCCTCGCGATTGCGGTATACTGTCGTGCGATGTCTGGAGAATGGCTTGCAGCCAATCTGCGGGAATGTTTCACACGGAAGTCGCCAGCTTCCCCACTTGAAGCGTTTCATCCGACCTTTGGACAAGTGTCCAAAGGTTTTTTTGTGCCAGGCAACCAACCAACTAGGTAACCAACCATGACTTTCACAGATAAACTCCGAACCGCCCAACAGACCAACAACTCCTGGCTGTGCGTCGGCCTCGATCCAGCGATGGAACGACTGCCCGGGGCTGTGCTGGCCGCAGAGGACCCGCTGCTCGCTTTCGGCCACGCCATCGTCGAGGCCACCGCCGACCTGGTCTGCGCCTACAAGCCCAACCTGGCCTTCTGGCTGGCGGAGGGTCCCGCCGGCCTGCGCGCGCTCCAAAACCTCATCGCCGACATCCCCGGTCACCTGCCCGTCATCCTCGACGCCAAGTTCAACGACGTCGGCCACACCGCTGCCGCATACGCCCGTGCCGCCTTCGAGACGCTCGGCGTGGACGGTGCCACCGCCAACCCCTACCTGGGGCTGGATGCACTGTGCCCGTTCCTGGCAAGTGCAGAGCACGGGATCTTTCTGCTGGCCCGCACTTCTAACCCCTCTGCGCCAGACCTCCAGAACCAACCCGTGGGAAATCGCCCGCTGTACGAGGAAGTCGCCCGGCTGGCGGTCGGGTGGGATGCAGCGCACGCAGGCACCTGCGGCCTGGTCGTAGGCGCGACCTACCCCGAGGAACTGGCGCGCCTGCGGGAGATCGCCCCCGGCCTGCCGTTCCTCATCCCTGGCGTCGGCGCGCAGGGAGGAAGCCTCGAGGCGGCCGTGGCCCACGGCTCCACCACCAGCGGCGTCGGCCCGGTCATCAACTCCTCGCGCGGCATCATCTACGCCTCACGAGGGCCGGACTTTGCCGAGGCCGCCCGCACCGCCGCGCTGACGCTGCGCGATCGCATCAACCAATTGCGAGCCCAACAATGAACTTCTACCGGAGAACGACCTATGCCTGAAGACTCTCTCTCCATCCGTCTGTTCGAAACCGGCTGCATCCAGTTCGGCACGTTCACGCTCAAATCCGGCCTCAGCTCCCCCATCTACGTTGACTTGCGACTCCTGGTCAGCCACCCGCCGGTGCTGCGCGAGGTGGCGCGCGCGATGGCCAGCACGGCCCGCGGGCTCGCGTTCGACCGCATCGCTGCGATCCCCTATGGGGGCCTGCCGATCGGGGTCGCGCTGGCGCTGGAACTGGACCGGCCGCTCATCTACCCCCGTCGCGAGGTGAAGGAGCACGGCACCCGCCACGCGATCGAGGGAGCCTTCGCGCCCGGGGAGACAGTGCTCCTGGTCGACGACCTGATCACGCGGGGGGACAGCAAGCTGGAGGCCATCGCGCCGCTGGAGACAGCCGGGCTCACCGTGCACGACGTGCTCGTGCTGATCGACCGGGAACAGGGCGGCGCGGAGGACTTGGCCCGGCGCGGCTACCGGCTGCACGCCCTGCTCCGACTTGGCCAGATCCTGGATGAGCTGCGGGAATCCGCCCGCATCACCCCCGCGCAACATGTAAAAGTCCTCCGCTATCTGAAACCTGAAACCTGAAACCTTGAAACCTGAAACTGCGAAACCCGAAACCCCTAGCGCCGTAGACATCTCTGCCACCCTCTGCGGCGTCCGCCTGCCCAACCCGACGGTACTGACCTCGGGTGTCCTGGGGCTAAGCCACGAGATTATGGTGCGCGTGGCGCGGGCCGGCGCGGGCGGGGTCACGACCAAGTCGTGCAGCCTCAAGCCCCGGCCAGGCTACCCGAACCCGACGATCCTCGACTGGGGGCCGGGGCTGATCAACGCCGTCGGCCTGTCCAACCCCGGCGTCGAGGTGATGGTCGAGGAGATCCGGGCCGCGAAGGAGGAGCTGGCCCCGCTGGGGGTGCCGGTCATCGCCAGCATCTTTGCCGAGACGATCTATGACTTTGGTACCGTAGCCCGCTTCATCTCCGAAGCCCAACCCGATCTGATCGAGGTCAACATCTCCTGCCCCAACATAGACGACCGCTATCGGCAGATGTTCGCTGCCAACCCCTACGTCGCGGGACAGGTCACGCGCCGGGTGAAGCAGAACACCGACATCCCGGTGCTGGTGAAACTCTCGCCCAACGTGACCGACGTGGCACAGATCGCGCGGGCGGTGGTCGAGGCCGGAGCGGACGGCATTACCGCCATCAACAGCCTGGGGCCTGGGCTCATCCTCGACATCGAGACCTGCCGGCCTGTGTTAGCCCACGGCACCGGTGGCGTGAGCGGCCCGGCGACGCGTCCCATCGCCGTGCGCTGCGTGCGCGACATCTGCCAGGCGGTTGACGTGCCAGTCGTGGCGGTGGGCGGCGTGACGACCGGGCGGGACTCGGTGGAGATGATCCTCGTCGGCGCGACTGCCGTCGGCATCGGCTCGGCCGTCTATTACCGGGGGATGGCGGTCTTCCGGCAGGTGTGCGAGGAACTGCGGGACTATATGGAACGGCACGGGTACGGCGCGCTGAAAGAGTTCCGGGGGCGGGCAGCGGCCATCAGGTTTTGACGTTGGATGGCACGGGCGAGGAGGACAGAAGCAAGGAGGAGCCGACGGGTGACCCTACCACACACCGTCCGCATCCGCGAGATCCGTGACGAAACCCGCACCATCCGCACGTTCGTGCTGGATGCCGAGGTCCCGGAGGCAGAACCGGGGCAGTTCATTATGCTCTGGCTGCCCGGCGTGGACGAGAAGCCCATGTCGGTTGCCTGCCCCACCCCACTCACGCTCACCGTCGCCCGCGTAGGGCCATTTACGACGGCGTTGTGCGAACGCAGGGTGGGTGACCAGGTAGGCTGGCGTGGCCCCTACGGGCGTGGATTTTCACTACACAAAGACCAACTGGCGCTGCTGGTGAGCGGCGGGTGCGGCGTAGGCCCCCTCTACTTCCTGGCCACGCAGGCCGTCACGCGCGGTATCCCCACCACCGTTGCGCTCGGTGCGCGCACGGCCCTCGACCTGCCCTACGTCGAGCAGTTCCGCGCGCTGGGCGTGGACCTCATCCTGGCCACCGACGACGGCTCCCTCGGCTACAAAGGCCCCGTCACCGACGCCATTCTGCAATCTGCAATCTGCAATTCGCAATCTGCCATCTACGCCTGTGGCCCGGAACCGATGCTCGTCGCAGTCCACCGCCTGTGTCGCGAGCGCGCCATTCCCGGCCAGTTGAGCCTGGAGCGGTACATGAAGTGCGGCTTCGGTATCTGCGGGCAGTGCGCCATGGATGGATACCTGGTCTGCCAGGACGGGCCGGTGTTCGACGTGGAGCAACTGGATGGCCTGCGCGATTTTGGCCGCGCCCAGCGGAGTGCTACCGGCCGCCGCCTGCCCATCCGATGACTAGCCCGCCTATCACCAGCCCCAGCAGCGTGATCCCGCCGACAGTGGCGTACATCACGCCATAGCCCATCGCGCCTGCCAGCCAGCCCAGCGCCCAACAGCCGAGACCGATCAGCAAATCGTGGGCCGTGTACTGGACCGCTGCACCGCTCCCTCGCAGCGCCGGTTCGACGTTCCCTTGCACGCAGGCGTCCAACCCGGCCCGCGCCGCCCCGTAGCCCGCCCCGAAGAGCCCGGCCAGCCCTAGCAGCGTCCGCATACTGCCAGCCACAGCCAACCCAGCCGCCGTCACGCCGACGATCGCCATGCCCGCCAACGCCGTCCTGCCGCCCCCCCACCGGTCTGAGATGCGGCCGGCTACCGGCTGCACCAGCGAGGAGGTCAGCGCGTAGGCCGCAAAGACCCAACCCGTCCCGCCCAACCCCCGCGCGTCGGCGGACAGGGGCAAGAAGACGATAAACGCCCCAAAGGGCACGCCCAGCAGCGCCATACCCAACGTACCAACGCGCACGCCTGGTTGCCGCAGCACGTGCCGCAGGCCCACCCGCGCCGGGGGTGGCGCAGCGGCAGATCCGTGTTCACTCCCAGGACGCCCGTGAGACGGCGGCCGAGAGCTCGTTCGAGCGACCCTGCCCCGGCCTGGTAGCACCAGCGTGGCCACTACCCCCATCCCACCGAGCGCGCCGAGCGCGAGGAACAGCAACTCGAAACCAGACTTCCGCACCAGCCACTCGCCAAAGGGGGGCGCTGCCACCATCGTCACCACCGAAGCCGTGTTGGCCAACCCCAGCCCTTCCCCATACCGGCCGGGCGCGAGCAGATCGGCGATGAAGGCCTGATACGTGGTGGTAAAGAGCGCCATCCCCACGCCGTGGACCGCCCGTGCCCCAAGCAGCCACGGCACATTGGGCCTCAACGCGTAGAGCAGCGGCCCGCCGCCAAAGGCGATCGCACCCAGCACCAGAACCGGCTTGCGGCCCCAGCGGTCAGCCAATGACCCGGCCAGCGGACGGGTGACCACGGCTGCCAACGCAAACACCCAACTCGCCAGCCCATTGTCCGCCGGGGAACCACCGATGGCGGCAATGTAAAGGGGAAGTGTGGGGAACAGGCCCTGAAAACTGAGGAAAAGCAACAGGGTGGCCGCCATCGCGGCAAAGAAGGGCCAGGGATAGGCGGCCTTGGTCCTCATCCAGCCTCTCACACCTCACCGGGAGAGACACGCGTGGGCAGTGCGACGACGAAGCGGCTCCCCTGGCCCGGAACGCTCTCGGCCCACACGCGACCGCCGTGCAGGTTCACCAGCTCCTTAACGATGGTGAGGCCCAGCCCCATGCCGCCGTGCCGGCGCGTCATGGGGTCCTCAACCTGGTAGAAACGATCAAAGATCCGTTCCAACTCCTCTGGGGCAATCCCGACGCCGGTGTCGATCACCGCCACCTCCACTTCATCGCCCTGCCCCCCCAGCATCACCCGCACCCGCCCGCCAGGAGGGGTGAACCTGACCGCGTTGGAGATCAGGTTGTCCAGCATCACCCGCACCTTCTCCCGATCTGCAAACACGAGCACCTCCCCATCTGGTACGTTAGCAAACAGTTCCACCCCCCCCGTCTCCGCCAGGGCCTCATAGTCCTCGCACGCCCCCTCCACCTCGGCCCGCAGGTCAAAGCATGCAGGCGCCAGGTCCATCTGCCCGGTCTCCAGGTACCGCAGGTTGAGCATCGTGTCGATGATGTTCTTGAGACGCATAGCCGCTCGCTGCACCGCCTCCACCTGCGTTCCGGACGCATCACCCAATTGCCCCCGGAGCACGGCGGCGTAGAGCAAAATCAGACTCAGCGGGGTGCGCAGCTCGTGGGAGGCGATGGCGATGAAATCTGACTTGAGCCGATCCAGTTGCCCCAGCCGATCGTACGCTTTCCGCAGCGCCCCCACCAGCCGCGCGTTCTCGATCGCGACCGCCGCCTGGGCAGCCAACGCCATCAACGTCTCTACGTCCTCCTGGATGAATTGCTGGCCACCCTGCTTGTTCACCGCCTCTACCACGCCGATACAGCGATCCTTGATCTGCAGCGGAACCGCCAGCAGCGACCGGACCTCCAAGCCGCTCTGTTGCCTCACCTCTCCATAATGACGGGGATCAGCCTGGGCATCAGGGGCGATCAGCGGCTCCCTCGACGTCAGGACCGTGCCGGCGATGGAACCCTCGATGGGCACGGCGATATCCGCGAGTTGCCCAGGCGGGACACCAGCCGCGGTGCAGAAGCGTAACTCACCGGTGCGCATATCCCGCAACAGAATCGAGGACCCTGCGCTGTCCGTCAACTCGGCTGCCATGACGCCGATTTTCTCCAGGAGCGGCTCCAACGCCACCGTGGAGGTCAGTTCGCGGCTGATCTCCAGGATCCTCTCCAGCCGTCGCACCCGGGCTTCTGCATCGCTCATCCTGCAGCCTCCACGCCCGTCATACGGGCCGCACCCGTCATACGGGCCGCATCTGCGGCCTCCACCTCCGCCATACAAGCCGCAACCACGGTCCCCACCGGCAGGCCCTCTGCCCCAGACATCCACCATCCCAGGAACTCGACGTTTCCGGCCGGCCCGCGCAGAGGGGAGGGCATCAGCCCATGCAGCCCCAATCCCAACTCGGCCGCGACACCCAGCACCCGCTCCAACACGCGCCGGTGCACATCAGGATCGCGCACCACCCCACCCTTCCCGACCTCTCGCCGTCCTGCCTCGAACTGTGGCTTGATCAGCGCCACCACCTGTCCACCCGGCCAGAGCCAGCGCACGGCTACCGGCAGAATCAGCCCCAGTGAGATAAACGCGACGTCCACGGTGACCAAGCCCACCTGCTCCGGCAGACTCTCCAGATAGCGCGCGTTCGTGCGCTCCATCACTACCACGCGCGGGTCGTTCCGCAGGCGCCAGTCGAGCTGGCCATAGCCTACGTCAATGGCATAGACGCGGCTCGCGCCACGCTTCAGCAGGCAGTCGGTGAAGCCGCCGGTCGAAGCCCCCACATCGGCCACGACCAGACCCGCCACGTCCAGTCCAAAACGCACGAGCGCCGCCTCCAGTTTCTCACCGCCACGGCTAGCGAACCGTGGGCGGGCCTGTAGCGTGACCTCGGCGCTCGTCACCACCTGAGTGC
>DATKTN010000341.1:0-7033 GCA_035531135.1 Anaerolineae bacterium
CGCCGGCACCACAGACCAAAGCTTCTTTCACTGTCGTTGCACTCCTTAGTAATTATAAAGCCCCCTCACCGCTCTCCCTGTCCTCCCGCTCCTCGTCTGTCCGCCACCACTCCAGGGCGAAGGCGCCGAACACGCCCAGCATCAGGCCCAGCGTCCCCGCGACGGCGGTGTTGAGCAGCTTGCGCGGGCTCATCGGTTTCTCCGGGACGGCGGCGTAACTGCCCACCTGCAACACGCCGTTCTCCTCCCGGGCCGCGATGCGCGCCTCCTCCAGTTTGCGCGCCAGCGTCTTGTACGTCTCGCTGGTCAGGTCGCGGGCGCTGGTCAGCCGATCGCTCTCGGCGGCGATCTCCTGGAGTCGCCGCTGCAGCGCCAGCATCTGCGGCTCCAGTTCCGCCAGCCGCCCATCGATCTTGGACGATTTGGCCTCCAGCGTATCCACCAGGTCGTCCAGAAAGGCGACTTGTTCGGCCGGGCTCTTGTCAGAAAAAGACCCGCCGCTACTGATCTGCAACTGGATGGACGTGGAAGCCTGGGCGTCGAGCGCTTCGACCTGCAGCAAGTTGAAGGCTTTGATCTGCAGCAAGAGCGCGGTGAGATCGTCGGCCAGGGAAACCGGCCGGTCACCTGGCTGCTGCACCAGTTGAGCACGCAGCCCCTGGATGTCCTGGACGATGTAGGCGATGGCGCGCTGGTCGGCCAGGTAGTCGGCCTGGGCCTGGCGCAACGATTCCAACTGAGCGTCGACAGTGCTGGCCTGGCTACGGGCCTCGAACTCGACCAACGCCGCGTCGGCGTCATCCAGAGCCTGCCCGGCCTGGGCCACTTGCTCTTGGAAAAACTCCACGTCATCTTCCCGATCACTGTAGATATCGTTGCCCCGCTTCACCAAGGCGTCGGCCCACAGGTTGGCGATGGCGGCCGCATCCTCCGGAGAACGGGAGCGCGCCCGGAGCACGACCAGGCTCGGGTCGCCCTCCGAGGTCGCCTCAACCATCCCCGACAGCGTTCTCAGTTTCCACTCCTCGATACCGGCCTCGGGCGAGGGGGCATAGGCATCCAGCACGCTGCGCAACACCCCGTCCGAGGTCGCCAACGTGGGGAAGGCGTTGTACGCCGGCGTCCATTGGTCGGCTGTCTTGAAGCGCGGGTCGAACTGCATCTGGTAGCGGGGTTCCGTGATGATGACGACGGCCGAGGCCTCGTAGGCGGAAGGCAGCAGCAGGCTGACGACGAACGCCGCCACTGCCGCCACCAGCGCCAGCCCCGCGATCCACTTCCAGTATCGAATCAGTACCGCAACGTACGCACGCAGGTCAATCTCTTCTTCCATTGGATCTCCTTCGACCGCCATGCGAGAATAACCATCGTGAACAAGAACAGTAAAACGTGAAACGTGGCAAGTGATCACGCTTCACGTTTTTCGCCATATCCTGTGCTTCGCGGCCACCCCGATATACCTCGTCGGATCTTGCGAACCAGATTATAAGGCCACTACCCTGCGCTGTCAAGCGAACTTGCGGCCCCCGCCTCCGCCAACCGCCGCTTGAGGAAAGCGATCGTCTCCACCGGCGTCGGGTCCACGCCGTTGCGCATCGCCAGGTAAACACTCACATAGTCGCCCAAGTGGATCAGCGAAAGCACGTGCGCCAGCCTGCTTCTGCCCCGCGCCTGCAGCGTCTCGTTCGCCACCCCCTCGCGCTCGAGCAGTTCCCGCGTCACGTCCCAGCGCACCCGCACGCGCGGATGATCCAGGTTTGAGCGCAGCATCAGGACGAGCACCCGCTCTCGCACAGCCTGGGGGATGCCAAGGCCTACGACAGTATTGTGGTCAAGTTCAGGCAGCACATCGAAGAACGCCCAATGCTTGCCGTTCTCGTTAAACTGCGTCTTCCAGCGATTGGCGACGGCGGCCAGGAACCCCGCGCCGTAGACGACCGGCAACCGGTCGCAAAGCCGGCCAGCCAGCGACTTGGCCGCGTTGCGCGCAGCCGGGATCGCAGGCCCGATCTCCGCCTGCCAGGACTCTATCACCTGCACGGCCTCATCCAGGTCGGCGGAGTGATCCCGTACCAGCCCCAGCCGGCAGAAGAGCCCCAACAGCAGCGTGAAGGAGTAGCCCAGCGCAGCCCGTGGCTGTGACTGGTAGTCATACCGAACCAGCGGCACGCCCCGCTCCTCTGCCAGCGCAGCCGCTTTCCCCCCTGTCGTGACCACCACCGGCCGGGCCCCCTTTTCCAGGGCGTCCCCCAGCGCCGACAGCGTCTCCTCCGTGTTGCCTGAGTGACTGCAGGCGATCGCCAGCGTGTCGGGGCCGCGGACGAAGGCCGGGAGCGTGTAACCGCGCACGATCGTGACGGGAACTCTACATTCTCCAGCCACCAATCCCTGCAGCAAGGCCCCGCCGATGGCCGAGCCGCCCATCCCCAGAATCACGACGTGCCGGAACGCGCCGTAGGTGGGCGGCAACTCGAGCGCTTGCGCCAGCGCCCACGCCGCTCGGCACTGCTGCGGCAGTTCGCCGACGCGTTCGAGCATACCGCCGGGGTCGAGTTCGCTAAACCGTGTTGAGTCGTCTAGGTTCATTGGGTTATTCTCCGTGTGATATGAAACGATGATACCAGCGGTACGCGTGATTGTCAACCTTGCGTGAACGCGCTGTCGGCATTATAATGAGCGCCAGTGTGGGGAAGTGTCGGAATTGGCAGACGAGCGTGACTTAGGATCACGTGGGGCAACCCGTGCGGGTTCAAATCCCGCCTTCCCCATCTGAGGGGGCAGGCTTTGAGCTGTCCGGCCGGGGCTCGGTTGAGCCCGGTCGAGATGCTCAGCTTTGAGCCTGCCGCCAGACCGTGATGAGGAGGGCACAGACTTGGAAATCACAGCCGAAACCCTGGAGAATCGCCAACTGCGACTGACAATTGAAGTGGACGAGGAGCGGTCCGAACGGGCCATGCAACAGGCTGCGCGCCAGATCTCCAGACAGGTGAATATCCCGGGCTTCCGCAAGGGGAAGGCCCCCTACGAACTGATCGTGCAGCGCTACGGCGAGGACACGGTCCGCAAGGAGGCGGCGGAAATACTGGCGGAGGCAGTTTACCGGGAGGCGTTGAAGGAGAAAGAGATCACCCCTTACGCCCCCGGCGCGTTGGACGACGTCTCCCTGGACCCGATGACCTTTAACTTTACGATCTCTCTGCCTCCGACGGTGGAACTGGGCGACTATCGCGCCTACCGCCTCCAGGCCGAGAAGGTCAGGGTTCATGAGGAAGAGGTGGAACAGGCGCTCGAACAGATCCGCGAACAGAACGCGATCCTGGAGCTCGTCGAGCGGCCCGCCGCACTGGGCGACGGGATCGTGATTGATCTCGTGGGGCGGACAGCCGAGGGGGTGGAGTTTCTCAAAGCAGACGAACTCCGCATGTTGTTAGACGCAGAAAGCACCAATCCAGCGCCGGGTTTCGCCGAGGCGATCGTGGGGATGGAGGCGGGGGAAGCGCGCACCTTCACGCTGACGCTGCCGGCTGACTTTGCCCGAGAGGAGTATCGGGGCCAGGAGGCCGAGTTCACCGTCAAGATGACAGAGGTTTACGCCAGCACGCTCCCCGAACTGGACGACGACCTGGCGCGTACCGTTGGCAACTTTGACTCCCTGAAAGAATTGGAGCAGCACGTCAGGGACCAATTACAGCAGGCGGTGCAGGGAAAAGCTGACGAGGAGTACGCACAGCATGTGCTGCAGGACGTCCTCAAGCAGGCTCAGGTCGAGTATCCACGTGTGATGCTCGAAGAGACACTGGACGAGATGGTCAAGGAGATGGAGCGAGCGGTAAAGCAGCAGGCACGCCTCGCGCTGGAGGAGTATCTGCGGTTCCAGGGCAAGACCGTGGAGGACCTGCGGGAGGAACTGGAACCCAGTGCCGAGGCCCGGCTCAAACGCGCGCTGGTGCTGGGCGAGGTCGTCAGGCTGGAAGGGCTCGATGTGGACAAGGAAGAAATCGGTGCGCACATCGAGGAGGTCAGCACTCCCTGGGGTGTCCGGGCAGACGAGGTGCGCGCGTCCCTCACATCCGCGACGGGGCAGCAGGCGGTGCGCAGTCGTCTGCTGGCCAACAAGGCGGTACAGCGACTGGTCGCCATTGCTAAGGGAGAGGCCCCGGAGCCGGTTCCCGCTGAGGAGCAAGAAGCAGGAAGCAGGGAGCAGGAAGAAGGAAGCGAGGAGCAGGACGCAGGAGACAAGATGCAGGAAGAAGGAAGCGAGGGGGCTCAAGAGGAAGCGTGATGAGGAGGGTTCCGCCTATGGCGTTAATTCCAATGGTGATCGAGACCACGGGGCGCGGCGAACGCGCCTACGACATCTATTCGTTGTTGCTCAAGGAGCGCATCATCTTTGTCGGCATGCCCATCAACGACCAGGTCGCCAACCTGGTGGTGGCCCAGTTGCTGTTCCTCGACCGCGAGGACCCAGAACAACCGATCTCGCTGTACATAAACTGCCCAGGCGGCATCGTCTACCATGGGCTGGCGATCTATGACACCATGCAGCAGGTGCGAGCACCGATCTCGACCATCGCCGTTGGAGTGACAGCCAGCATGGGCACGGTGCTGCTGGCAGCGGGCACGAAGGGCTATCGCTATGCACTGCCCCATGCCACCGTGCACATGCACCCGGCCGGCGGCAGCGCGCAAGGATACGCGCCCGACGTCGAGATCCAATACAAGGAACTGAAGCGCGTCGAGGACTTGCTCCACGAAATGCTGGCACACCACACCGGCCAGCCAGTGGAACAGATCGCGTCCGATTTCGACCGCGACCGCTTTATGACCGCTAAAGAAGCCGTCGAGTACGGGCTGGTGGACCAGGTACTTGAGCCGCCGGAGAAGGAGAAGGAATAGGTCCGGGTTCGTTTCACCTGACGAACCCACACACGCTACTCGGCTTCCAGTATGACGACCCGGCCGCCATAGAGGCTGCGGAAGCGCTCGGCGTCGGCGTGGGTGCCGATGACGCCGGCCCCCCAGTGCATCGGGACTGCCACCTTCGGCCCGATGTCGGTCGCTGCCTGCGCGGCCTCCTCGGCGTCCATCGTGTAGGTCCCTCCCACCGGCAGCAGTGCCACGTCACAGCGGACGCTGGTCATCTCCGGGATGCGGTCGGTGTCGCCGGCAAAGTAGATCCGCTCCCCGCCCACGGTCACGATGAAGCCAACGTGCCCGGCTTGTTTGGGATGGTAGGACTTGTTCACGTTGTACGCTGGTATGGCCTCGATCTCTACCTCTCCCACCGTCGTCCGCTCCCCTGCCCGCAACGTGCGCACGTCGCCGCGCAGCCCTTTCGCTGCTCCGTGACTCGCGACGATCACCGTCCCAGGACCAGTGATCCGCTTCACGTCCTGCGGAGAGCAATGATCATGGTGCTCGTGGCTGATCAGAATCACGTCGGCCTGAGGAGGTTGGCCCTTCAGCCTCCACGGATCAAAGTAAATCGTCGGCGGTCCATCGAGGCGAAAACTGGCGTGACCCAGCCAGTGCAAGCGTTCCAGCAAACCCACTGCAGCGTTCATCTTTTCCCTCCTATGGCTAGGAAATTCAAAACAGTCGATTACGACAAGTCTCTCAAGCAAACGGTGATCATAGAAGAATGCCTGCCCCCGGATCACCTGGCACGCTTCATCGTGGCTATAGTCGCCATGCTGGCCCTGAGCGCCATCTACGCGTGGTATGCGCCGCGCGGCGGTGAACCCTACGCTCCTGAGGTTCTGTTGGGGTTGTTGCTCTATGGATACGCGACCGGCGTGTTCAGTTCGCGCAAGATTGAACGGGCGACCTACGAATCGATCCCCTTCCGTTTCATTGCAGGCGGTCTGCATCCCGACCACGACACGATTGCCTACTTTCGGAAGAACTTGCTGCCGCAGATCGCCGAGCTGTTCGTGCAAGTGCTGCTGGTAGCCCAAGAGGCCGGGGTGCTGAAGCTGGGCCGCATCAGTCTGGATGGGAGCAAGATTCACGCGGATGCATCCAAAAGTAAGGCGATCAGCTACAAACGGCTGCGGCAACTGGAGCAACAGTTGCAGTAGGTAGCTAACGTATGAAGGCTGTCTCCCATTGCGCTGATGGTCCGGAATAGAGGCCAACGGGAGGATAGAAAGGCTCGATCCCATCGAAAACAGATCGTGTTTGCAAGTAGTGTGCTGATCATAATGTCAATTGTATCATGTAATTGCCTAAAATCGCATCGTTTTGTCGGCAACAAAGCTATCAAAGTACTCTCTTCGACAGGCTGCTAGTCACGAAACTCGTGGAATCTTACCGAACCGAAGCTGCCCGCCGCACCAGCTCTACAAAATCCGGCTTGAGGCTCGCCCCACCCACCAACGCGCCGTCCACCTCCGGCATCGCCATGAAAGCGGCGATGTTTTCTACGTTGACGCTGCCGCCGTACTGCACGCGCATGGCCTGGGCTGTGCCTTCCCCGAACGTCTCGGCAATGGCCCCTCGGATGGTCAGCCCGATGATGCGGTTCGCGTCGGCTGGGGTTGCTGCCTTGCCGGTGCCGATGGCCCAGAGGGGCTCGTAGGCGATCACGCACCGCTCGGCCTGCCGCGCCGTCAGGCCCGCCAGCGCTGCCCGCACCTGCCCGCCGACGAATTCGTGGGTCTGACCGGCCTCGTTCTGCGCCAGGTTCTCTCCCACGCAGATGATGGGAGTGAGGCTGTGAGCCAGTGCGGCGTGGACCTTGCGGTTGATGGCGGCATCGCTTTCACCGATGGCCTGCGTGTCCTGATCCGGGAAGGCGACGCGCCCGGTGCGCCGCTCCGAATGACCCAGGACGACGTACTGGCACAGCCCCGCGAGCATGACTGGGGAGATCTCGCCGGTGTACGCACCCTGATCTTCCCAGTGCATCGTCTGCGCGCCCAGGTGGATGCGCGTGGGGCGCAGCACCTCGGCCACGGCCGCCAGCGCGGTGAAGGGGGGGCACAACACCCGCTCCACTTCCTCGACCTCGTTCAATCGATACCGGATGCGG
>DATKTN010000342.1:0-7898 GCA_035531135.1 Anaerolineae bacterium
GGACCGGGCAGACCTCACACTTTGGTCTTGCTCCCACCCCCGTCTCGGGGGCGGCTCGAGGACCGGGCAGACCTCGGAGGTCCAGATCTCACTTGAGTGAGGAGGAGGAGGAGAGACTTCTCCTCACTCCTCCTGCTGTGCCAGTCAAGCCCGTACTAATCGGAGTACAGCGGTACCTGATTGGGCCGGATCTGCGGCAACTGATTCTCAGGCGACGTCCAGAACTGCTCGGGGCTGACGTTGGCCCAAGTCCAGTGATAGAAGAACGGTGTCGAACCAGCGGGGATGTTGTTGAAGCGCTTGGCCAGGGCCAGGCCGTAGCTGCCGATGACGATGCCGGTGCTGTAGACGTTCTCGGTGAAGATGCGGTTGTATTCGAACATCAGCTCGTTGCGCTTGTCAGCATCCGGCTCCAGGGCGAACTCGTTCACGATCTTGACCAGCTCTTCCTCGAAGGGCTGGAGATCGCGCGGCTGCTCCCCCTCGCGGTGCCAATTTGGGCTCTCCTTCGTGATTGGCGCCAACTGCTTGGCATACGTGAAGGGGACGGCGTACGCCTGACCGCCGCGGTCTATGTTCCACTCCCACTCACCAGTTACCCACGCATCGTCCCGTGTGGTGGCCTTGACCGGGCGGAAGTTCACCTGAATGCCGACATCGGCCATCAGCGGCACCAGCGCTTCGCCGCAGCTCACCCCCTCCGCCTGGTCCTCGGCGGCAGTCAAGGCGATCACCAGGTCCTGGCCGGCCAGCGGGCCCTCGGTCCAGTTCAGGACGCCGTTGCCGTCGGTGTCCTCAAAGCCCAGTCCGGCCAGCAGCTTGCGCGAGGTATCGGGACTGTAAGGATAGTAGACGACGGAGGCGCGATCGTACTCGGCCGCGCCGGGGTAGAGGCCACCCGGCCAGGCGCGCAGGAAGGGGCCGCGTATGATCGCCTGGCCGATGCCATCGCGGTCAATGGCCTGGCTGACGGCGCGGCGGAAGGTCACGTTGCGGAACAACTTGCGCAGTTCGGCGTCCCGCTCATCCTTCACGCCCAGCGAGGCCGACTGGTTGATGTGCAGCGAGAAGGCGAGCATCTCGGGGCCCCACGTGACGAAAAAGTGGGCGTCCGGTTCGGCGGCCCGCTTCAGCGTCTCGTTAAAGGTGCTGGGGTTCTCCAGGTTGCTGTGGTCCCCGCTCCCGGCCAGCGTGCTCAACGTGCGGCCCACGCCGGTCGAGCCCTTCTCGAACACGACCTCGTCCAGGTAGGGCAACTGGTTCCCCGCCTCGTCCACCTTCCAGTAGTAGGGGTTGCGGCGCAGGACCATGAGCTCGTCGGTCTTGTACTCGACCGCGATCCAGGGGCCCATGCCGACGTTTGGCAACCGGTCCGCTGGCCACGCCTTCTCAAAGGCGATATAGTCGTTGTCCGAGAAAGCCGGGTGCACCGGCTCCCAGATGTGCTTTGGCCACACCGAGAAGTTGTATTCGGTCATGTAGAACAGCATCTGGACGGGGAAGGGCACCGGGAAGGTCCACTTGATGGTATTGTCATCCACCTTCTCCAGGTTGACGTCCTCGCCGCCGATCTGCCAGATGGTGCGGGAGGTGTTGGAGTTGACGTTGGGATCGAGGATAAAGTATTCCCAGGTGAACATGACGTCGTCGGCGCTGAAGGGCTCCCCGTCGGACCACTTGGCCCCCTCGATGAGGTGCATGGTGAGCTCGTAGCCGTCGTCCGACCACTCGTAACCCTTGGCCAGGTTGGGCCATGGCTCAACCTTTTCGGCCCGGAACAGGGGGCCGACTACTAACAGCGCTTCTTCGTAGATGATGTTGATCCCGAACCAACCCTGCGTCTGGCCGGCGCCCAGGTTCCAACCCTCGGTGGGGCAGGCGGAAAAGTCGCGCCACACGTCACCGTAAGTCCCGACGCCGGTCGACATGCCGGACGCCAGCATGACCTGCGGCTCTTTGGGCAGGCGATCCTCGACGGGTGGAATCGTCCCATCGGCCACGAGCGCGTCCATCCATGGAGCCTGATGGTACTCAGGCAGCGCCTTGTAGGTCATAACCTCTTCGAGTTTGAAGCGCTTGGCCTCGGGGCCGGTACCTATGGGCACACCAGCAGGGTAGGGGATGGCACCGACGACCTCGACGATCTTTTCCACTTCGACCGGGACTTCCTTTTCGACCTCGACCTCCTGGATGACCTCGACGGTCTCCTTGACGACGATGGTCTCGACGATCGTCTTGGGCTGGCATTGCGTCGCGAGCAGCGAGAAGATCGCCAGCGCGGACAACAGCACTAGACTCATTCTTTTGGAAAGCATTTGGTCTCCTCCTATATCTGATCTACTTGCACAGAGACTGTTTGTTCGGAGCACAAGCTACGCCAGTTCTTCGTGGAGTCAATTATACCTTGGCTGTTTACTCACCTCCTTTCTGGAACAGGGCCCGGGACCAAGCCTCCTCGATAAGTCTGTCAGGAGACCCATGCCCGGCCCCAGCGCTGCGCCCCGCCGGGCCTACACAGGCAATTGGCCTGGAGAGCTCATCAGCGGTGGCAGGCTACCTGATGGCCTGGCTCGATCTCGTACAAGACAGGCACTTGCTCCGCACAAATCTTCCGGGCACGAGGGCACCTCGGCGCAAAAGCACAGCCTGGGATGACCTCGGTGGGAGTGGGAACCATCCCCGTGATGGGCACGAGCACCTTTTTCCCCCTCCTGCCGAACACCGGCACAGAGTTCAGAAGCCCGACGGTGTAGGGGTGCATGGGGCGGTGAAACACCGTCTGCACATCGGCGTATTCGACGATCTTGCCCAGGTACATCACCGCCACGTAATCGGCCATCTGGGAGACCACGCCCAGGTTGTGGGTGATCATGATGATCGCCGACCCAAAATCATCCTGCAGTTCGCGCATCAGGTCCAGGATCTGGGCCTGGACCGTCACGTCGAGCGCCGTCGTGGGCTCGTCCGCGATCAGGATCGACGGGTTGCACGAAAGCGCCAGCGCGATCATCACCCGCTGGCGCATGCCGCCGCTCAGTTGGTGCGGATACTCGTGGAGCCGTTGCGTCGGCTCGCTCATCTGGACCCTGTGGAGCATCTCCAACGCCCGGTCCATCGCCTCCCTGCGGCCGACGTTCTGGTGCAACTCCACCGACTCTGCGATCTGTCTCCCCACAGTGTACAGCGGGTTGAGCGACGTCATCGGTTCCTGAAACACCATCGCGATTTCGCCACCGCGAATGCTCCGCATCTCCGACCCTCGGGGGTCGAGCGTCGCGATGTCCACGCCCCCGCCGTTCTGACGAAAGCGGATCTCGCCCGCGACGATCTTGCCCGGTGGGGATTGGATCAGCCGCATGACCGACATGGCCGTGACGCTCTTGCCGCAACCGCTCTCGCCCACCACGCCTAGTGTGGTGTTGCGGCCCAGCGCCAGATCGACGCCGTCGACGGCCCTCACGGTGCCACTGTCGAGAAAGAAGTAGGTTTTCAGGTTCTTGATCTCTAGCACTGCGTCTGCATCTGAGTGGGTCGCTTCTATCATGGCGGTCATCCCTCGATCTGGTTCACAGGTGCCGGCCCGCTTTGAGCTCCGCACGAGCGGCGGACGACCAACCGGGTCTCCAGGCGAACCGGCTCGGGCGGGGCTGGCTGGCCGTCGATCAGGTCGATCAGCAGGCCGGCACACGTACGTCCTAACTCGTACAGCGGATGGTGGACGGTGGTCAGCGATGGAGCGAAATACGGGGCGGAGGGAATGTCGTCGAAGCCGACGACGGCGACGTCCTGGGGAACCCGCAATCCACGCTCCCGCAGCGCCTGCAACGCGCCCATCGCCATGCGATCGTTCTGAACGAACAGCGCGGTGACGTGTGAATTCCGGCCGAGCAGACGAAGCGTCGCGCGGTAGCCGCCGGCGCTGGACCAATCCCCAGCCGCCACAAGCGAGCCCTCCGGCGTGATCCCGGCCTCCTGCAGCGCCTCTTCGTAGCCCTGCCTGCGCTCCTGGCTCTCGTACATCTCCGGCGGCCCGGTGACGTGCCCGATGCAGCGATGGCCCAGACCCAACAGGTGCTCCGTCGCCTGGCGCGCGGCCCGGCGATTCGCGATGCCCACCCGCACCAGGTTCTCGCGGTCCGGCGCATAGCCGATCGTCACGACGGGCAGGTCACCCGGGATGTCCTCAAAGATGCTGTGGCTGTCGCCGTCGGCGCCGTGGTAGATGATGAGCAGCCCCTCGGCCTGGTGCTGGCTCAGGAGTGGGGAGCGGAGTGGTTCGCCGTTGCGACCACGCTCTGCACCGCTGGCAAAGATCAGGTAGCCGTGCTCGCGCGCCTCGGCCTCCGCCCCCTCGAGAATGCGAGCGTGGGTATAGTCGCTGAGGTCGCCGGTGACGATGCCAAGCAGGTAGGTGCGTCGAGACGCCAGGCTGCGCGCACTGGCATCCGGCCGGTAATCCAGCGCCTCGATCGCCGCCAACACGCGGGCGCGCGTCTCCTCGGCGACCAGGTCCCGATCGTTGAGAACGCGCGAAACCGTCTGGTACGAGACGCCTGCCAGGGCAGCGACGTCCTTGATGGTGGTCCGCTTACGCTTCACTACACCCCCGTGGGTATCGGGCAGTAGTGCGGTTGAGGAACAGTCACGGAACGCAACTATGAACGCTCACATGCTTGTTATGCGTGGTGTGAACGTTCACTGTGAACGTTCATATTATAACGGATAATCCGGGTTTTGTCAAGAGGACGAATTGACTCATTAAAAAGGTTACCGAAAAGGTATCGTTGACTCACGAGAAAAGGTTACCCTGGCGTATTCGTTGACTCATGGGAAAATGTTACCCAAAAGGAGGGATCCCATGGGTCAAATAGACGACAAATATCTCGATCTGCTCAGGGCTCGCTATTGCCGTGCGAGCAAGAAGGAACGAAGCGCGATTCTCGACGAGTATGTGAAGACCACCGGCTGCCATCGCAAGTACGCTATTGGTGTCCTACGGGGCAAGCGCAAGAATGCCAAGCATCCCGTGCGCCGCCCGCGGCGAGCCATATACGGCGACGCGGAAGCCCGAGCCCTGCTTGTTTTGTCCGACCTGTTCGATGGCATTTGCTCCAAACGACTGCGCGGAGCGATGGATGTCGAATTGCCGCACATGTACGATTCTCGTGTGCTCCAGATTAGCCTGGAATGCTACCTCAAGCTCATGCAGATCAGTCCTGCGACGATGGATCGACTTCTGGTAGGCCGGCGACCTCAATTGACCAAGTCCCGGGGCTTCACCAAGCCGGGCACCCTGCTCAAGCACCACATCCCCATTCGGACGTGGGCGGATTGGACTGAGGATCGTCCGGGGTTCTGTGAGACGGATTTGGTCGACCATAGCGGCGGGATCATCATCCGTGGAGAGGATCACGGCTGGACGCTGTGCTTCACCGACGTCAAAACGGCCTGGACCGAGTGCGTCGCCGTGCCAAACAAGGCCCAAGTCCACGTATTTGCCGCCATTCAGCGCGCTCGCCAGCGGTTGCCGTTCCTCTTGCTGGGCATCGATTCGGACAACGGGGCCGAGTTCATCAACGATCAACTCTATCGCTACTGCCTGGATGAGCAATCACCTTCACCCGCGGCCGGGCGGGGAAGAAGAACGACGGCGCCTATGCCGAGCAGAAGAACTGGTCGGTCGTGCGCCGCGCGGTCGGCTACTACCGCTATGACACGCCGGAGCAACTGGAGTTGCTCAATCGCCTCTATGCCGTGATGCACTTCTACGTCAACTTCTTCCTGCCCGTCATGAAGCTCGAGGAGAAGGTGCGGGTGGGCAGCAAGGTCAAGAAGACCTATGACGACCCTCAAACCCCCTACGCCAGAGTGTTGGCTAGCCCGGACGTCTCGGAGGAGCACAAAGCCCAACTGCGCGAGACGTACGCCGTGCTCGACCTCGTCCAGCTTCGTCGGCAGATCGACGATCTGCAAGATCAACTCCTCAACTCAGTATCAAAGCAGTGACAGGTTCTCGGCTGCTTGCCAATCTCGATATTCTTGGTAACCTTTACTCGTGAGTCAACGAATGCCGTTCGGTAACATTTATCCGTGAGTCAACGAATCCGTTTCGGTAACCTTTATTCGTGAGGCAACGCGGAGGAAAGTTGGTTTTCGGTACCGCTACCGGTACCGGTACCAATAACGACACCTTGCCGTGGTGATGCGTGTCACTCTGGGCAAATGCCGGGTGTCACTTGCCAAATGGCGAAATGCGTGTATAATATTGATAATAAGAATCATTCGCAATATGAGGAGGAAGGAATGGACGATCGAAGGGATGATCTGCGGGACGTCTTTCACGCAGCCGGCCGGCGGTTGACTTCCCAGCGCTGTCTGATTCTCGATGTGCTGGAGGAGAGCAAGGGGCACCTGGACGCTGAGGCGCTTCACGACCGGGTCAAACTGCACGATCCCGACATCAGCCTGGCGACCGTCTACCGCACGTTGGCTGTGTTTAAGGAGATGGGACTCGTGGAGGAGCATCGCCTGGGGGAGGAGCACGGCCACTATGAATCGGTGCGAGACGATCCTCACTATCACTTTACCTGCCTGAGGTGTAGCCAGGTGATCGAGTTTGACACGTCCCTGGTGGCACAGATCCGGCAGGAGTTGAGTGAGCGGGAGGGGGTGCGGGTGACCGGCGCTCATCTGCACCTGAGCGGCTACTGCGCTCGGTGCCAAAACCAGGCAGGAGGTGGACGCAACAATGAGAAATAGATCGAAGGCACGCCGGGCGGCCCCATCGCCCGCCGCGACGTCCCCATCGAAGAACGACAGCGTGTTCCTGAGCGCCATGCGTCCCGGCGAGCGAGGCATCGTCGTCGATCTCGCCGGCGGCCGGGGTCTGCTGGGCCGGATGACGTCCCTGGGGTTCACGCCAGGCGCGGAGGTCACCGTCGTGCAGAACTATGGTCGGGGGCCGCTCATCGCCCAGGTGCGGGGTGCGCGGATCGCGCTGGGGCGCGGTGAGGCCGGGCGGATCAGGGTGCGCAGGAGGTCTGTATGAGCTCCCGCCTGTTCACCGCTGTCGACGAGGCCACCGGCGTGGGAGCCGCCACGACGGAGCGGACGGTCCTCGTCGCGTTGGCTGGCCAGCCCAACGTCGGCAAGTCCACCCTGTTTAACCTCCTCACCGGCCTCCACCAGCACGTGGGCAACTGGCCCGGCAAGACGGTCGAGCGAAAGGAGGGGACGCTCACCTTCAACGGCACGACCTACCGGCTGGTCGATCTGCCCGGTACCTACAGTCTGACCGCCAACTCTGCCGAAGAGATCGTCGCCCGGGAATTCATCATCCGGGATCGGCCGGACGTCGTCGTGGCCTTGGTCGACGCGGCGATCCTGGAGCGGAGTCTCTACCTGGTCGCGGAACTCGTGTCCCTGCCCGCGCCAGTGGTCGTCGGGCTGAACATGATCGACGTCGCGCAGCAAGAGGGGATACATGTCGAGCCGGAGGTGCTGGCGGCAGCGCTGGGTGTGCCGGTGGTGCCGATGGTCGCCACCAAGAACGTGGGCGTACGAGAGCTGGTCGAGACGGTGGACCGCGTGGCGAGCGGAGAGGTCCCGTGCGCTCCCAAGCCCCCCCAGATCCGGGCCGATCACCGCGAGGTTCTGGATGAGATCGAGAGGCTGATCGCAGGGTGTGTGCCACCCCCGTACTCCCGCGATTGGATCGCGCTCAAACTGCTGGAGGGGGATCGGGAGGTCACCCGGATGATGCAGGAGTGTTTGCCGGAGGAGCGCTGGGAGGCGGTCCACGACGTCCTGCGGGCCCACGACGACGCGCTCGTCGCCGTCGCCAGCGGCCGGTACGAGTGGATCGGGCGGATGATCCGTGCGGCCGTGACTCGCCCCAG
>DATKTN010000343.1:0-4366 GCA_035531135.1 Anaerolineae bacterium
ACGCTCGACGTGGACGACGACGGGCAGTGGGTGTCGTACGAAAGCGTGTGGCCGGTCGTGTGGTGTGGCCTGGCGTGGCTGGGCATCGTCGCACACGCGCTGGTTGGCCTGGTGCGCCTGTTTGGTGGGCTCTAGTCGCCCCTGGCGCCAGCGGTTGTCATTTCGTCATCCCCATGCTATGATTCTGCGAACGGAAACCTTGCGAAGGTTTAGCGGTAGATTTCGGGCCAAAGGCACTCCTGCCATCTGCGAGCCCCCGCAGCACCAGGGCGATGTACAACCTTCGCAAGGTTGGCGGGAGAAACAGGAGGTTGATGAATTTACAGGAACAGGGTATGCCCGTGGTGTCGGTCGCCCGCTGCGAGACGTACGATCTCGACGCGGTCCGGGGAGCGGTGATGGCCGTGCTCGCCCCGCTGGGCGGCATCGGCCGGTTCGTCCGCCCGGGGATGCGTGTACTACTCAAGCCCAACCTGCTGGCCGCCGCCGACCTGGAGCGGGCGATCACGACTCACCCGGCGGTCGTCCAGGTGGTGGCGGAACTCGTACAGGAGGCCGGGGGGACCGCGCTCATCGGCGATTCCCCCGGCGGCTCCGTCGAGGATGGGCGCCGGGTCTGGCGTCAGAGCGGGATGGCGGGTGTGGCGGAGCGCACGGGCGCTCGCCTGGTGCCCTTCGACGGGGTGGCGTGGAAGCGGCTCGACGGTGTCGACTACTATATCGCTCGCCCGGCCCTCGAAGCCGACCTGGTGATCGACCTGCCCAAGTTAAAGACACACCTCCTCACGCTGTACACGGGCGCGGTAAAGAACCTCTTCGGCACGATCCCCGGTGCCCGCAAACGGGAGGTCCACTGCCGGGCCCCGGGCGTGGACGACTTTAGCGGGGCGCTGGTCGACGTGCTGGAGCTCATCCGGCCGGGACTGACGCTGATCGACGGCGTGCTCGGCCAGGAGGGGAACGGGCCGGGGATGGGGGGCACACCCCGCCGGTACGGATGCCTGGCCGCCTCGGCCGACCCGGTGGCGCTGGACGCGGTGATCGCGGGGGCGCTGGGCTACCGGCCCGGCGAGGTCCTTCACCTGGCCCAGGCGCAGGACCGCGGGCTGGGTGTCTCGGACCTCGACAAGGTGCGGGTCGTGGGAGACCGGCGGGCGCTCGATTTCGGCGCGGTTTCGCTGCCGCAGGCCCACTGGTACTTGCGCGTCCCCGCGTGGGCCAGCGCGCCGGTGCACAGGGCCATCCGTCTCCGCCCCCGATTGACTGCGGACGCGTGCGCCGGCTGCGGCCGCTGCGCGCAGGCTTGCCCCCGGGAGGCGATCACGCCTGGGCAGCCTCCGCGCTTCGACCTGGACCGGTGCGTCGGCTGCTTCTGCTGCGCCGAGGTCTGCCCGCAGGGGGCGATCACGCCGCACCGCAACCTGATCGCCCGGCTCGTCGGCGTGCGGGTGTGATCGGTTCGTGTGGAGGATGGAAGCGCCAACTTGTTGGCGTCTGGGGCGGGGTGGCGCTGGTACCGGGGGACCGAAACAAGACTTCGCCGAGCTCAGTCGAGGCGTTTCGGCTTCCATCCGGACCGGTGGTGATTGAAAAGGAAGGAGCATGACACAGTTTCTTGGCCTGACCACGGACCAACTCCTGATGCTGGTTGGCATCGGTGTGGTCTTGATCGTGGCGCTCTTGATCCTAAAGGTCGTGGTCAAACTCACCGAGGCCTTGCTCAGGCTGGGCTGCCTGGTCGTCCTCGTGCTGCTCGTCGTCGCCTTCTTCACCATGCGAGGCTGACCAGACCTGACAGGTCAGTGGATGCAGGCGGTAATGACCATGCCGACGGAGACGGAACTTCCCAGGCTGCGCGCGGTGGACATCCACCCGATCGTCCACGAGGGGCGGGCGTCTCTCATGTTGCGCGATCCGCTGCAATTGAGCGACAAGACCGTGGTGATCCCCCAGGGGCTGGCCCCGTTGCTGGCGCTGTGCGACGGGACGCGGGACTCGAGCGCCCTCCGCGCTTCGCTCGGCGTCCGGTTTGGGCTTCGCGTCGGACCGGACGTGTTGGACCGGCTGCTGGCCGCCTTCGACGAGGCGTTCCTGTTGGACAACGGCCGCTTTGCGCAGGCGCGGGAGCGGGCATTGGCCGAGTATCGCGAGGCCCCTTTCCGGCCGCCCTCCTGCGCCGGACGCTCGTACCCGGCCGACGCCGGCGAACTGCGCCGCCTCCTGCGCCACTACCTCGACGCGGTCGACGACGATGGCCCCGCCTTCGACGGCGGGCGTGGCCTGGTCAGCCCGCACATCGACTATGCGCGCGGCGGGCTGGTATACGCCCAGGTCTGGAAGCGGGCGGCCGGCATGGTCCGGGAGGCCGAGCTCGTGGTCCTGCTGGGCACCGACCACTTTGGGGCAGACGGTGGGCTCACGTTGACGCGCCAGCACTATGGCACGCCGTTCGGGGTCCTGCCGACGGCGTGCGGGGTCGTGGATGCGCTGGCCGACGCGATGGGGGCCGAGGCGGCCTTCGCCGACGAGCTCCACCATCGCAGCGAGCATTCGATCGAGCTGGCAGCGGTGTGGCTGCATCACGTGCGCGAGGGGCGGCCGTGCGAGCTGGTGCCGATCCTGTGCGGTTCGTTCGGCCACTTTGTGCAGGGCGGGGCGGATCTGGAGGACGACCCGGCGATGGGCGCGCTGGTGGACGCGCTGAGGCGGGCGACTGCTGGCCGCCGCGCGATCGTCGTCGCTGCCGCCGACCTCTCGCACGTCGGCCCGGCGTTCGGCGGCCGGCCGGTGGGCCTGGTCGAGCGCGCCCGGCTGCGGGCGGCCGACGATGAACTCATCGAGCACATGTGTGCGGGCGACGCCGGAGCATTCTTCGCCGCGATCAAGCGCGTGGAGGACCGGAACAACGTGTGTGGGCTGCCGCCGATCACCCTGGCGCTGCGCGTGTTGGACCCGGTGCAGGGACAGCAAGTGGCCTACGACCGCTGCCCGGCCGACCAGAACGGCACCTCCTGGGTCTCCATCTGCGGCATCCTGTTCCAATGAAGCATCGCAGCCCCCAATCGCCCATCCGCCGATTCGCCGATTCGCCGATTCGCACATTCGTAAATTCGCACATTCGTAAATTCGCACATTCGTAAACTCGCACATCTGTGGAGGAAGACAACCGATGGAATTCCGAGAACTGATCGAAAAGCGGTACAGTGTCCGGGCGTACAAGCCCGACCCGGTGGACGAAGAAAAGCTAGAGCAGGTGCTCCAGGCGGCGCGCCTGGCGCCGACCGCGGCCAACCGGCAGCCCTGTCAGCTCATCGTGATCCGCACGGCGGGCCGGGAGGCGGAGTTGAAGCGCATCTACGGTCGGGACTGGTTCGTGCAAGCGCCGGTCGTCATCTGTGCCTGCGGGGTGCCGGCCCAGGGGTGGACGCGCCGGGGGGATGGCAAGAACTACACCGACGTCGACGTGGCCATCGTCATGGATCACCTGATTCTGGCCGCCGCCGACCTGGGGCTGGGCACGTGCTGGATCGGCGCGTTCGATCCGGACGCGGCGCGGGAGGTGTTGGGCCTGCCCGACGGCGTCGAGCCGATCGCGTTTACCCCGTTGGGCGTCCCGGCCGACCAGCCCGGTGCCAAGAAGCGCAAGCCGCTGGCCGAGCTGGTGCGGCATGAAAGATGGTAGAAGGTAGACAGTAGACGGTAGAGAGTTAGCCACGGAACACAGCGACGCGATAAGCAGCTTGATCGGGCGTTGCTACGACGAGCAGGCCCAGCGCGAGTGGGAACGGATGGGGCGGCACCGCACCGAGTTCGCCGTGACGATGCGGGCGCTGGCCGACCATCTCCCGCCCCCGCCCGCCCGGGTGCTGGACTGCGGCGGTGGCCCGGGCCGCTACGCCATCGAACTGGCCCGCCAGGGATACGAGGTCACCCTCTTTGACCTCTCGGCCGGGTGCTTGCCCCACTGCGACCACGACCGGCTGTTGGCGCTGCTGCGCGAGGAGTTGGCCACCGGCGTGTTGTGAGCCGGGGGACGCCGGATGCAAGAACCGCCGAGCTGGTTGCGCGTGGTCGCGGCCGCGCACGCCGCTGGTGCCGACGACTGGCGGGCGGGCGGTGTCGCGGTGCGCCGCGTGACCGGCGGGACCAACAACGCGCTGTACCGGGTGGAGGCCGGCGGGCGGTCCTACGCCTGCAAGCTGTGCGTCGCCGACGGGCGGCGCCGGGCCGCGCGGGAGTACGGCGCACTCCAGTTGCTCCACGTGGCCGGGCTGGACATCGCGCCGCAGCCGCTCTGGCTGGACGAAAGCTGCGCCGTCCTCTCCTTTCCAACCGTCGTCTACCGCTGGCTGCCCGGCGAGTCGCT
>DATKTN010000344.1:0-2581 GCA_035531135.1 Anaerolineae bacterium
GCGTTACGTGCGCAGTATGGTCAGTACAGTGACGGAGGTGCCGGGGACGGGGGACTTGCGGCTCAGGTACGCCACTCCCGACGGCAAGAACGTCGAGGAGGGGTTCGACCTGGTGGTGCTCTCGGTGGGCCTGAAGCCGCCGGAGGGCACGCGGGAACTGGCGGAGCGGCTGGGCGTCGAGTTGAACGAGTTCGGCTTTGCCGAGGCGGCCCCCTTCCGGCCGGGAGAGACGACGCGGCCGGGCGTCTTTGTCGCTGGACCGTTCAGCGAGCCGAAGGACATCCCGGAGACGGTGATCGAGGCTTCGTGCGCGGCGGCTCAGGTTTCGGCGCTGCTGGCGGACGTGCGTGGCACGTTGACAAAGGAGCAGGTGTGGCCGGAGGAGCGCGACGTGAGCGATGAGCCACCGCGGGTGGGTGTCTTCATCTGCCACTGCGGTATCAACATCGGGGCTGTGGTGGACGTGCCCGACGTGGTCGAATACGCCGCCAGCCTGCCCGACGTGGCTTACGCCGAGCGGAACTTGTATACGTGCTCGCAGGACACGCAGGAGCGCATTCGAGAGCGGATTCTGGAGCACGGTCTGAACCGGGTGGTGGTGGCTTCGTGCACGCCTCGGACGCATGAGCCGTTGTTTCAGGAGACGATCCGTGGGGCTGGGCTGAACCCCCACTTGTTCGAGATGGCCAACATCCGCGAGCAGGATTCGTGGGTGCACAGGGGCGACCACGCTGCGGCGACGGAGAAGGCGAAGGAATTGGTGCGCATGGCGGTGGCCAAGGCGCGGAGATTGCACTCGGTCGAGGTGGGCACCTTTGAGGTCAGTAACCGCGCGCTGGTCGTCGGCGGCGGGCTGGGCGGGATGGTGGCGGCGCTCTCTATCGCCGAGCAGGGGTTCGGGGTGACGCTGGTCGAGCGGGAGGCAGAGTTGGGAGGGAATCTGCGGCACATCTATACGGCGTTGCCAGATCGGACAGATGATGGCGCTGGCGATCCCCAGGCGTTGCTGCAGCGGACGATCGAGGCGGTGTCGGCCAACCCGCGCATCTCTGTGCTGACCTCGTGTAAAGTGGTGGATGTGGGTGGTTATCTGGGGCAATATCGCACCACGGTGAAGCTGGCCGATGGGCGGCAGGAGGAGATCCAGCACGGCGTGATCGTGGTGGCGACGGGGGCGCAGCAGATCGAGCCACGGGAGTATTTGTACGGGCAGGATGAGCGGGTGATTACACAGCGCGAACTGGAGGAGATGCTGGCATCCAATGTCCAATCTCCAATGTCCAATGTCCAATCTGTGGTGATGATCCAATGTGTCGGCTCCCGCGACGAGGAACACCCCTACTGCTCCCGCGTCTGTTGCACGGAGGCGATCAAGAACGCGCTGGCGATCAAGGAGCGCGCGCCCCAGACGGACGTGACCATCCTCTATCGCGACATCCGCACGTTTGGCTTCAAGGAGCGCTATTACCGCGAGGCGCGGGAGAAGGGCGTGGTCTTTCTGGAGTACGACAAGGATCAGAAGCCGGAGGTGAGGGTTGAGGACGAGCGGTTGCGCGTGGACGTGACGGTGCAGCCGGAGGGTGAGGTGTTCGCGTTGGACGCGGACCTGGTCGTGCTCAGCGCCGGCATCGAGCCGAACGCGGACAACGAGGCGCTGGCTCAACTGCTCAAGGTGCCGATGACCGAGGACGGCTTCTTCCTGGAGGCGCACGTCAAGTTGCGACCGCTGGATTTTGCGGCGGACGGGGTATATCTGTGCGGGATGGCGCACTCGCCGCGCTTCCTGGACGAGACGGTCGCGCAGGCGCGGGGTGCGGCTGTGCGCGCGGTCAGTTTGCTTTCGAAGGACGAACTGGAGGCGACGCCGATCACGGCCAGCGTCAATCCGCGCCTGTGTTCGGCCTGCGGGTTGTGCGTCGAGGTCTGTCCGTATGATGCCCGTGTGTTGGAGCCCGGCGCTCACTCGGCCGAGGTGATCGAGGTGCTGTGCCAGGGCTGCGGTGCGTGCGTCACGGCTTGCCCCAACAAGGCCAGCCAGCAGAAGGGATTTGAGGTGATCCAGTTGTACGGGGTGCTGGATGCGGTGACCGTGGGTTAGGAGATTGGCAGACATGGATCCGTTAGCAAAGCGGCCCGAGTTAGCGAAGCGACGTAAGCCAGCAGCGTTGGTCATCGGCGGGGGCATCGCCGGCATCCAGGCTGCGCTCGACATCGCCGATGCAGGTTATCCGGTCTACCTGGTCGAGCGCGAGCCCTCCGTCGGTGGGCGGATGGCCCAACTGGACAAGACCTTCCCGACGTTGGATTGCTCGGCGTGTATCCTGACGCCGAAAATGGTGGACGTGGGCCGCCATCCCAACATCGAATTGATGACCTATGCCGAGGTGAGTTCTATGGCCCCCCTCCAGTCCCCCCCGGCAGGGGGGGGAGACCCCCTCCAACCCCCCCTGCCAGGGGGGGGAGAGGGGGGGGGATTCCGCGTGCTTGTGCGCAAGAAGCCACGCTATGTGGATGTGGACAAGTGCACCGGCTGCGGTTCGTGCGCGGCGGCGTGCCGGATGAAGGGGCGGGTGACCAGTGA
>DATKTN010000345.1:0-8458 GCA_035531135.1 Anaerolineae bacterium
CTTACCCCATCCGCTGCATTTTGACCAGCTTGCTCTCCAAGCTGGGGCAATCCCGCACGGCTTATCTCTGAATGCACCCCTCTGGCATCTGCCCCTCATACCCAGATTCCCCACCATCTGCCCGCGGATTCTTCACTGCTGGAATGCAAGCCTGATCCTTGACAAATCGGGGGGATTATTTAATATATAACTTGCATCTGTACAAACGGCCATTGAGCGCATTCTCGGCGCACCACCAGGTTCCCTGCCGATCATAGACGAACAGACGCTTGCCGCCTGGTTTGAAGATTAGACCCTAACTGAGAACCTGACTAGTCTTTTTGATGGTCCGCCGATCACAGCGCTAACCGGCGCTGTTGCCGACCAGACCAAAAACCGTTGCATCCTGTCCAGGATCTGGGACTTGACCTGACGTTGCTTTCCGTTACCCAAATCGAATCGGAGAAAGACAGCTCATATCTGCATCAAGGAGGTGAATGATGGGGAAACTCTTGATAATGGCGTGGCGTAACGTGTGGCGCAATTGGAGGCGGACGGTGATCGCTGGGATCGCCATCGCGCTGGGGCTGGCTTTCATACTCCTTTATGACGGCATGCTGAGCGGGATGAACGAGGCCCTTTACGGCAACACGGTCAAGCTGCAGGGCGGCCACGTGCAGGTACACGCGCCAGGCTTCCGGGAAAAGGCGAACAGGCTGCCGCTGCTGCCTCTGGTCGACCCGGACGCGGCGGTGGAGGCAGCGCTGGCCCAGCCGGAGGTGGTCGCCGTAGCGCAGCGCGTCGAAACCGGCGGCATGGTCAGCAGCCGCGAGGGGACCATGTCGGTCGCCATCACCGGCATCGAACCGGAAAAGGAAGCGCCAGTGAGCCTGGTGGCGGAGAACGTTGTCCAGGGCCGCTGGCTGGAAGCTAACGACGAAGACGTCCTCCTCATCGGCGCGGCGTTGGCCGAGCGGCTTGAGGTGACCGTGGGCGACCGCGTCACGCTGGTAGGACGCGCCACCCACCAGCAGATGCGCCGCCGCACGATGACGATCGTCGGTATCTACGACCTGGGGATTCCAGATGTGGAAAAGAGCTTGGTCTACGTCTCGCTGCTCGAAGCGCAGACGCTCTTTGACTTGCGCGATCAGGCTACCGAGGTTGCCATTCACCTCGAACAGGTGGGGCAGGAGCCGCCGGTGGTCGAGACGCTGCAAACGGCCTTGCCCGGCTACGAGGTGGATGCCTGGGACACACTGGATCCCACGACAAAGGAGATGATGGAGTTAGAGGCTCAAGTCATGAACATGTTTGGCCTGGTCATCCTGTTGATCGCCGGCGTTGGCATCCTCAACCTGATGCTGATGGTGGTGTTCGAGCGCACGCGCGAGATTGGCCTGTTGGCGGCGATGGGGTTAAAGCGGCGGGAGACCGTGGCGCTGTTCCTGCTGGAGGGGGTGCTGATCGGGTTGCTGGGCGCGCTGGCCGGCAGCGTGCTGGGTGGGGTGATAGGCGCCTACTATGGACGAGTCGGCATCGATTTTATGGCCCTTTATGGAGGAGTAGACATAGGCGAGTACAGCGAACTGATCGGACTGATGGGTGATCGACTCTACCTCCGAATTGGGATAGGTGTGCTGGTGGGACGGGCGCTGACCGTCGGCGTCATCGCGGCACTGGCCTCGCTCTACCCGGCCTGGCAAGCTTCCAAACGGGAGCCGGCCGAGGCCCTACATTATGTGTAAGCTACACATAGTGTAGCCCTACACGATGTCTGATGCGGAAAAGATGCGCGATTCGTGGGTACTACTCAACTCCGTCATTCCGAGCGACCGAAGGGAGTCGAGGAATCTCTTGTCGGAGTCACATTTGCCATTGCAAGTGGAGATTCCTCGATTCCTTTCGACTATGCTCAAGGCAGGCTGCTACGCTCACTCGAATGGCGTACCAGGAGAGCCTGAGTAGTAACGATTCGTGAAACGTGAGGAGGAGAGATACTATGTTCAAACTGTGGAGGATTGCCGTTCGCGACCTGGGACGTAACAAGCGGCGCTCGGCGTTGACACTGATAGCGGTGATGATGGGATTGGCGCTGGTCATCGCGCTTCACGCCTTTGAGATGGGTGCGATACAGGGGGCGATCGATGACAACATTCGGATACAGACCGGTCACGTGCAGGTGCGCGCGGAATCCTACGAGAAGGACAAGGTCAGCCTCAAGTGGGATGACCTGTTGGAAGAGCCGCAGGCATTGGCCGCCCAGGCCCAGAGTCTGGCGGAAGTGCGAGCAGCAGCGCCGGTGTTGTGGGCCAGCGGCATCCTGGGCACGGTCGAAGAGTCGGTCGGCGTGCAGGTGTTTGGCATAGACCCGCTCTCCGAGATAGAGGTGCCCTTCCGGGAGGGTTTGGTTGCCGGCGAGTTCCTGGCCCCCGATGACCGGGGCGGCGTCCTCATCAGCCAGAGGTTGGCCAACAACCTGGGGTTGGCCGTGGGCGATGACGTCAGCCTGCTGGTCAACACGTCGGGCGAGCAGCCCGACGAGGCGACCTTTACCATCCGTGGCTTGTACGACTCTGGTTTCCCCGCCTTTGACGAGGCGACGATCTTTATGCCCCTGGTTAAGGCGCAGGCGTTCACGCGAGCGGGGGAGCGGGCCAGCGCAGTCGTAGCTCTGCTGCACGATCGAGAAACTGCCGACGCGGTTGCTTCAGCGCTGCGCGCGCCGGGGTTGGCATTGCTGACCTGGCGTGACCTTAACCAGTTGATGGTAGAAGGCGTACAGTCGGCGATGGGATTCTTGTACATGATCTACCTAATCGTGCTGGCCATCGTCGCCGTCGTCGTCGCCAACACGCTGTTGATGTCCGTCTTTGAGCGCACGCGGGAGATGGGTATCCTGGCTGCGCTGGGGATGAAGGGGCGGCAGATCATGGCGATGTTTGTGCTCGAGTCGGCCACGCTGGGAGCGATAGGCGTCATCCTGGGCGTACTGCTGGGATCGCTGGGCGTGTATTATCTGGCCACCGAAGGCATTTACCTTGGCGACATGGCGGCCAACGCGGTTTCTGCTGACATAGCCTATGGCGAAACGATGTATGCGGCCTTCCAGTGGGCGGATACGGCCGTTTTATCCGTCGTTTGCTGGATCATCATGCTGCTGGCCTCGCTCTACCCGGCCTGGTTCGCGACCCGGAAGGAGCCCATCGACGCATTGCGGGCGCTGTAGTGATCGGAAGTTTGGGGTAGCGAGATGTCTTGCTACGAAAAGAACCTTTAGGTACAGTACCACGGAGGTGTGAAATGCCAGTCATCGAGTTGCAAGACGTAACCAGGAACTATCAAGTTGGTCAGGTCGAGACACCCGCACTGCGCGGCGTCAACCTGACCATCGAGAAGGGCGAATTCACGGCCATCGTCGGGCCGTCGGGATCGGGCAAGACGACGATGCTGCAGTTGATGGGCTGCCTGGACCGGCCGTCCGGCGGGCGCGTGCACATCAACGGGCAGGACGTGACGCGGCTCAAGCCCAACAAGCGCGCCGACTTGCGCAAGGGGACTATCGGCTTCGTGTTCCAGTTCTTTGCCCTCATCCCCGGGCTCACGGCCTACGAGAACGTCGAACTTCCCTTGCTGCTGTCTGGGGCAAAGAAGGCAGAGCGACGGGAGCGCGTGAACGAGCTGTTGGAGGCGGTCGGTATCTCTGACCGCGCCCGTCACCGCCCCGACCAGATGAGCGGCGGCGAGCAGCAACGCGTCGCCATCGCCCGCGCCCTGGCTACCCATCCCGTGTTGGTGCTGGCCGACGAGCCGACGGCCAACCTGGACACCGAGAACGGTCGCCAGATCATGGAGATCATGGTGCGGCTGAACCAGGAGACAGGCACCACCTTTATCTTTGCCACCCACGACCCGCGCGTGGTCGCCTTCGCCCGCCGGACGGTCGAACTGCGCGACGGGCGGGTGACGGAAAACAGCCGCCATACGTAGAGAGGTTGCAGCAATTCCCGTTATGGAGTTCGTAGTAACGACTTTAGTCGTTCTTGCTGCGTAACCAGCGACTGAAGTCGCCACTACAAAGCTATACCACATAAGGTCTACTGTCACAGCAATGGCGACAAGGCATGAAACCTCGGAGGTCTCATTCCTGAGACCCGAAAATCGAGAGAGGTGCAAGACGATGTGCAAGCGATGGATGATGATCTTGTTGTCGATGACAATGCTGGTAGGTTGCAGCCGCTCGCCTGCGCCGACTGCGGCGCCCATCGCCACGGTGGTGTCCCCGGAGTCCAGTGTTCGTTCCGGCGGCGGTGGGGCAGTGGCCTCCGGTGAGGTTGTACCGGCACACGAGGTGGCCGTGAGCTTTGCCGTGTCCGGGCGGGTGGAGACGGTGGCGGTGGCGCAGGGGGACGTGGTGGAGGCGGGCCAGGTGCTGGTCACGCTGGAGACGGCGCTGCTGGAGGCGGACGTGACGCAGGCGGAGGCGGCGCTGGCGGCGGCCCAGGCCCGAGTGGCGCTCGTGAAGGCGGGTCCCCGCCTGGAGCAGGTGGCGGCAGCCGAGGCGCTGGTGGCGGCGGCGGGGGCGCTGGTGGCGCAGGCGGCGGCGCAGCGGGACCAACCGGACGTGGGGGCGACGGAGGCGGAGGTGGCCGCCGCCCAGGCGGGCGTAGCTGCGGCGATGGCGGACCGGCGGGAGGCCGAGGAGATGCACGACCTCACGATAAAGTGCTACAACCTGCCGGGGGGTGGAGAGATCTGCCCGGCGTTGGGGACACTGGAGGAGCAGGCGCGCTATGGTCTCCGCGCGGCCGGGGAGGCGCAGGTGGCGGCGCAGGCGCAGCTCGACGCGCTGCTGGCAGGTGGGGAGGCGGAAGTGCGCGCCGCGCAGGCCGGCGTGCGGGTGGCGGCGGCGCAGCAGGGCGCGGCACAGGCCCAACTGGACGTGCTGGAAGCGGGGGCCAGCGCCGGGGAGGTGGCGGTGGCCGAGGCGGCGGTGGCGCAGGCGGAGGCGGGGCTCGTGGCCGCCCGGATCGCGCTGGAGCAAGCGACGCTGCGCGCCCCCTGCGCGGGCACGGTTGCGGCGCTGGAGGTGGGTCCAGGCGAGACGGTGATGCCGGGGCAGGTGGTGCTGACGGTGGCCGGCCTGGACCACCTGCGGGTGGAGACGACCGACCTGAGCGAGCAGGACGTGGCGCGGGTGGGGGTGGGCCAGCGAGCGACGGTGTACGTGGAAGCGCTGGGCGTGGAGCTCGAGGGGCGGGTGGTACGCATCGCATCCCAGGCGGGGATGGTCGGGGGCGACGTGGTGTACACGGTCGTGGTCGAGCTGGACGAACGACCGGCGGGGTTGCGCTGGGGGATGAGCGTCGACGTGGAGATCGCCACGGAATGACCGCACTGAACCTTGCGAAAGTTGGGTGAAAACCTTGGAGCCAAAGAGGCTTTCTCAACCGGGGACGCTCCAATTTGCCGGATCTGTACGCAACCTTCGCAAGGGTTACGGGACATGGAGGTATAAGATGAATCATAAGCACATGATGTTGTCACTACTGATGATCACGTTGGTGGGGTGCACGCGGACATCGGCGGCACCGGCGGCGACGCCCGTGCCGGTGGCGGCGGAAGCGCCCGTGGCGGTCGAGCGCCGTTCCGGCGGCGGCACGGTGGTGGCGTCGGGGGAGGTGGTGCCGGCGCGGGAGGCACAACTGGGCTTCCCGGTGTCCGGGCGGGTGCAGACGGTGGCGGTGGGGGAGGGGGATGCGGTAGAGCCGGACCAGGTGCTGGTGACGCTGGAGACGGGGCTGCTGGAGGCCGGCGTGACACAGGCGGAGGCGGCACTGGCGGCGGCCCAGGCTGAACGGGCGGTCCTGGGGGCTGGGCCGCGTCTGGAGGAGGTGGCCGCCGCCGAGGCGGAGGTGGAGGTGGCGGAGGCGGTGCTGGCCCAGGCAGCGGCCCGGCGGGATCAGCTCGTCAAATCCGGGGCGGTGGAAGCGGAGGTCGCCGCCGCGCGGGCGCAACTGGCCGCCGCGCAGGCGGAGGAGAAGGCGGCCCGGGACGCCCACGACCAGATGGATCGGAAGGCGGAAGGGTGGGTGAAGGAGGCGATGGTGCTGCGGTTGCGGGCGGCGGAGCGGAGCCGGGTGGCGGCGGAGGCGCAACTGACGCAGGCCGAGAAGGCGGGGGAGGTGCAGGTGCGTGCGGCGAGGGCGGCGGTGCAGGAGGCGGCGGCACGCCGGGACGCGGCGCAGGCTCGCCTGGATGCGGCGCGAGCGGGGGCCAGCGCGGAGGAGGTGGCGGTGGCCGAGGCGGCGGTGGCGCAGGCGGAGGCGGGGCTCGTGGCGGCGCAGGCCGTGCTCGACCAGGCGACGCTGCGG
Organism: Anaerolineae bacterium; assembly: GCA_035531135.1. GTDB lineage: Bacteria > Chloroflexota > Anaerolineae > B4-G1 > B4-G1 > DATKTN01. Next base: position 6,354 of record DATKTN010000345.1, read on the forward strand.
GCGCCGTTTGCCGGGACGGTTGCCGCGCTGGAGGTGAGCGGTGGGGAGACGGTGCTGCCGGGGCAGGTGGTGGTGGGGCTGGCCGACCTGGGTCGCCTGCAGGTGGAGACGACGGACCTGAGCGAGCGAGACGTGACGCGGGTGGCGGTGGGACAGGAGGCGCGGGTGGACGTGGAGGGGCTGGGCGTGGAGATCGAGGGGCGGGTGGCGAGTATCGCGGCGCAGGCGACGACGGTGGGTGGCGACGTGGTGTACACCGTGGTGATCGAGCTGGCCGAACAGCCGGCGGGGCTGCGCTGGGGGATGAGCGTGGAGGTGGAGATCACCACCGGATGACGTGGAACATCCTCGAAGAACGACAATAGAAGCGACGCCAACCGTCCCATCCGAGAGTGGGACGGTTGGCTTTTCCACGGCGGTGAAGAACGTCCCGGCGAATGAGTCAACGCCGATGAGGGGCTACGCCCAGGCTACCGGCTGACGCTCGTCTCTGCCCCAGCCGGAGCATGCCCTCCCTACCTTATCGCTCTACCAAATGAAGGGCACGAGACGGTAACGCACCTTCTGACGATACTCCGCATAGCCGCTCAAGTTCGCTAATAGAAATCTCTCTTCCTCAAGTAACCTGGCCGCAACGACTAGTATCAAAGGCACAGGGCAAGGGATCGCCACCAAGGACCCCAGAGCAAGCGGTGAAAAGATAAGCAAAAGGATGGCTCCCGCATACATGGGATGCCGAACCACACTGTACGGCCCACTTGCAATCACCTTTTGCTCATTCGACACTTCAATAATGGCACTGGTATAACTGTTTTCTCTGAATACCAGGAAAACGATAAAAAAGCCAAGCACCACGAATCCATCAGAAATCAAGCTCACGACAGGCGGCACATCCGACCAGTGAAAACGAAAATCCAAACCGGTAACGATGAACAGGCCAATGAAGAATAAACTAACCAGGCTTTGAATTATCTGCTGACTCTTTTGGGTTTCTGCAATTGGTCCGGCTTTGACGCGACTAGCCAACAATTCCTGATCATATTTGATCAAATACGCGGTTATGAGGATAGTACAGACCGAGAAGACGGCCAAGAAGACCCAAGCTTGCCAGAAGCTAAGTGATCCGGCCGATATGAAAAGTGCGAGAACCAGGACCAGCAACAAAAAGGCAAAGCCCAAAATCGTTTTCGCTATTAAGCTGACTTTACGTTTCATGGGTTCATCCCCTGTCACTTTTGCAGGGCATAACGGAGATAGGCGCCGAACGTGGTAAGATGCGAGTACGAATTGCTACCACGTTGAAAGGAACCTATCATGAACTGCCGACAGTTGTACAGCAGATTAACAACCCGACTACGCGAGCAGCTACCCACAGCCTCGATAGCGCAGGTGCGCAACCAGGCATTGGTGACGCAGGCGTTGGCCTATGCCACGACATCCTCAATTTGCGGAAATGCCTCATCGAAACTGACTTTCTGCGCAAATACGAAATCTGCTTCGTTGAAGACTTCGGACGCCTTCTGTCGCTCGTCCCGTTTTGACATAGTTGTGCTCCTTCAACCTACTAGGTTGGCCTCCGCTGAATGCATCAACCGACTGGGATACACCGGGGCATCAATGGCAACCGTAGCGCCACCCACAAGCTGTCCCTCGTCATCAGTAGCCAAAAAGATCCCCCACCGACTGACATCAAAGCGAGTTGCCCAACAGGTCGGATTATCCTCGTGATGACTGTTATAGTGTCTGATGAAGGGTTCGGCTACTCCCTCTTCCACGAGCCTGAAGCCGCCCAGTCCTGCCTCTACGACCTCAACCCGAAACGTGGACCTGACCTCGAACCAAGTTGGTATTCCGTCATACAGGGGGAATTGGTCAGCATTTATCTCTTCAATTGTGCTGGTTATGCGGCGTGAACCGGCCCGTGGAACTATGCTCAATGACTCTTCTCCCTCACGTACAGCACCCAGCAATGAAGAATACGCGTTTTTCGCACTGACTTGCCTGATTTCGAGTATTGTGGCATGCTTTGGGCAACCACCAGTGTACACAGCGGAGGTTGCCCAATGTCCCATTCCCCTCAATGCCCCTCGGTGTTTCCCGCGACC
>DATKTN010000346.1:0-29162 GCA_035531135.1 Anaerolineae bacterium
TCCTCGAAGTCCTCTGCCTGGATGCGCGTCAGCTCCTGGTCCAGCATACGCGCCACGCTGGGCTTGCGAATGGTAGCGTCCACCTCTCGCTTGGCTGCTGCTGCGTCGCCTAGCTCGTTGGTGGAGTAGTCGAAAGACGACCCGTCCCACAGGTCCAGCGTCCAAAAATAAGGTCGGTACGGGCCCATTCCACTGCGCTGCCGCACCGTTGCCGTCGCCTGCGGGTTTCCGTTGCGCGCGTAGCGGCGCACCCACCGATCACCGCGCTCCTCCCACGCGGACCAGTTGCCTTCCGGCTTGGTGGAGCGCTGGCGCTTCGGCTTCGGCTCTGGCGCCGGCGCCTGAAAGACTGGCTTACGGCTGAGCCCAGGCGGAGGCCTGAACTCGAAAGGGACCTGGGTGCCGGGCAGGGGCAGCCCGAGCTGCTGCATCCTCGAACGGGACCGCTTGGCGGGTGGCTCGGCCCAGGGCATCGGCACAGTGCGCTCGGCGGCTGTACCGGGCGGAGGGGGGAGCTGAGCGGGGGCAAGTAGCGCCTGCTTCACCCAGTACACACGGCCATCGTCCAGCGCGACCATGACGTCGACCGTGCCCGTGCGCTCACCCGGCCGCACGTCGTCCACGTGCCCCACCTGGCCGGCAACTTCCGGATCGGCGCCAGCGTCAACGCGAACCCGCATCCCCTTCATCCACCTGCTAGCCACGTGCCTCGCGCCCTTCTGAATCCCCGGAACTCGAGCGTAGGATTCGGGGGGATTCGTTTTTCCCGGAGTTTTGCGCCCTTAGTCGGTCTCCGCAGGCTCAGCGGACCCGCACGAAACCGCGGGGGCCCAACCCTCGTTGCATGTCGATAGCGCGGTCCTGGTAGCTCAGGGCCTTGTCGTAGCGGGCCCGGGCGGCCCGCAGAGCTGTGTTGTCGCCGGCGTCCTCCAGGTCGAGCAGATCGGCGCGCGCGTCCTGCTCGGCAGCGTCGGCGCGGGAGAGCGTGCGCGAACGCACGGCCTGCCGTCGTGGGCTGCCGAACCGGGCGCGAGCGTCTGCGGCGTGTTCACGCAGGCCAGCCACACCGGGAGAGTAATCCCGCGCGCCGTTCGTGGCTGGCCCGCTACTCCGAGCGCGAGAGCGCTTCTTCGTGGTGCGCTTCTTCGTGCGCTTCTTCGTGGCCTTGCGCTTCGTGGCGCGCTTCTTCGCGCGCTTCTTCGTGGTCTTCTTCGCGCGCTTCTTCTTCGGCGCGCGCGCGGCCCGTTCGGCTCGCTCGGCCTGGTCGAGCAACTTCTGGATCGTGGGTGAAAGTTTCATCGTTCGCGCTCCTCGGTTAGCGGTCGGTCTGCTCAAACCACGCAGCGATTTCTCGGGCCGCAGCTTCACGGGTCGCGGGAGAATACAACGTTGACCAGCTGGCGAACGCTGGCGCGTCACCGCTCAAGATTTCTCTTCGAGCCTCTTGCTTCGCAGCCATCATTACCAGCGGCAGCCACGCCTTCCACGCGAGCGCCTTGTCGTACTTGCCAGACGCCATTTTGCGCCGAAGGTTCGCGCCAATCGGGCGGCCCGCGCCACGGGGGCTCTGCGGCGATAGGTCGCCGTCGCTCTGAATCGTCAGCGCGAGATTGTTGGCTCGCCACTCGTCGGGCGGCGTGTGGTGGCGTACGGGAGCCTTGCGCTTCGCGGGAGCCTTGCGCTTCGCCGGGCGCTTCTTCGGCTTGCGTGCAGCTCGCTCGGCCCGTTCGGCCTGGTCCACTAGCTCTTGAATCTTGGGGGAGAGTTTCATCAGTCACGCCTGGTAGGAGAAGAGGACAGATGTGCCCAGCACGGCCGTTGTCGCAAGTAGCACAGCGGCTCGGGGCCGCGGCACGTCCCACACGGGTCCGGTGATGGCGCAGAGCAGAGCGCCGGTTGCGTCGAACAGCGACACCGCGGCATCCTGCTCGCACACGCTGAGCGAATGCACCCACTGCGGGATCGGCACGGCGACCGCCGGCACGGCGAACGGGGGCACCAGCACGCGGCGCGTTGCGGCCCATCGGTGCTTGCCCGGGGGAATGCTGACCGTCGCGACCACGATCCGATCGGCGCCCGGGTCCGCATCCGGACGCACCCGGACCCGGCACGGCAAGGGCACAGTCAGTTCAAACGGCAGATCGATCGGTCCGATCTCGGTCCCGTTGTCGGGGAGGATGATCCAGCCGGTGAAGTTTTCGGCGGCCTGCTCGTCGCCGCTGAAGCCGCACCGGACGTTGCCGTACTGGATGCGCTTGCCCGTTCCGACTTCGGCGGGGTCCTCGCCCAACTGGAAGTGCTGCTCCCCCCGAGATCCAGCGGGGAACGTGGCGCTCTTGGCCCATGGCCAACTCGATACGCGGCCGTGTACGACCGGAATCGGGGGGATGCCGCGGGGCGCCCGCGGGTCGGCCCCCGGGAGCCGCGGCCGGCCGCTCACCGGTAGCGCCTCTGAGCCTGGGGCACTGCCATCGCGCGAGTCACCCGGCGGGGAGCCCCACGGGCTCCAGGCTGCGACTTGATGGCAGCCACGGCCATCCGGGCGAAGGGAGAGCGCGAGCGGCCTGCAGACTGCACACGGCGCACCACGGAGGCAGCACGGCGAACGGTGGCACGGTCGGCGTTGCTGCCGCGACCCGCCCGGATTCGAGCAGCCGCACTCTGGGCCTCGTTGGCCAGGGTCGCGGTCTTGTTCGATCCTGCGAGGGCTGCAAGCCCACGCCCCGACACGGCCTGAAACACACGATCCTGGCTCTTGCCGCGCATCTGCTGCGCAGCAATCTGGCGAGCGGCGCCCATGAGAGCGCGATCCACTCGCTTGCCCTGGGCTGCGGCGATGCCTGCCGCCGCGGCTCGGCGATACTGGCGAGGCACCTGGCTCATAGCAGCCTGGACAGCTGCATTCTTGATGGCACGGTCCGGACGCTTGCCGCGCGCGACCGCAAGGCTAGCGTTGAAAATGGCCTGGCCCGCATGCCCGCCCGGGATGCTCTTGCGAACTCCCTGCAGGAGAGCGCGATCGACTCGCTTGCCGGAAGCCACCCCGATCCCAGCTTCGAGAGCCGCCCGGGCCATCGGACCGCCGGGCAACGCCCCGAGGGCTGCCTGTCGCCCGATTTCGGCCAGGGACTTGCCTTGGGCAAGAGCGGACGCGCCGGCCAGGCCAGCAGCCAACCCACTGCCCAGGCCGGGCACGAAGGACGCCCCGGACGCTGCCGCGTTGAGCGCCGTTGCGCCGTACTTCTGCACGCCGCGGCGAATGACGCGAGTCCCCCGCTTGATGCCTCGGGTTGCCGTGCGCACGGCCTTACTGGCCGTATTCACGAGCTTGCGCGAGACACGACGGGTCGCCTTCTTGACGCTTCTGGACGCACGTCGGGCCGTCCGCTTGATGAACCCGAACAGCCCATCGACGCTAGCCAAGTCCTCGCCCACTTCGGGCTGGACCGTGACGCCCTCCGCCTGCAGCGCTGCCACGAACAAGTTGGCGTAGTGGAGCACCGGGAAGCCCACGCTGTAGCGTCGCCCGTCGTCCAGCACCAGATCCAGCCAGAGAGTCCCGGCGGCCCGATCCCATCGCGGCACGATCCGAGTGATGTTGATAGCGATTCCTGACTGCATGACGGGCTCCGATGAACGAGCGAACGGTGAACGGGACAGGCTCAGGCGGTTTTCGTGATGCCCTTCAGCCAAGGGAAGTCAGCCGCGAGATCCGCCACGACTCGACCGGCCGCGGCCTGAACGGCCTCGGCGACGTTGAGCGCCTCTTCGGCGCGTTCCTCGACAGGGATCGGCTTCGGCGTCGTCGGCCACCCCTGCCCCTTCTCGGCCATCGCGCTGACGCGCAGTGCAGCAGCGTGCTCGGGCTCGTTGCGCTGATCCATGTTCGCGGCGATCGTATAAATCATGTCGCGGAACTTCCCGAGCTGCGTTGCCAGCGTGCCGCCCGTCTTGGACCAGTACCGCACACGCGGCAGGACTCCGACCTCCTCAGCCATGCGCTGGATCGTCTTCGGCCCGGCGAGTCCGTCACTGTAGAGACCCACTCGGCTCTGCCAGCTCTTGATCGGAGCCTTGAGCAGCGTCCGCCAGCTCGGGCTCGACTCGGCTGCGATCATTTCGCGAGCCATCTTGATGGTGCCGTTGGGATCCATCTCGGGCTCCACCTCTGCGTCGGCCAGGTCGTCCTCGCCGGGAACCGGTGGGCTGGGCCGTGTCGGCGCCGGCGTGGGTGCCGGAGCCGGAGGTGGAGCGGGCGGAGCAGCTCCGGGAGGGGGCGCGGTCGGCGCGGGGGGTGCCGGAGGCTGAGCGGGAGCAGCGACCGGCGGAGGAGTCACCGGAAGCGGCCGGTGTGTCACCGGGGCCGGCGTCGGCTGCACCACCGTCGTCCCGCCCGTGCCGTGGTCCACCACCACAACCGGTGGCTCAGGGACGGCTGGCGCCGGTTGCGCAGTCACCGGCGGAGCACTCGGCACGCCGCTGGCGGCGTCGAGCTTGGCCTGTACGACCGCAGCCCGGGCCGGCGTGCCGTAGGTGCTGAACATCGACCACGCGAACTGGAGCAGCGGCTTGTTGCCGTCAATCTCCCCACGCTGGACTTGCGCCCACACGTTGTCGAGCTGCTGGCGCGTCGGGGCTCCACCGGCCTGGCGCTCCCACTCTTCCTTGGCTCGCTGCGCTTCGGCGCGCGCCGCTGCCTCGGCATTCGCGTTTGCCTGCAGGCTGGCCACGCGCGCCGACACGTTGCCGGCCAGCTCGGGCTTGCCCTGGCTGCGCAGGAACGCGACCGCCTGTCGCATCCACTCCAGATCGCGCATCTCCGCAGACATGGCCTGCGAGTAGACGCGGCCTACCTCGGTCTCGTCCTTCAGGTCCGAAAGCTGGTCAGGCGTTGGGGTCGGCTTCTTCTTCTTGCCGGCAATCGCGACCGCAGCCAGGAGGCCACCACCGATCAACAGGGGGAGAAATGCGGGCATGATTCAACGCCTTCCGTACAGCTGGATCAAATTCTTGCTGGGGTCCTCCGCAGAACCGTCAGCCCGGCGAACCGCCACATGATAGCGCGGAGGCTTCCACTGACAGATGATGCTCGCCGGTTCGCCAGCGGCAAGCAACTCCCCAGCACGCCACACCACCAGATCGTCACAGTCGCCATTGCCGCGCGCCAGCACCGTCCACGGGTCGTCGAAGTATTCGACCCCCTTGCCGCGGGTCGGTTCGGGACGGTAACGGATGCCTGCTCGATACAGGCTCGGCAGCGCTCTCCCGCCTCGCAATTCGCGCGCCACCCCTTCAGCTTGCGCCTGGAGCAACGCGCGGATTGTGAGAGCGAGAGCACGACCACTCCCATTTATCGTCAGGACGACGCGCACGCGGAGCCTATCAGGCGCCGCGGATTCGCTTGCCCTTGATGCCGATCGAGGGAGTGATGGCCGCGGCCGAGCGATTGACCAGATCGATCACGATGCGACCGCTGGTCTGGATCGTCGGGTAGTTGACCCGCGCGATGTTGCTCACCTCGGTGAACATATCGGCCGGCACGGGCCCGCCTTCGATCAAGTTGACCGCGCTGATCTTGATGTTCTGAATCTGGAGGCCGGGGGCCTGCCAGGACGGAACGCAGAGCGCGAGCGGCTTGAAGGGGTTGTCCGACTGGATCGCGATCTGTCGCGTTCCGCCGGGGGCGATGGCGACGCCATCGTAGAACCCGAGATCGACCTCGTCCTCTCGCGTGAAGGGTCGGTCCGCGTAGAGAGCGGCCGCCAGCTTCTCGGTCATCTCGGCGGGGTCGCCGATGTCCACGTCGCCGATGTCCACGTCGCCAACGCTGCCCATGAGATCGTCGTATGCACTCATCGAAAATACTCCTGCTGTCGGTCCTTCAAACAAGCGGCGCGAGCGCCGGGGGCGTCTTCGTCTTGCCAGCGCCTAGCCGGCGGCCATTTCCGCGCCCTTGCGCGCGGCCATGTCGTAGAGCGGTCCAGCGAACATGCCAGTACCCAGTGCCGTCACGTGCATGCCACCCGGCACGTAGCCGGACAGTCCAGCCAGCGCGAGGACCACGCCAGCGACAGGCACGGCAGGCAGGCCGAACACTTCGGGCTTGCCCCAGTACCCATCCACGAACCCGGCGATACCGGCGCCGCCGGCGACCTCCGCCACGGTGTAGACTCTTTCTTCCTGAACCTTGGCCTTCTCCTTCAAGCTGGCCAGGGTGTTCCGTGCGGACTGGGCACGCTGGGCGAGTGCCGTGATTGCCTTCGATGCCATGGGCGAAATCTCCAGTTGTGCCGAGGGGTCAGTTCTGGAGAAAGCGTAGCGCCAGGCTTTCGCGCACAGCCAGCGGCAACCGTTGCCGGTTGTATTACAAATTCGTACACTTTTCTCAGCGTGCCGAAAATCGCAGACGTTCAAACAGCCCGCGTGCTGCTACAAAATTTTCACGGGTGGTTCGGTCCGCCGGCGATTCGGTTCGGCAACGCGACGGGTGCCCTCATCGACGGACGGAAGCGCTGGACAGCATTTCACCAGCTGTGCATGCCCGGCTCCCCGCCGGAACTCGTAGCGCCGAACAAGCGCGAGGCCGGCAGGCTGCTGCTGCTCGCGCAGCACGTGCGTCGAGCACATGACCTGCTCGGCGAAACGATCCCGTACGATCTGAACACGGCAGTGCTGCTGCGTGTCCCGCCGGAAGTCGGCGCGTCACTCGTGGCGCACGTGCGACGCGAGCTAACGCGCAAGCCGCGCCGCGCGCCGCGACGTCGCCAGGAAGTCATCGACCGGCTGCGCGCGCTTTACCTGGAGTGCACGCAGCACGGCCACCAACTCACACCGGCCGACCTGCGCGAAGTGCTGGGCGACTGGGCATAGGAGCGACCACATGACCGACGAGCAACTAGCAGAGCTGAAATCCAAACTGGCGCCCAAGGGCAGAGACTTCGTGGAAGGTTACGCCACAGCGGTGGCAGCCATGAGCCGGCGACTGGACGAGGACCGCCAGACCATCGAGCCGCCGGAGCGTTCGCTGCGAGCACTGCACGAGTACCTTTCGGCGATGGTGCCCGAACTGGCCGACGAGGCCGAAGCGCTCCGCGCATGAGACGCCCGGCGACGCCGAACCGCAGCCAGCGATTCCGGGTCACCCCGATCCGCATGAGCCGCGAGCTGCTGTTTCGCATGAAGCAGGCGCAGACGGCAACCGGCTGCAGGCGTTCGGAAATCGTGCGGCGTGCCGTGGTCGAGTGGCTCGAACGGCACGCCGCACAGAACACCCGCGAGAGCTAGGGATAGGGCTGGGGGCTGCCAGGCTGGCCCAGGAGCCCCCGCTCGTTGAACTGGTTGCGCCAGTACTCCGAGCGGCAATAGAGCTCGTGTCCCTGCCACAGCGCCCGCAGGGCGCAGCTTCCGCGCCAGCATAGCGGAGCCTCGGCGCGACCGTAGGGTTTCAGCAGGAACGACCGCGCATCGTTCTCGCGTCGCCTCCACACCACGTGCATGTGATAGCCGCGGCGCATGCGCCGGAACACGAGCCGCGCGCGGCGCGACCGGTCGCGCCGCTGGTTGCGCCGGCTCACGTATCGCCGTCCTCCAGAATGGTGTCGGCAGTTGGGTAGCGCACGACGGGGCACACGTGCCCGAACAGCGCGTGCCGTACAAGGTAGACGCCCCGCCCGCGTTGCCACTCCCAAGAGGTATACATCCAGTCCTCGCTCGCCCAGCAAACGGAGCCATCTGCACTCTGGCCCGGGCCCGAAGCACAGATCGCCGGGAAGTCCGGAGCGGCTCCCTGCTCGATGCGGGGAGCCTCCGAGCAGTGAACCAGGAACGCCTCGCGCGTCTGCATCATGCAGCCCATGCCCGACACGACGGCAGGAAGAGAGTACTTCTCAAACCGGCCGGTTTCGCGCTGGACCTCTACCTCCAGGTCGGGGACCGAGGGGAACACCCGACGCAGCGCCATATGGGTTGGCAGGTTGCGTTTCACGTACGCCCCGCACAGCGCCGGCGCGTTCTCGCGCTTCCAGGCCTGCACCTGCTCCGCGGTCCACGATTGCGCAGCTGCGGCGTCGGGATGGTCGCCGAAGGGGGCAGGGCGGGCCTTCGCCACAAGCGCCACCAACTCATACAGCTCACGCACCCAGTTGGGGCTCGACACCATGTCACCGTCGAGCCACAGCACGGCGTCACAGCCGAGCGGGTCCTGCCGCAAATACTGCTCCGCCTTGCCGGCAAGCTCTGACCTGTGCATCGCAACGCAGCTATTGCCGTCGCTGCGGAGCTTGACCGCGCCCAGGCGCGTCAGCTCGTCAATGCAGACCTCAGTCTGATACGAGAGACCGTTACCCGTCGGGGTGAGTACCAGCAACTTCTCGAATGGTCGGCGTGTGTTCATCGGATTCCCTTTCGTTGCACCAGAGCCGCGCACGTGCGGCGAGCCATCTATCCAGATCGGACGGGTGGTCAAAGTCCTCCGTCCAGTCGTCCACCTCGAGCAGGTTCTCACTGTCCCGCGGCGGAGCGGTCGGCGCTTGACCGTTGGCAAGCTGATAGACCGTCCACGCCAGGTCGCGCGGGATGCGGTGCGACTTGAACAGGCCAGCGCCAGCCAGGCACAGCGCCACCAGTTGATCGCGCTGCTCAGGCAGCACCGAGAGTCCCCACAGTTCACGCCAAGGCTTGCCCGTAACGAGAGAGTCTCGATTCCGCCCGTACCACATGAGAGGGGGCTGGCCGGGCGCACAGATGCGCCTGACAGCCGTCCCGGTCCACCACACGTCGCCCCACACGATGAACGTACGCCCACCGGCAGACCAGCGCGACCGTCCGCAAGTGACCTTGTCAAAGCCGCAGTCAAACAGAGCGGGGTCGGGCCCGACCAACTCAGCGCCCGGGACAGCCATCCGGGGGTCATTCGCAACGATCGAAATGCGAGCCCCAGGACGCGCGTGCGCAAACAACTCCACCGCACGCGTAAGCAGCGGCCACCCCTCAATCTTGACCAGCTGCTTCGGGACGCCGGTGTAGTTTTGCCAGCGGCAACCCCTACCGCCGGCGGAGATTACGACCGCGTCACGTGGCTCTGGTAGCGCCATGCTCTCGACCTCCTGGCCGCGCTCATACCCACAGCTGGTCAGTGCGCAGCGTCTCGTGTGCAGGCATCCGATCCAGCGGCACGGGCCCGCCGTTGTAGCGCATCAGTCGGAGCGTCTGCGAATAATCCCAATGGTCCGGCTCGTGCTTGGTGCCGGGCGTCTGCCAGAGCTTGCTGCGTCCGTCGATGCTCGTGTAGGGAGCGTCAGGAAGGTGGAGCCCGTAGTTGACCGCCATGCCCGGACTGCGCAGCGCTGCATTGTCCACGATCCAAGACTTGCCCACGTCAGACACGATCGGAATGGGAGAGGGGGACAGTTCGCGCCGCTTTCGGATCTGCTGGTCCAGCACTGCGTTGAACTTCCCGACCGCCTTCGGCGTCATCATCGTTCGATAGTCCTGCGTCTGCGGCGTCGTGCGAATGTCGGCCTCGTTGAAAATCCAATCCTCAACAAGCGCAGTGGTGGGCGAGGCATTGAGCAACTCAGCCGCGGCCTTCGTGGTGCGCGCAGTGACAGGCACGCGCACCCCGTCGACCTGCAGCGCGTCCGCGAACACCTCCAAGCCCCGGAGCTGGGGCAACTCGCGCCACTGGAAGACGGCACGGCCGTCCCGAATGGCCTGCAGCACTTCCTCCTGGGTCGGCACACGTTGCAGCGAGGAGACAGTGCGCGAGGCACGCGCCGCGCCGGCGACGAGCAGAGCAGCCAGACCGGCTGCGCCGGCGAGAACAAAGGGTAGGATCGGCATTCGTGACACTCTCATCCTCCGGGGTCCGTTGCCCGGTTGTGCGTTCGCAAGTGGCCATCCAACTGGTTCGACAGCTCGACAGTGCGCGTCTGCTGGTGGTTCTGTCGCGCCTCTTGCTGGTCCAGGCGCGTCCGCATTGACTCCACCCGCTTGGCCAAGCGCAGCGCAAGGCGCGCAGTGAGCACGACCAGGACGGCCATGCCGCCCAGCCCAAACTCGCTCAACCCCGCAATGGGTATATCCACGTCACCCGCCTTTCGATGGTAGCCCGTGGGTCATCAGACCACGGAGGCGCGATTCTACCACGTACATTGACTGCGCTCGCTTCCGACCACCGGACCACCCACAGTCGATTCCTCGATAACCCGCAAACGCTCCAGCTTCCGGGCTCAGCGCTTGGGTGCGGCAACGGTGCGAGGCGCCCTGGAGCAGACTGGCCGCGCATTTTGCAGATTCGAACAGCTGCGCATCGCTCCCGTGTGGCTGCTCCCACGCACGGCGACAGGCGCCGCGGTGTTGTTGCCAATACCCGAGCGCGCGCGGGATGCCCCGGTGTGGATCACACTGCGCACCTACCGGCCCGGTCATGCACTCGCCGGCCCACACGTAGCGTGCCCAGTTGCTCTCAGCCCGACCCAGGGCAAGCAGGCTGGCGGCCACCTTCACCGGTGGCCACCCGCGCGAGCGCAGGTGAGCTGCGCCAGTCACGACGATCGCGGCCTGGGTCAATCGGATCTGCCTGTCGCCCGTCGTTTCGGGCGTTGGCTCAGATCCGAATGCGGGCCAGGTCATCAAGACAAAGAGGACAGCTTCCACCAACTGCACAGCATTCCCTCACTCAATCCAAACCAGCGGCCTTGCGAGTCTTCGGACCTACAACCCCGTCCGGCTGCAACCCGACACGTCGCTGGTATACCTTCGTTGCGGCCTCATCGTACACGTCGAACCAGTCGGCTTCGGCGTTGGAATACAGGAACGCTTTCCACTCCTCCACCTCCGGACCGTACGAGCCCACTCGTAACACCGGCGCGGGCTCCAGCGCGGGTTCCGGAGCAGCGCTCTCGACTTCACCGTCGAGCAGCTGCACCGCAAGCAACGGTGCGATCGAGTAGAAGGCAGCTATCTCGTCAAAGCTCTTCGTGTAGAGCTTCACCTTGCCCTTGGTCCCACCGTTGCCCTTCACGACGTCCACGGTGCGCTTTTCACGGTCGACCTTCACCACGACCGCAGCGCTCTGGTGTTTTTTCCAGTATGCAAAGTCACCCAGCTCCGGGTTTTGCACCGTGGGCAAGTAGCGCAAGAAGCCACCGGTCAGGCGCCACTCGCCGTCGTGCTCCTCGACCCATGCCCAGGTGAGCGCCATGCCGAGCTGATGAAGGCACCACAGGCAGAACAGCTGACACCAGTGCGCAGGCCAGTTCCACGTGTGCGGTCCACACGTGTCGCGGTAGTACGCTCGCGGGTCAGTAATGCCGAGCTGAGCCAGAGCGACCGCAACCAAGCGAGCCCGCAGCACGGCTGCTGTCAACGGCGCAGTCACTTCGCAGCCTTACAGGCAAGCTGGTGGGCGGCCACCACGTTCTGCGCGTCACCTAGCGCTGGACAGTCCGTCAGCGCGTGCTCGTCGCACTTGCCGGCGAGAATGACTCCGGAGCCGGCGGCACGTTTCGCTGCCGTGATACCATCGGGGGAGCAGGGCTCTGGCGTTTGCGAGCAGGACGCGAGCAGGAGTGCTGCAGCAAGCAGGCAGAGTTTCATTTTGCCCCCCACAGCTCGGCGATGCGAACGGCGTAGCGACCGCCCAAGCTGACGCACGCGATCACAGTCATACAGATCACGCCGTAGGCTCCGGGGATGGCGCTCTGCATGATGCCGGCGCCGATGCCGGCGATTGCAGCGCCGGCGACAGTGAGATTTGCGGTATCCTTCATCACTGGGATCCTTTCTTCAGGACTTCAGAATAGCACGGGACCGCCGCACGCCGTCACGGGGGCAGGGCAGCCGGATCCTCGGGGGGTCTGAGCCGGCCACCGTCCCAATACTGCACCGGCGGACCAAGCACAGCCTCCGGACCATACCGGGCAACGGTGGCCCGCTTGCGGTAGAGCGTCTCCCGCTCGCGCTCCCAAATCTGATCTTCCAACTCGCACGCATGCACGACGTTGAGGGCATGCTCGGGCTTGACGTTGTGCAGCGGCAGGACAACCGGCATGCCATCATTGCAGACCTGGCGGCGAATCAGGGCACCGGTCCACCCCTCGTTTGAGGCCTGTCGCGGCGGAAGGAAACCTCGGCCACTGCGCACCCGCCGGAACTTCGGCGGGGCAGCCGTGGGAACCTGCGTCACCTTCGCCACCTCGCCCGCCGCTGCGTCGCTGAACCCGGCGAGCTTCGTCACGTAGCCGGCGAGCGCCTCGCGGTCGCGCGCGCGCTCGGCAGACGATTGCACTCCCCAGCCCGACTTGACGACCATGCGAAGCAGGTCGCCGCTCACCAGTGTCGATTGCCTCGCCGTGCCACCGTACGCGAGAACCCTACGACGCTCGAAGTCCAGGTCCCGCGCCAGCTGGGGCGCGTAGATGCACAGGTTCAGATGGGGCCACCCGGAGCGGTGCGCCTCGACCACTGCAAACCACTCGTTGCCGAGCTGCTGCTGCCCGTGACACTTCTGGTGGTATCGGATGCGCTTCAGCAACTTCTGAGTCATCGAACCGAGATCGCGATAGCATTCTTTGACGTCGTGGTACTTGCGCCAGCCATCGGTGCGCTTATCGAAGAACCCGCGCTGGTCGACAGTCAGGACCAGGAACACCCAGCCGAGCGGGTCGTAGGGTTTCGTCGCGTCGGTGATGCGCCGCCACAGAACCGCGGCCTCGTGCGGCGCGCACGCCTCGCAGCGCCAGCTGTTGCACGAGTAGGGGATCCGGATGCGGGCCTCGGGCGCAGAGTGCCGCCAGGTGTAGATCCACCAGAGGCGCGAGCCCTTCCCTCTCCCCTTGGAGCATTGCTTGACGTGGTTGGGGACGACCTCGGGCGCCGACCAGCCAGGAAGGCGCTTCGGCCGCTTGCGCGGGAGGCGATAGTCCTCGCGTGCCGGCGCCCCGGCCCAGGCTGCTGGGGCGGCTGTCACGCCTGGGCCACCCCTTCCAACTGTGGCGGAATTTCGCGCGAAGTTGAGAACCGGCCTTCGGGGCCGTTTCTCAACTTATCCTTGTAGTGACAAGGGGCGGCCAGGACCGTGGATCGCGACTGTCCACAGGCACACCGCAGCGGACGGGCCGGGGGCGGGAACGCGCCGGCCGGATTCCCGAGGGGCGAGGGGGACGCATTCGAGCCGGCATGCGTCCCTTGACGCCTCTGCTCAGCTGTGCGGGGGGCACGCCTTCGAGCCCGCGCGCGTGCCCTGGAGATCCACTGTGGATCATGTCGTCCACCATGGATCGCGCCGGCGAGGCGCCTGGACGCGCCTGGTGGGCGACCTGCGGGCTCGTCCCGGCCAACTAGTCCACCATGCTCGAAGGCCCCAGCGAGGCGCCCTGGAGCCGCTCTGTGGGGCTCGCCTCGATTCACCGAATGCGCGTCCTAGCCGGGAGGGAAACGCTACAGGCGTAGACGCGGGGGGGCCGAGCAGGCTCCCCCTCCTCACCGACAAGGATTGACGCAAGCTCCACCGCGGAGCCAGGCAGCGACGGGTCTAGTCGCACGTCGGTGCTCTCGCGTTGGGGGTCCGGGGTCCTACGATCCGATCCGCTGTCAGCCATGATCCGCCACCTCCGAGCCCGGGAGCATAACGCCAATAGGACGGCCCCGGGGGGGTTGAATCCGCCGGGGCCGAGGGAGGTACGGGCGTGCATGGCAGCACACACGAACCCCCGGAGCATGAGGCCCTGGCCCCTCATCGTCAACAAAAGAGCGGGCCCGCCGCAGTTGAGACCGATCAGACTTGCAAAATCGGCAGCAACGCCCCGCGGCGGGCCCGGCCGGCGCAGCATGCGCCAGCTCGCCAATGGTGCCTTACTCCCGCCGGGACTGCCAGATCCGCAACTCCTCGGGCAGCTTGTCCAAGTGATGCAGGCAGACCTTCGCCTTCTGGAGCAGAGCCAGGTAGGGAGCCTGCCCCTCGGCCACCTTCTCGGGGTCGACGTCCTGGTAGGACTTCGCGACGACGTTGGCCGCACCCTGCAGCATCCAGACGCCGCGTAGAGTGGCCATCTGTGCCTTCTGAATGTCGCCGCGCTCAGTGGCTACCTGAGCGGTGAACACTTCGTCTGCGATGCAGCCAGGGCCGATCAGCTCGTCCACCATGCGCTTCCAGATTTCCAGGTCCAGCTTGGGGCCAGTCCTGGGGTCCGGATCGTTCTTCGTGGTCATTCGGTTGCCTTCCTCGCCTAACGGCGGTCTCGGTCGTTGCGGTCGTTGCGGTCGTTGCGCCCGCGGTCGTTGCGGTCGTTGCGCGGCTCACGCTTGCGGATCTGGACGCGCCGCTCGACGGTCGGATCTCGCCAGGCGATTGGCTCCACCTCGATCGTGATGGTCTGCGACCCGTCTCGGTTCTCCCAGACGGGTCCAATCTTGATCCACTTCGCGTCGTTGCTGTCGCCGATGATAGCGAAGGCGTCAGCAATGGGTTGGGGTCGTTCGTTGGTGTTGCTCATGTGTTCGTGCCTCCTGGCCCGCGGCATGCGGGCCGTCAATTGCTATCGCAGCGGATCGCATCCCGGCTTGTCCGCCATCGCCTTGTCCGCCAGCTCCGTTGCGATCTTCCACGCTCGGTGCGCGATCGTCGCGGTGTGGCTTTCGTCGCCGGCGCACCCCTCGACTGCTGCGAGCGCAAACCGCCGCTGCAGTCGCGAGAACTCTGCCGCATCCTGGCGCGCAGCGAACACGCGCACGGCTTCACGCTTGGCCTCCGCCTCCGGGTCGGGCTCCTCGCTGAACGGCTTGCAGCTGGGCAGTGGAGGCGGCGCGCGCAGCGGCTCGGGGGGCGGCAACTTGCGCCCGAAGGTGCGCAACTGATTATCCACGTCCGCCAGGATGGTCTCGACCTCCGGGGGCAACGGCAGTTCACTCTCGGCCCGCTGGTGCTCCTTGGTTGCCTGGCGCATGCGCGCCTTCAACTTGCGAAGACGTCCCAGGTGGTCGGGATTCCACTCGTCCTGGCTCACCGCCTCACGGAGCCGCGACTCCTTGTCCCCAGTGATCGGAATTGTCGGGAGCTTCGCGGTCTTCTTCTTCGCGCGCTTCTTCGCGGTCTTCTTCTTCGCGCGCTTCTTCATGGTCTTCTTCTTCGCGGTCTTCTTCGCAGGGGGCATCGGCCTCGGTGGATTGGTCAGGGCAAATGGTTCTGATGTTGCGGTCATGCGCTGGCGTCCTCCTGGTGGTGCTCGGCCTCGGTCTCGGTGGCCAGGGAGACGGGCCACGGAGCGCGCGCATCGCCCCCCAAGTGGTCCAGCTCAGGCTCGCTCGATAGCTCCTGCAGGACTTGAGCGGCAACGGTCAGATCATCGGCAGAGAATGCCGCTGCGGCCAGATGAAGCGCAGACGGGTCTCGACCGGCGGCGCGGACAATCAGTGTTGCAATGTGCAGTGCTGTTCGGTTCTGCATGTGTACCTCCTGACGCCGCAAGCCTCGCGGCCCGAAGGCGGCGAGGCGGACGAGTGAAGGTTGCCGATGATCAGTTCGATCGGTTGCGCGGGTCGCGTGGTGGAGCGAGTGCCTCCAACTCTTCTATGGCTTCGCGCAGACTACGCAGCGCAACGACTTCCTCATCAGTCCAAGGCAAGCCAGAGGCGACCCGTTCGCTCAGGGTGGCAACCTGAGCAGGGACCTTTTCCGTCCAATGACCTGAACTGCCGGCAGCGAAACGTGCAAGCCAACCGAAGCGCGCGCCGCATTCTTCGGGAGAGCTACCAGTTGGGAGCGCTGGACACATCAAGAGAATGATGCTGTGCAGGCGGAGAATGCACCGCAGAAGCTCATCGCCGGCCTGAACCATGTTCAGTTCGCACAATGCGGCATCCTCGTACCCCATCAGCAGCAAGCACGCACCTAGTTGCACCTCGGCATGAGTGAGACTGCGCTTGGTCGACTTCGTTGTTGTTCGCTTTTTGCTGCCCTTACGTTTTGGCATGTGTACCTCCTGACGCCGCAAGCCTCGCGGCCCGAAGGCGGCGAGGCGGACGGCGGGGGTCAAGTCAACGGGCGTCCCATCCTCGAACCTTTGCCCGTGCTCGCCACCGCGCGCTTTGCCAGCGCTCGTCGGTGTGGCTCGTGTAATGAGACGATTTCTCCCACCCCTTCGGGAAGCTCCCCAGGTCAGCCCACATTTCCGGGTCCGCTCGGAGCCACTCGTCCGGGAACCCATCAGGAATCGAACAAACACACGTTTGCGTGGAGTGGCAGATAGCCCGACACGCTACGCAAACCTCCAAAAAATTGTAGATGTTCAGTTCGGCCGGCAGTTCTCCGTAGCTGATAGCCTTCGCGATCGAATCCAACGGGTGGGGACACGGGAGCACGATCGTGGATCGATGATGCCAGCGGATCACTGGGCGCAGCCCCCGGATCAGATGGGCAAATTCCCCGAATTGCTGGACCACACGTCGCGCAAGGTCCCAGTCGCCCCGCTCGCCATCCAACTCCTGGACGATGGCCTTGAGCCAGACCAGGGCAGTGGCTTCAGCGTTCCGGCGAGCGGCATGCAGCCATTGAGCGGTCACCCTTGGGCCCGACCGGCTGGGAAGCATATCCAGAAAAAGCGGGTGTTCCGGATCTCGTTCCTCCCATTGGCGGTCCCCAATCCAGTCCATGCTGACGTTGTTAAACGTCGTGTGTTGCTGCACGGCAAACAGGCGCGCGTCGGTGTCCGGCAGTCCGCATTGATACGTAAAAGAGTGCCAGCACTTCCAGATCCATTGCCAAGTGAGCGGGTCGTTCAATGCCATGTCGTACCTCCTGACGCCGCAAGCCTCGCGGCCCAAAGGCGGCGAGGCGGACGGCGGGACACTGCGTCAGGTGTCCTGCACGCGCGCCAGGATGGCGGCAAATTGATCGTAGTCATCACCCATCGCGACATTGTGTCTCCCTTCACATTTCACAGGACTACTCCGGCAGCAGCTTGCCCTGGCAACCGCGGCCGACGTCGAGAGCGTCTCGCATGCTCATCCCGCGAGTCACTACGCGGTAATGCAGCGTGCTCTTCGGGATGTTGTACTCGGCGGCCCAGTCCACGAGGCACTGCTCCCGAGTCCCCACCTTGTAGAAGGTGTTGCGAACCGTGTTGCGGTCCGTCTCGCGGCGCGTTGCCCAGTAGGTGTTGCTCGGCGTGTAGCCTTTGGCCTTGTCGCGACGAGTGAGCGCGAGCCCATCCGGCCGGGAGCCCATGTCGGCTAGGAAATGCTCGAAGCCGCGCTCTCCCAGCCACCGCTCGCACACCGTCACCCCGATCGCCCCGAGCCGATCCCACCCGCCCGAGCTGCGACACGTGCAGTTGGTGACCATCGAGTTCCACGCGAGATAGGTTGGAGTGCGCTGGGGCGTGTGCCCGTGCTTGGTGTTCGCCTTGCGTACCCGCTCGGCGTGGTAACAGCCACAGCTGGTGGTGTGACCACTCGACAGGTTTCCGCGCTGAACGTCCTTCTTCTTGCCACAGTCGCACACCACGTGGGCCATGCGACGCCCATCGCGCTGGCGCGTGAACGTCTTCACGATCTGCAGTCGTCCGTATCGGTCTCCTGGTTTCATGCGAACCCCGATCACAGCAGGAAGACGAGGGGAGTGCCGGCGCCGGCGTTGACCTGGAAGCAGTAGCCACCATTGCGCTGGGCGAGCAGCTGGGGGGTCGGGTGGATCGGCTCGGGGGCTGCGCTGCACTCCGGATATGCAGCGCCGTTGACGAGCAGCGTCCGCTCACCAGGAAAGCTTTGGCAGTTCCAGCTCATCACCGCGAAGCCCAGCTCTGCCGGCGTGAGAGCATGGCATCCCGCCGCTGCGCTGAACCACAGGTAGACGCGCCCTAGAGCATCGAACTGCACAACACCCGGCGCGTCATCGCACAACCCACTGCAGGCCGTTGCGGCTCCTGACGCGCCCGAGCTGCCCGAGCTTCCGCCAGTCGACGGCTCGACGAGGGAGCCCCCCTGGCCGCCGGTTCCGGCGGAGTACTCGCCGGCGGAGCCCGAGCTTCCGCCAGTCGACGGCTCGACGAGGGAGCCGGAGCCGGCGGAGTACTCGCCCGCACTGCCCCCGGCACGACGCGAGCCCGAGCCCGAGCAGCCGGCGACGAGCACCAGGAGAGAGAGAATCAGGAGCGTTCTGTTCTGCATGTTCGTACCTCCAACGCCGCAAGCCTCGCGGTCTTCTGCTTCTGCTGGGTCAGCTTCCGATTCATCGCTTTGGACCTTTCTTTGCCATGTGGGGCAGCAGGGCCAACGCCTGCCGGATCTCAGAGTACTCGACCATCAGATCCCACTCGACCGGACAGAGCGAAAACCCGGCCGCGGCCAACTCGTCCTCGCCCGTGTTCCCGCCGACCACGGCGGCCACCGGCTTGGCAGCGCTGCTCACGAGATACACGCGATCCGGTGCTCCAACAGGAACCAAGCGCGACCGCAGCCGGATCGCGAAATGCCTGGGGCGACGGTCAGCCACGATCGGCCGGCGGCTTCAGATCGAGGGGGGCCTCTGACTCTGGGTCACGAATGAACGGCCCGGACGGGCTGAGCCGGATGGGCCACGCGTGCGGATTGAAAGGGGCCCTCCCTGACTTCGGCGCGGGGGGCTCGATGGGCTCGGGGGGATCGCTGGGCTCAATGAACGTGCCCAGGTCGACGAGGGCCCAGGACACTCGCACCCGCAACTCGCGCCATGCCCCGGACAGCTGCTCTCGGATTGCCATGATTCGTACCTCCGCCCGAAAGGATACGCAGCGAGCGCCGGCGGTCAACTTTCGCGCGACTCCGGTACGAATCCCCGTCTGAGCTGGCCATTAGCCGGGCACTTGTGCGCGCCAGACGCCGAGATTTGAGCGAGAGAGGCACTTGCGGAGACTCGGCAAGGGCAGCAAGGGCCAAATCCCTCGACAAAACGAATCCCCCCGAATCCTACGCTCGAGCTCCGGGGATTCGCGAGGGGCTATTCCTCGGAGCTTTCGGGCTCCACCAGGCCTCGCCGGCGCATGGATCGAAATGCCCACATGGCCGTGAACCCGCCAGCCGCGATTACCAGGACGTCCCGCAGGATGGTTCGCTCACGAGGCGCTGATGGGGAGCCGATGAACGGCTGCACGGCGTCATCCTCCGGATCGTAGCTGAGCCGCACCACCCGCGAGCCAGTGTGGAATCGTACCGTGCGCCTCATCGGCGCCCCTGCCCCTTGCTCGTGACCAGGACCAGGAACGCGAACAGGAACCCGCCACCAAGCACCATGTTCCCCACGTTGCTCCGCCCGTCACGCGCCGGTGGTCGCGTCGGCTCGATGGGCTCATACCCGCCGCCATGGATCGGGTCGGGGGCGTAGCCGGGACGGTCCGGGGGCGGAGCAATGTCCTCGTCGTCACCACCCACCTCGGGAAAGTCTGGCGGAGGCGGAGGCGGAGGCGGAGGCGGCACGTCCGGTGGAGTGTCCAGGCCGGGCTCGTAGGTGAGCATCACTGTTCGCGCGCCAGTCCAGAACGGAACCTTCTGCAATGCCATCAGGCTGCCCTCGCCAGACCGGGCCCTGGCGCTACCAGATGGCCCATCGAGTAGTAATTGTCAGCGTCGGCAATGGGTCGCACGACGCGCGTTACGGCGCCACCGGCCCCGTTGCCGTTGATCGTGCTCATCATGCCTGTAGCGTGGTTGACCCACTCGACCAGGGCGTGATGCTGGTACGGTTGATCGAAGTAGATCAGATCGCCCGCCTGCAGCTGGCTCGGCACGATGGGGCGCAGGTTTCCGCCGACAAACCCGCTGCCGTCTGTCTTCCAGTGAACGTCGAGTAGGAGCCCGGCCTGGTGGTACGCCCAGAGCGCGAACATGCCGCACCAGTTGCGATCCCAGTCGCTCGGGTGACCCAGGGCATCCTCGACGTAGGGGCGCGGGTCGGTCTTGTTGACCTCGCCGGCAGCATGGGCGGCCACTTGTTGCCGAGCATTCCACTCCAGCGACGTGCGCGGATTCTTGAAAGCCGCAGCAGCGCCGGCGAGGCCCGCAGCTACCAGAAGGAAGGGCAGCATGGGTCTCATGGCCCCACGACTAGATCGCGATTGAACACGTACCAGCGAGCAGCGCCCGAGATGGCCAGGCCAACGACACCGGAGCCGGTGTCTGCCACACCGACAAAGAGCCCCATGCGCGGCGGGGGTAGAGGCAGGTCGGCCGTGGTCGCCACCGTGCGCGATACGATCTGCGCATCCGGGAGGTTCGCGGCATCCCAGTCATCGATCCAGGCGTCTACCGCGGCCTGCTCAGTGGGTGTCATGTCTACGACCAGATCGCCCACCACCTTCCAGTGCTTCTGGGCCGTGGTGAGTCCCGACAGGTCCGGGTTATGAATCCACCCCGCCAGCGGATAGTCCGGCGTGTTGACTGACTGCAGGACCGAGACCCGTCCGGTGCCGGTGGGTTGCGTGCCGGTTAGACTTCTGTCAACGACGGTCGCCATGCTTGCCTCGCTATGCTGCGCGCCGCCGGGGCGCTACCAGGAACTCATCCCACGTCGGGGTGTTGAGGGGGGTGCCGTGGTCGCCGTACTCTGCGACGTCGCGCACGCTGCCGGCTCCGCTGGCGCTCTGCCCCGGATAGCCCTCGGTCAGTAGCCACCGATTGACCAGGCCGTCCACAATGCCGTCACGTCCACGCGACTGATAGATGATGGCCACCTCTTCAGCAGACAGCGCGCGAGTGTACCCGCGAACGTCCGCCAGGCGCCCGTCATAGAAGGTGTTCGTCTGCGCCGGGGGCGATCCAATCGCCGCGGCCAAGCTCGGAGAGTTGGTCTGCGCGCCAGTCCACCCCGCCGGAGACTGACTGCCGACGTTAACCCCGTTTACGTAGCAAATGAGTGACTGGGTGTTGTACCCGTACACGCCGCACACGTGAGTCAGTGCGCCGACGCTGGCGCCGACACTTGCGTTTCCCGAAATGAAGGACGTGCCATCAGGGCGACGCCCCCCGGCCTGGTAGAAGTCGGTCGTGTCGTCGATCTGGATCAGAATGCCGCGCAGCGACAGGTCGCCGTTGGCTGACCAGGCAAACAGACACGCCGACGGGAGGCTCTCGGTCGAGCACCAGCACATTGCCGTTGCCCCCGTGGCATTCTGGAAACCGTGCCAGCCGCCCAGGTCGACGCGCTCGGAATTGCTGGACTCGAAATCAAGGCTCACGTGAACTGAATCCCCAACTCCAACAGGACCCAATCGCCCGTCAGGTCATCGGCGCCCGTGCCGCCGTCGCGTACCAACTCGAACTGGTACGTCTGGCCCGCGGTGATGCCGGACCCCATGCTGGCCAGCGCCACCGATTCGCTGTCGTACTGCCAAGCGGTGCCCACCATCGAAATGTCGCTGAACGATTCCTCATCCCACGCGCCCGGCGTGTTGTTGTCGCGGATTTCTCGGAAGTGCAGGATCGGGACAACGTCATCATTCGGCGCGCTTGCCGACGTCTGCGCGCGCGAGATAAGCGAGAGCACTAGGTTTGTCGCGGCGCTCGGCACACGCATGGTGAAGCCTACGCCCTCCTCGGTCGAGTCATCGAACCGGCGCACGCTCAGCGCAGCGTCGATCGTATCGGCTGCCATCGCCGCGGTTGCGTTGACGTCCCAATCCGCGTTGGTCGGGCTGTCCAGGTCGGGTGCATAGTAGTTGCGCGCGACCTGGCCGACGAACCCGTCGCTGACCTTCGTGTTGATGTTTGCCAGTGTGTCCGCGCTGTGAGCTGCGCCACCAAGCGCGTGCGCGGTCGGCGTGCGCGCGTCGCTCAGCCGCGCGTCGTTGCCAGCGCACGCCTGGGCTGCGCCCGTGCCCAAGGTGCGCAGGGAGCCGGTGGCTGCGGCCGCGTCCACGGCCATCGTGTCAGTACCACCGGGCTCGTGGTCGCTCGCGTGCGCCGTTGGGTTTTGCGCGTCTGCGAGCAGACCACTCAGGCCAGCGACGCTGATCTCATCGGCGCCGCCGTTCTGGTGGGTGCTCGCGTGCAGAGGAGTGATACCGGCAACTGTGATGTCATATGTGCCGACGCCGATCCGGGCGCCGACCTCGCGCCCCACAAACGCGCGAACTGCCGCGCCGCCCACAACACCGAAAGTCGTTTGCGTTTCGACCTCGGCAACAATGGCCTCGACCGAGCCATTGAGCACCAGGAAGCCCCACGACGCGAACACTGCGGAGCGCTGCACTCGGTTGACCCGGACGCTGAGATGATCGCCAGACGCGCCCTGCTCGAAAGCGATCGAATCGGCGGCCACCAGCCGGACGTCGCCCACGTCCAGACTAGTCGGAGCAACATTCGTCTGCAGGTGGCAGCGGCCCGCCCCCTGGACCTTCGCTTGGCCGAGGCGCACTGTGAAGCGGTCGCCTGCTCCGGTGGCGATGCTCTGCAGAATGTTGCCCGTGACGCATTCGGCATACCCCACGAACACATCGAACGTGCCGTCGCTGTGCAGCACACCATTGCCCGCCACAGTGCACACCAGTCGTTCGATCTGGGCCACCGACAGGCCGCCGCCGTTCTTGCGTAGCGCGTAGCCCGCCGCCTGCCTCAACTCACCCACGACCAGGCCGGTGCCCTGGTCCTGAATCACTGCACCCTCGATGCGAGCGCTGGGTGCGTGCAGGTAGACGCCGATCGGGATGGTGAAGCTCTCCGCGTAGATTCCAGCGTCCTCGCACACCACAGCGAACGGATTGAGGGCCCCTGCGCCGTTCGTCACTGCTTGCGCGATGGCCGCGGCCAGCGTGAGTTTCGCAGTTGAGTAGTCGGTTCCTGCGTTCGCGTTGTTGCCGTGCTTGCCCACATAGATCGCCTGGACGGCAACCCACGCGCCACCGCCGCCGCCACTTCCGCCCACGCAATACGCGACCTGGCCGCTCAGTGCGTCCACGCACAGCTCAGCCATCAGGTCCTCACCACGCCAGTGAGATCGGCGCCCGTGTACGAGAAGGTGAGGGTGGCCACGACGGTGGCGCCCAACGAATAGACCGCGGTCTGCAAGATGCCCGCGGCATACGTGAACGCCACCGAGTCAAACTGCTCCGGCACCAGGCTGCCGGGGCTCCGGTTGTCCAGGTTGAGCGGGTGGTTGGGCGGTGTGATCGGGGTAACGGGGAAGGGCATTTGCTATTTCCCAGGGAGCGGGTCTAAACTCGGGCTCCCCCAATGGGAGAGGCGGTCTGGCTCCGGTCGGTCCGCCTTTTTCATGTTTGGCTTGGGTGGTCGCTTCGGGGTGGCGCCAGGGTGGGGACAAGCTGAGGAAGGAAGAGGAGGCAGACGGAGCCGGCACTGCCGCTAGATGCCGGCTCCGCCGCCACCATCAGGTTGCGCTGAACTGGGCCGCATCGCCGACCAGCTCAGCAACGAGGATGTTGCAGACGCCAGCGGTGATGTCTTCGGCGTCGCCCGGATTGTTGATCGCAGTCGCCAGGACGTTGGTGCCCAGCGCGAACGCTGGGAAGTTGCCGCCGGTCAGCAGCCGAGGGAAGGAGCCCCAGGCCCGGAAGGTGAAGTCTACCCCGGGAGCCAGGCGGCCCTGGTTCTGGGTCTCCGCCAGGACCGACTGAGGGGCCCCGCCCGCGGCGGTGACACTGAGGGATGTCTGGATGAACTGCGGATAGGCCGAGGGGGAGCCTACGTTGTACGAGCTGGCGTAGACGATACAGAGATACGCAAGCCGATCGGCGAGCGCCACCTCCTCGGCAGTCCACTCAACGTCGACCGATGCGATGGCGACGCCAGGCGGAACGGTTTCGGCCGGCACTATGACGGCGCCGGCGCCCCGGTCGGTCCACACGCGACGCACGGCAACGAAGCCGGCGAGCTGGTTGAGGTAGGTGGTCAGGTTGACGAGTGGCCCGGAGCCACCGGCGCGGAGGGGAATGTTGGGGGCAAGCATCGGGTGCTCCTGGTGAGGGTTCCGGCAACGGGAGAGAGGGGCGCGCGCGAACGTCCAGCGCTGTCAGGACGTCACCCAACAGCACCGGACGATCGCAGACGCGCATGCGGGTCACGCCTGCGGCGGGATGTACTGCTCGACGCGCAGCGTGCAGAGCCCGGGCTCCAGCTCCAGCGTCGACACGCCAGGGGCCACACCCGAGACGCGCAGATGGGTGATGTCGGCCGCCGCGGCGGTCAGGTCGATGTCGATCTCCTGGTACTCGATCGCGTTGGAGCCACGCACCCGCGCCAGCGCGTACATGCGCGGAACTCCCGAGGGAGAGCCGGCCGTGGTGAACAGGTTGTAGGTCACGCCGTCCGTGGAGTACTCGACCACCGCGCCGGCATCGACACCGGGATCGTCCACGCCGATCGGGGCGGAGAAGACCAGACGCGCCGACACGTCGTAGTGGTAGCCCTTCGGCATGTTGACCGGGATCGCGTCCAGGCCGTCAATCAGGGTGGCCGCAGTCGAGCTGATGGCTTGCGCTGAGCCGCTAGTGCCCTGGGCTCGAATGATGATTCCCGTGCTGCCCGGGCCGAACAGCAACGGGGCGGAGCTGTCAGGGTCGCGCAGGAACGGACCAGAGGGGGACAGGCGGATCGGCCAGGTGTAGGCGTTGAATGCGGTCATGTACTAACTCCCGGATCCCGTGGTGGGGCGTTTCGAGGCGGCTGGGGCTGACCGCTTTGGAGGCTTTGCCCGATCAGGCTGAGCACGGCGCCGGCGCTTTCGCGGGCCGCTTCCCTTGCTAGCGGCCTCAGCTCCTCGGGATTCGTGAGGGCCAGCAGGGCTAGGCAGGTCAGCGGGTTGCTCGTTCTCAGCATCGGACGAGGGAAGAATAGCAGACGGGGACTCCGGCCGGGTAGCCCGGGCTGGTGTGGCCGGGGGAAGGCGCTCACCGGGGATCGGTGGAGCCCCCGTCTGGTTCGTGGGTTGCCCGGCGAAACCGCTAGCCCGCACCGCCAGAGCGCCCGCGGGGGGCTCGGCGGGGGTCGATGGGTCGTCGCTGGCAGTTGGCGCCGGTGGCGCAGCTGGAGGGGTCGGGGGGGGCTCCGCCGGCGGAGGGGTCGCCGGCGGTTCGGTCCTCCCGCTGATCTCGGAAGGGTCGGGCCACCCCGGCGGGAACTTGGCCTGCTGCTGTTCGGCTAGGCGCTTGCGTTCCTTGCGGTCCTCTTCCTGGCGCTCGGCCCAGGCATTGGCGAGCCCGGCGAGGGAGGGGGCCACTACTTCCTTGAACAGCTCGAAGACCTCGTCTTCGCGCTTGACCCGCCGCTCCCATTCGAGGCGACGCAGTTCGACGTCGAGGTTTTGCGCGGCCTGCTTGTTGAACTCTTCGAGCAGGATGGTCCGGTCTTCCATCAGGGACTCGATGGTTTCCAGCGCCTTCGCGATCTGGTTGCCCTGCCCCATGATTACCTGCTCCAGCGAGGAGACAGCCACGCCCGTGGCTCGCTGCAGTGCGTTCGCCTCCGCACCGGTTCCCACTAGGTTGGGCTGATGCCCGGTCACCCGGATCGGCAGCAGCGCGAGCTGGCCGCCAGTGCGGTCCAACCCCAGGAGCTTGCAGGCGTAGACACCGGAGCCGCGCCCCTCGCCTTGCGTGATGATGGTGGCGTCAATCTCCGTGGCGATGTTCTCCATTTCGAGCGGCCATGTTCCCCACGAATCTCCCTCGGGTCCTACGAGCACGATGCGCGTCACGCACACCGAGTCAGGGCCAACCATTGCCTGTTGCGACTTGATCCAGGTTTCGATGCGTTCGTTCATGTCCCCGGCCTTTCCAGTTGTCAGCGTGCGCGCGCGCGCCGGCGTGGCGCTTGCGGCCTTGGCCTCGCACCAGCTGCGAGGATTCGTTTCTCGGTGCCCGATCGGATGCCCTGGAAGAGAGCGAAGCCAAGCACTCCGATCACCACGGCACCGAGTGCCCAAGGCACCGAGCGGGCCGCGGCCTGCTTCACGCTATCGAGCACCCGCGGGCCCATCTCCTCGCCGAAGGTTTGGCCGCCCGGGTCGGGGTCCTTCACCAGCGGGACAATGGCTCGGTCAATCAACCAGTCCGCATCTTTGAGATCCTCGGGGCCGTGTTCGTGCCACCCGACCGAGTTGACGCGATAGCCGGGCATGCTCGTGGCCGACGAGTCTTGCCGCCACCAGAAGCGCACGATGATCCACCAGGGCTGGTTGACCACCCGCACGGTGGGCAGCCCTTCGCCGGTATACAGCGCACGCTTCCAGAGCACGCGTTCTGCTCCCGGCATGGGAGGACCCAGCGGCGCACGCGTGGCACTCACGGCCACCACGGGGCGGGCCGCTCCGATCCGCCACTCGTGCATCTCCTGACCGTCGGGCGTCGTACGGATCACGATCTGCCACGGGTCGATTTCGGCGAACTGCTCGCCGGCCTCGTGCAGAAGGTGATGCATGGCCGGGCCCACCATCCCGAGGACTTCCTTCTGGGTGGCCTGGTCGCGGTCGGTGCGCAGCAGGCGCCAGACGTTCTCGCCGTGCGCGACGGGGATCCGTTCGGTCATTGCGCCCGAACCTTCGTCCACGGTCCGAAACCGCGCGTTGCCGGGTTGTAGGCACACCACCAGGCGTGTTGCAGGAGAGCCGGCACGGGATTGCCTCGCGTGTCGGAGTAGCTGCTCGACACGAGCGCCTGTAGCTGGGCATCACGCTGCGAGGGGAGCAGCGGGCGCTGGGAGTCGAGCCAGCGGCTCACCGGATCCGGGCGGGTCCAGCTCAGCCCCATGTTGCGCTCCAGACCGTACAGCCAGATCCATTGTGCAGTTGCCATCAGGCGGCCTTCTTTCCGTTTCCCTTGCCCTTGCGACGCAGCAGCAGCCACGCCGCAGCAGCACCGAGGACCACCACCACCAGGGCGCCGGAGGCGGAGCTGGACGGTGTGGCTGTAGACGTGTCGAGCGTCGACCGGCTCACACCAGTGAGCAGATCGGCCAGAGCCTTCCGAGCGACACCCACCGTCACAGCTCCGCCGCCGTCCTGCAGGCCCGGGTTGCCGCGAGCCCCGGGCGTTCCGGGCTCGTAGAGGACCGTGGAGCCGGGCAGGTCGGCGCGGTAGCCACCGGGCACGTTGCCGGTTCCCAGGCCCAGCACGAGCCAGTCAAGCGGCCCCACGGGGCGGCTCTGGGCCATGCCCCTCCAGAACCGTTCGGCCAGGTCGAGCTGCTCTCCGGCTCCCATGGTGCGGATCGCCTGGACGGTCGTGCCGAGCCCGCGAGCAGTCGCCGGGATGATCTGAATCAGACCGCTCGCTCCGCTTCCCTTGTTCACGGCGCGAGGGTTCCAAGCGGACTCGTGGAGGATGGCCGCAGCCATGCCGGCGGCGTCCCATCCGTTGCGGTCCGCCACCGCGGCGAGCTTGCGACGCACCGCCGGCGGCTGGGCGAGCAGCTGCGGGAAGTCGGGGAGCGTCAGGGTCGGCATTCAAGAACCCCGGAACGGGGGCGCATAGTTGGCAAGGGCGCCGTAGTACCGCCAGGCAGGCGGGCCCGGTTGCGTGGTCTCGGTGCCCCATACCCACAGCCAGAACCAGCGGAAGGGGGGAGGGGGAACCGACCGCAACTCCTGCAACTCCTCGATCGAAAGGTCGAGGGCCCGCTGGGGGTCCACGTCGGCGGTCCAGTCGCGCAGAGCCGAAGGCGTGACGGCCCACGTACCATCAGGCCGCTGCGTACTGAGCGTCAGCGAGAAACGATAGAAGCCACCGGCAGCAACAGGGACGATCATAGAACCTCAGAAGGGCACGTCGTAGGCGTCGGCGTCGGCGTAGGCGCGCGCTTCTTGCTCAGCAAGCTCGGCCTCCAGGTCGCCCGAATCGTAAGCCAGGTCAGCGGTCAGGGTCGCAACGTCTTGCGGGTTCTCGTCCACCCACTCCAGAAATGCCTCCGTGCGGGACTTGTTTGCGAAGTCGGTGCGGATCTGGTCCTTCACCTCACGCCAGACAGGAACCAGAGCCGGGTCGATGTTGCCCTCGACCTGATCGTCGGACTCGTCGCGCCGGATGCGCGTAACAGAGGCGCGGCGCTTGCCGGTCTTGGGGAGTGAGCGCTTGGCGCGTCGCTGACTGCCGCGGAACTTCCGCAGGTCGCTCTGCACTCCCCGCTCGGCGTCCAGCTCGAACTGCGCGCGGAGCACAGCCGCGCGCGCAGAGTCCAGCCGCTTGTTCCACACCTGGCGATGCTTCTGGCGCATCTCCGCGACGCGCGCATTGACCCAGGCCCGCCACTTCGCGCGGAACCTCTTGATTTGCTCGCGTAGCCGGGGGCTGGTCGCGTCACGCTTCGAGCGGATCTGCTTCTGCAGCTTCGCAGACTGCTCGCGAGCCTTGCGCAACTGGTAGCGCAGTTTCTCGATGCGCCCCTTCGCAGCGGCGCGGTCGTCGTGCAGAGCCTTGCGGTTCTTGGCCCGCTCAGAGAGCACCACCACCGCAGCGCGCGCACGTTCCTTTTTCTTGGCCTTCTTCTTCGAAGACCGGACGGCCTTGGGCCGCGCCTGGCGGTCGGCCTGGTCGACGAGCTGCTGCAGGTCGCGCGCGAGTTTCATCCGAAGCCCACCAATCCGGTTTCGGCAATGCCGCGCGCTCGGTGCTTTGCTATGTCCAAGTATTCCCGAATGCGTCGCATGGCTGCGGCCGATTCGTTGGCGCGCTCCCAATCCTCCGGCGTGTCCAGGACGGGCACACCGTAGGGGCCCCACTGCTTCTCACGGTTGACGTTCTGCTGATACTCGTAATCCGCTGCCTGCAGTGCTTTCAGGGTGTCCGTCACAAACTGCCCGGAGCGCGCAGCGTGCTGGCGCTCCTCGTCGGGCAGGTACAGAATCCGCAGAGCTGCCTGCGCAGCGCGCGCGGCATGCTCAGCCTTGGCAACGGCGCGCGTCTGCGCTTTGGTCGGCGCGTCGCCCATCGAAGTGCGCTCCACGAACTTGTCGATCGGCTTCTGCAGCTTCGCCATGATGCGATCGAAGTCGGTCGCGGCCTGCAGGAGCCGCTTGCCCCAGTGCTTGCGCTCGGCCTTCTGGGCGCGCACGTCGGGGCGCGCGCGGTAGGCATCGATCCGCGCCGTGCGTTCGTCGCTGGTTTCATCAAGGTGCCCCTCCGGACCATCGAGCACGACCTGCGGCAACGGCGCCGATGCGGCCTTGCGCTTGGCGCGCGGCTTGG
>DATKTN010000347.1:0-2117 GCA_035531135.1 Anaerolineae bacterium
CGGCACACAGTCGCGCCAATGCTCCTCCCGCCAGATCCGCACGTCCCAGCTCTCGTAGCCCACCGTGTAGGACACCGCGGAGACCTCCGCCGTGTATCCCCCGTCCTGCGGCGTCTCTCCGCCCATAACGAGACTGTACGCGGGGTTGGTCTCCCCGTGGGCGCGCCGGATCAGGTAGACGGGATCCGCCTGCGGCCAGCCGTTCTCGAAGTAGTCCCACGCCTGCTGCAGGAGGTTCCGGAAGTCGGCGGCGCGGTGCGCCAGGTCGTCCGTGGTCAGCCCGACCAGGGTGAACTGCATCGCTTCTTCCGTCGCGTCCCAGGAATGGAACGCCGGACGCTTGCCGCTCGCGAGCGGGGAATCATGCCACACCCCCCGGTCCTTGTAGCGAGAGGAAGCCGGGGTCCAGGAACGCAGGTGCAACCCCGACGCGGTGGCGAGGCTGAGCAGGTCAATGGTCGTCGTCCCGTCGGTCAGCAGCAGTTCCGCCAGCTCTATCATACCCTACCTCGTTTCAGCGCGCCCAGGACGGCGGCTTCCACCCGCGACTGGAACATCTCGCCCTCCTCGCGGTCAGAGATGTACACGTCCCCGATGTCCACCGTGACATGCTGCGTGGTAGTCGATCCCATTGGGGCAGCCATCGCCATGCGCGGTTCCCTGTATAGCCGCGGGATGTCCAATGCCGCCGTCAGGCCAGACTGTATGGTGCGCATGTCCGCGGCAAAGTTTTTCCATGCCACGTGGATCGGGAGCGGGCTTCCCGGCGTCGCCCAGTCGGGCAGTTTGGGCAGGTTGATCTTGAAGCTGAAGACGTGAGTGGAGAGCCAGTCCCAGAACTTGGTCGCCGCTTCCTTCAGGTTGTCGATAGCGTTGGTGATGCCGTTCCACGCCCCCAATGCCGTTTCGGTCAGGTAGTTGGAGACGGTGGTCAGGATCTGGAAGGTCTTGAACTTGATGATTTCCCACAGTTGCGTGGCCGCGGTCGACGCGCTGTTCAGCGCCCCGAAGAACTTGAGGTCGAGGATGTCCGAAAGCTGGGTCGCCGACGTGGACGCATCGTTCAGCGCCTTGAATAGCTTGAACTTGATGATCTCCCATAGTTGTGTCGCCGAGGTGGACGCCTTGTACAGCGCGATGCCAGACAGGATGCCAAGCTGCTCGATCGTCACCATGATCTCTTCGTTGTTCGCCTCCCACATGCCCGCTAGGATCGCCAGCGAGACGATCAGCAGCCCGAGAGGGCTGAACAGCAGGCCGACCGCGAGTTTGAGCGCGACGAATGCGCCCGTCAGCAGAAGCGCCTGGGTAGTCCAGTTGACCATTCGCCCCAGCGTACCCTCGGGGAACAGCGTTTCGAAGAACGCGCTGATGCCCTTCCCCGTCGGGCTGGCCCAGAACTCGTCCAGGGTTTTCTTGAATTTGTCCCAGGCGTCGCCCAGCCTTCCTAGATCTTCCTGAATCTTGGCCCATGCGTCGGTCAACGGCTTGAAAAGTTCCTTGAGCTTATCCGCGAGAGCGGCCTTGGCTCGGTCAATGGCGTCGGAGATGCCCGACGTGATGTCCCATGTTGCAGGTTCTGGCATTTCCATCTCTGGGATGATAGGCTCGCCCTTCTTGAGCTTGGCCAGTGCCTTTTCCTTCTCTATGTCCTTCTGCGCCTCGTCTAGCTTCAGCAGTTGATTGACGAGCTTGGCCTGGAGGTCGTACTGTTCCTTGGCCACCTCCTGCCGATCCTTCGCAGCCTCGACCGCGCTTTCGCTGGCCTTCTTCTCCTCCAGCGCGGCACGCGCCTGCTCCTCCGCGCCGCGGACCTGCACCATCTGCGCGGCAAGCTGGGCCTTCGTCGCCCCTTCCCGCAGCATCTCGTTGTACTTCTGCCGCTCGACGGTGACCTGCTGCTGCGACTTGGTGAGGGACTCCTGTGCCTTCTCAAGCCGCTTCTCGGCGGCGGTCGCGGCATCCGTGGCCTGCACGAGCTCCACTCGGCGGCGGGTCAACTCCGCGACGGCCTGCCCGAACTTGCCCGCCGCGGCAGCGACGCGTTCGTAGAACGCCGCCGACAACTGCTCGCCGCCCGCCAGCGCAGCGATGATCTCCTTCGAGAACTCCACGAA
>DATKTN010000348.1:0-18075 GCA_035531135.1 Anaerolineae bacterium
GCGTGAAACAGGAAAGACCCTTTGGGTTGAGGAAAACCCAAAGGGTCGACTGGGGTGTCCAGAGGGGGGGGCGTGAAACGAGAAAGACCCTTCGGGTTGAGGAAAACCCGAAGGGTCGAGGAGAAGGGTCGAGGAGAAGGGTCGACTGGGTTAGAACGGGCGGGGCGCGATGCCGATCAGATAGCCGAACCGGGCCTTGAACTCGTCCAGTGACAGGTTCGTGTGCGCCGCCATGCGCGCCAGGAGCATGGGGTCGTCGGCGTCCTCCGGCTTCAGGCGGATCATGAACTTGAACGCGGAACGGTAGGTGAACGAGTCAACGTTCACCTGGCGCACCTCGGTCCGCCCTGTTTCGGGGTCCATCATCTGGTCGAACGGGATGGGCACGACCTGGTTCTGCTGGATGGAGATGGTGGCGTGGCTGCCTCCCTCGAGCAGAAAATCGACGGCGGCCTCGCCCAGGCTGCGGGTGTAGTCGATGTCGAAGGCGATGGGGTCGGCGCACCGCACTTCGTATCCCAGGTCCTTGCTGATCAGGCGGACGTCGATGCCCAGGTCGTGCAGGTTCTCGCGCAACGCTTTCTTGAGGATGTCCGAGAAATTGATCTCTGACAGGCGGATGTGGCCGTGGGCGTCCCGTTCGACGGCGTCGAGCATTTCCAGGTCCTGGCGCGAAATCTGCTCGACCACGCCCTCGGCGACGAGCGCGACGCCGTAGGGCTTGTCCTCGGCCAGCCGCTTGATCAGCGAGGCCGCCAGGATGTCGATCACCTCCTGCAGGCGAACCTCGCGGCCGCGCCACTCCTCGGGGATCAACGTCACGGTCGCACCAGAGCTCTTGCCGATCCCCAGCGCCAGGTGCCCGGCCTTGCGCCCCATGGTCACGACGATGAACCAGCGCTGGCCCGTGAGCGCGTCCTCCATCAGGTTCATCACGATGCGGGCGCCCAGCTCCCGCGCCGTCTCGAAGCCAAAGGTGCGGATGTCCTCGGGCAGCGGCAGGTCGTTGTCGATCGTCTTGGGCACGTGGACGATGCCGATCTTGACGCCCATGTGTTCTTCGGCGTGGCGGGCGACGCGGTACGCCGAGTACGCGGTGTCGTCCCCGCCGATGGCGAGCAGATGGCTGATCCCCGCGTCGACGAGCGCGTGCACACAGTTGTCGAGCCACTTTTCCGCCGTCGTGGGGTTGGCGCGCGAGGTCCGCAGGATGGAGCCGCCATTCAGGTGGATGCGGCTGACGTCGTTGATGGTCAACGGCCGGCTGACCATTTTGGCCTGCATGAGGTGCTTGAAGCCGTCATAGATGCCGACGACCTGGCGCCCGTTGTTGACCGCCTCAATCGTCGCCGAATGGATGACGCCGTTGATCCCCGGCGCGGGCCCTCCTCCGACGAGGATGCCGATTTTCTCACAGCCTGGTTCGCTAGTCATGGATGATCACTCCTTGTGATGAAGGGTAGACGGTAGACAGCAGACGGTAGACAGGGGGGAAACCCCGTAGGAGGAGCCTGGCATCGTGGCAGGGTTTCGGTTTACGATAGTATAACACGTCTGGCGTGGGCTGACAAACGGGCGGGCTGGAACGGAAGAACAGCCCTCCGGCGCTGCCTGCCCCCACCGTTGGCTGGCCGTAGTGAGCATAGTTTATTGTACCAAGTACACGTACCGAGTTCAATGGTACTTTGGTCCTAGAGCAGGGTGGGGGAGTGATCCGTGGAGTTCACGGGGTAGATGGCAATTTGTTTTGTAATGCAATATTGTTTGCACTACCCTGGGCAGAAGAACGACTAAAGTCGTCACTACGAACCCACGAGACTGCGAGATTCTTCGCTACGCTCAGAATGACGGGTGGGATGTTGGAATGACGGCGGGATGCCTGGATGACGGGTGAGATGCTTGGGATGACGGGTGAGATGCTTGGGATGACGGCGGGATGCTCGGGAGGATGACCGGGAGAGTGACCGGGCGAACCTTGTGAGGTGCAGGCGCGAACCGAGGTCTTAAGTGAAGGCGAAGCCGGTGATGGATGCGGCGACGGTCGCAGCGGCGTTGTCTGCGCGAAGCTGGTGCCGGGCTCGGCGGTGGTCGGCGCAGCGGTGGTCACAGCGCGCTCGTAACGGCGCCGTTCGCCCGGACGGGCCCCGAATCAACTTCAGACTAGATATATTATGTAAACTCGACCTGTTTCACCGGGATTCGACTTGACATAAATGGTTTACGTTGACATAACTTACGCCACCGGTTTTCGCTACCTCGTGCGTTCACTTGCCCACCTTGTGCTTTGTGTTAGAATATCAGGATGCAAGTTCATAGCAGGTATCCAAAGCTGTCGCCAGGTGGATGACCGTGGCGATTGTGTATTCTAGTTATGTATAGTTCAAGGTGGCGCGTTCCACTGATCTGGAGCGTCGTAGCCTGCCTGTGCCTGGCCTACGTGGCCGGGTTCGCCGCCTATTGGGTATGGGACGAAACGGACCACACCCGGTCGCCGGCGCTGGGCGTGTTCTGGGAAGCCTGGGACCGGCTCGAAGAGCATTTCTACGGCGAGCTCCCCTCGCCGCGGGAGCGCACGTACGGGGCCATCCACGGGGCGCTAAAGTCGCTGGACGATCCGTACACCGTGTTCATCGAGCCGCAGCCGCGCGAGCTGGAGCGGGATCGCATGCGCGGGGCGTTCGGTGGCGCCGGCGTCGATCTGTGGCGCGACGCCGAGGGGAACATGGTGATCTCCCCCTACCCTGATTCTCCGGCCGAGCGGGCCGACGTTCGCGAGGGAGACGTCCTGCTGACGGTGGACGGGGAGGCGATCACCGACGAGACGACCGTGGACCAGGCGCGCGCGTGGCTGCACGGCGAGGTCGGCACCGCTGTGACGCTCACCATTTCGCGCCCCCCCACCCCGCCGTTCGACGTCACGATCGTGCGGGAGGAGATCCAGGTGCCCTCCGTCGCCTGGCGGGTGCTCGACGGGGCGCCGGGCATCGGATACATCCACGTCGAGGCCTTCACCGAGCGGACGGGCGAGGAGGTCACGACCGCGCTCCAGGAACTGCAGAAGCGAGGGAGCTCCAGCCTGGTCCTGGATCTGCGGGGTAACTCGGGCGGCCTGATCGATCCGGCGGTGACCACCGCCAGCCAGTTCCTGCGCGACGGCGTCGTGCTGATCGAACTGAACCACGACGGCCAGGAGCGGTCCCTGCCGGTACAGCGCGGCGGCGTTGCCCCGGACGTGCCACTGGCGGTGCTGGTGGACGGCGGGACGGCCAGCGCGGCCGAGATCGTAGCCGGCGCACTGCAGGACTATGGCCGGGCCCCGCTGATCGGGGAGTCCACGTATGGCAAGGGGGCCGTGCAACTGATCTATGACCTCTCGGACGGGTCGTCGTTGCACGTCACGTCGGCGATCTGGCTGACGCCCAACCGGCACCGCATCCAGGGACGGGGCCTGACGCCCGACGTCACGGTTCCGAGCGGGGATGGCCCGCAGGGCCCGCAGGACGAGCCACTGGACCGTGCCGTGGCCTACCTGCGGTCGCAGCGTTGAGCCCGCTTTGCTGGGGCGGCGGACGGCTCGACTGAGTTCGCAAAAGCTCGCAAAAGTCTGTGGTCCGCCTCGAGCCAGCTTTGGGATATGTTTGAGGAGTTTTGTGGATGGATAGCACGATTCGTAACGTGACAAGGTGCATGCTGGCGAGCACGATCCTGCTGGTGCTTACAGCGGGCGTGTTCCTGGCAGGTTTTGGTTCGGCTTACCTGTTGGTCGGGGGGGGCGTGCTGCCGACGCGGTTGGCCGCGGCCCCGGAGACTGCGCCGGAGCCTTCGCCGCCTTCTCCCGCACCGGAACGGGTGGAAGTGGAGGGAGGCCCCGACGCCGGGCCCACGCCCACGCCGGTGCCCATCCCCACACCGTCGAACGAGGACGAGGAGACCTTTCAGCTTTTCTGGGAGGTGTGGGACCTGGTGCAGCGCCACTTTTACGGCGAACTGCCGGATATGCAGGAGTTGACCTACGCCGCCATCCGCGGCATGTTGAGCACGCTGGGCGACGACTATACCGCGTTCATCGAGTCGAGCATCGCGGCCATCATCTCCGAGGACGCCACCGGTGAATTTGAGGGCATCGGCGCGTTCGTGGGGATGGACGAGGAAGGCACGGTGGAGATCGTGGAGCCTTTCGAAGGCGGACCGGCCGAGCAGGCCGGCATCCGCGCCGGCGACCGGGTCCTCGGGGTGGACGGCGTCTCCATCGTCGGCGTGACGTTGTATGAGGCCATCGGCCTGATCCGCGGCCCGGAGGGCACCGAGGTCACGCTGCTGATCGAGCGTGAAGGCGTGGCCGAGCCGTTCGAGGTCACCGTCACGCGGGCGCGGCTCGAGATCGCCATCACCGAGGTGGAGCTGCGCGACGATGGCATCGGGTACATCCGGCTGTACGACTTTAGCGCGACGGCGGGCGAGCGGATGGTGGAAGGGTTGGAGGAGCTTTTGGCCCAGGAGCCGCAGGCGATCATCTTTGACCTGCGCGGGAACCCGGGAGGCTGGTTGGACCAGGCTGTGGACGTCGCCGACCTGTTTCTGGACGACGGCGCGATTCTGATCGAGCGCTGGAGCGACGGCAGGGAAAAGTCGTTCGAGGCCCACCCCGGTGACGTGGGGGAGGACGTTCCGCTCGTCGTGCTGGTGGACAGAGGCAGCGCCAGTGCGGCAGAGATCGTGGCCGGCGCGCTGCAGGATCGGGAACGGGCCGTCTTGATCGGAGAACTCACGTTCGGCAAAGGATCGGTGCAGCGCCCGTTCACGCTCAGCGACGGCTCCGAGCTGCGGGTCACCGCTGCGCTGTGGTTCACGCCGAACAACCGGGCCATCCATGGCGATGGGCTCGCGCCGGACATCGAGGTCCCCTGGCCGGAGGAGGAGGTGGAGCCGGACGTGGACCCCCAACTGGAGCGGGCCGTCGAGTACATACTTGCGGGTGAATGATGGCGGGCATCAAGGTCATTGCCACCAACCGTAAGGCCGGTCGCGATTTTACCCTCGAAGATCGACGCGAGGCCGGCCTGGTCCTGATGGGGACGGAGATCAAATCGATCCGCGCCGGGCGGGTGAACCTGAGCGACGGATACGTCCAACCCCGCGACGGGGAGCTGTGGCTGTTCAACGTGCACATCGCGCCATACGACCCGGCGGGGCGGTATGGCCACGAGGCACGCCGTCCGCGCAAACTGCTGCTCCACCGCCGCGAGATCGACCGGCTCATCGCTCGTGTGCACGAGCGGGGGTACACGATCGTGCCCGTGCGACTGTACCTGAAGGAGGGACGGGCCAAGGTCGAGATCGCGCTGGCGCGGGGCAAGCGCAAGTACGACAAGCGCCAGACGATCGCGAAGCGGGACGCGGAGCGGGATATTGACCGGGCGCTGAAGGAACGGAGCAGGTGATAAAGCCGGCGGCGACGCGAACGAGACACCCTCCCCCACTCTTGCAGGACCTGGATCTGTACTCCATCGGCCAGGTCAACAGCCTGCCGCTCGAACAGATGCTGCAGGTCTATCGCCACCTGGTACCGCTCGAGATTCTGCTCCGCCTTGGGATCGATCCAGAGACGCTGGCCGATCGCCAGGGGCGGTCGCTGTTCGAGTGCCAGACGGGGATCTCGTCGGTAGAATTGTCGTTGCGCCACGCCTGGGACGCGGAGGACCCGGTGTTATACGTGCAGTTGGCGGACACGCCGAACAACCAGATCGAGGTGACGATGTTCATCCTCAACGACCCCTATTCGGAGCGGTTTGACGTCGATCGCCTGCCGGACGGCACGTTGACGTATTTCGGCACGCTGGCGCGCCACATCGAGGCGGAGGTGAGGGCGATGGAGGCAGGGCTGGCGCCCGCGCAGGTGCACCGCGGGCTGGGTGCGACCCGGAGGTTGGCGCCGATCCTGGAACAGTTCGTCGCTGCGCTGCACCACGACGCATTCTACATCCAGCCGCTGGCCTATCACAACGCGATCCTGTTCGAGCGGCTCGGCTTTGCGTACATGCTGGGGCTGGGCCGGATGGAATGGATTCACAAGGAATTTGGCGCTGGGGGGCTGCTACACCAGCGGCTGGATGGCTCCACGCCGTTCCGGCGTCCGGGGGCGGAGCACAGCGTGCGGGGTCGCAGTTGGGCCATCCACGATGGGATCCTGAACGAGCCCTACAGCGGCGTAAAGATGTACAAGCGCGTGGGCATTCACGCGGGTGTCGTCACCTTCCCCAACGCAGCGTGGTAGGTCCGCTCGTCGTGTGAAAGGGACTGGAGTCTTGCTGGCAGTCTTTTTCGCATAGCCTATGATGCCGTCGAGAGAAAATGGGCTAGGACAGGTAAGTTTAGCAGCTAATGACTATGCGAAGGCATTGAAACGGGGATACTTGACACGTGCGCATCCTGGACTATAATGCCCTCGATCAAATAACCTTTTTGCGAGAGGAGTTTGGTGTGACGGAAGAACTTACGATCGCCGATCTGCAACCCAAGATGCGCCTGCAAGGCGTCGTCAAGGACACGCAGTTGTACGGCGCGGTGGTGGACATCGGGCTCGCATACGCCGGCGTGGTGCACATCTCCCAGCTTGCCCCAAGGCGGGTGAACCGCGTCGCCGACGTCGTTCAGCCGGGGGACGCCGTGACTGTATGGGTCACCAAGGTAAACTCGGAGAAGGGCCGCATCGGCCTGACGATGGTCGAGCCCCCCCAGGTGGACTGGAGCGAGTTGGAGGAAGGGCAAATCTACACCGGTACTGTGACACGGCTCGAACGCTACGGGGCCTTTGTCGACGTCGGCGCCGAGCGGGCCGGGCTGCTGCACGTCCGGGAGATGTCCACAGGCTACGTCCGCGACCCATCTGAACTGGTCAAGGTGGGCGACGAGGTCGAGGTGCGCATCCTGAACCTCGACCGGCAACGACGACGCATTGACCTGACGATGATGGGCATCGCGGACGAAATCGAGGACGAGCCTGAGGAAGAACCCGCCATGACGGTGATGGAAATCGCACTTCATCGGGCTCAGGCTGAACGGCGGGGACGCGGACGTCGCCACGGAAAGCGCCGATCGCCCGATCTATCTGAACGGGCTGAACGGGAAGACATCCTGGCACGCACGCTCAAACAGCACTCGAAGCGCTAGCTTACCTCCTGCCTGCCTCAACCGCCTCTCGCACCGCCCGGATGTTTGACACAGGTGCCACGACAGGCGTGACACAACCCGTACCGAGGACAAAACGGTGCCCTCCGGTCTGCGCGATTGCATCCATGGCCTGTGCCCGCACCTGGTCGGGGGTGGACCGCACGACCACATCCCAGCGCTGTAGTCCGCCACATACCGCCCCGCCAAAGCGATGCAGCGCCTCGGCCAACGTCGGCGGCGTCTCCCGGTCGTGCCAGTTGATCACCTGGACCGGGTAGTCCGCCACGCGGTCGAACATCACGTCCGTGCCGTGCAGGTGCAGCACGTTCAGCCACAACCCCTGCGCCGCCTCCAATATCCGGAGATCGTCGGTACGGCCAAAGACGGCGTACTCCTCCTCGCTGAGCAGCCCGTACTGTGCGTGCTGTACAGCGTAGAACAGGCCGGCGATGCCCGTCTCGCGTGCGGCGTGCACAAAACGGACGGCCGTCTCGGTGATCGCGTCCAGCCCGGCGCGCACTGCATCTGGGTAGCGGCGCAGATGCACCGGCAACTGCTCCGGGCCGACCAGGTTCTTGGCCTGGGCCAGCGGGCTGAATATGGTCTGGATGAACGGGACCTGGCCCATCAGTTCGTCCGCGATGAGGCGCAGACAGCGCAACTGCGCGCCCAGCAGTCCCTGGACAGGATCGAGCGGACGCAGGCTGCGCCAGTCCTCGGGCGTTTGAATGGGATACACGGTGTATTCACGGGTCCCCTCCAGGCTGCCCACCCAACGATCCTGGGCCCCCCAGTCGCGGAGACAGAAACTGCTGGCCGGCGTGACCTTGACAAAGTCAAAGTCGTAGCGGCGCTGGAAGGCAACCGTCGCCGCCGCCAGGTCCTCGGGGCGCTGGTCGTCGCCCGGGAAGTGGCGCCACAACGCCACCGGGGGGCGGTCCACCGGTTCACCACGGATCGCGGCCATCAGCCGCTCGCGCCTGGTCATCGCAGTCATTTTTCTTCCTCCTCATTCTCGTTCACGTGGAACCTGACGCTGCCGAGCGACGCAAAGGGTTCGTCTGCCCCCTCGGACAGCAGCAGCGTGACACCAAACCGGTACTCGACCGTCACCGGGCTGACGGGGGCCGTCACCGGGCTGACGGGGGCCGTCGCCAGACTGGCAGGGGGCGTCGCGACAAACAGAAGCGGGTCGCGCACGATCTCGCCCGCCTGCCAGGCCTCGAAGGGATAGTCGGCCGGCGCTCCCGAGACCCGCCACACCTCGTTCCCCTCGGGGTCCATCATCACCAGATCTCGGGACCGCGCGGCAGGCCGGTCGCGGTCAGCACGCCAGAAGAGCGTGATGGGCCACGCGGCCGGCCACTCCATCTCAGGATAGGGCTGAGTGTAGCCCAGCAGCGTGATGCCCGCACTCGGGAAGGTCACCGTCACCGGGTGGGTCACGTTCAGCTCAGCCGGCCGGGGCTGGCGGCGCGGGCGCTCGACCTGCACCGACGCCAGGACCAGGCTATCGCCGGTGGGCTGCCCTCGCTCGTCCACCCGCTGCAGCCGGTAGCCTCCGGCCATCGAGTAGAGCCCGACGTTGAGCGCGTACTCGCCCGGCGGTGTCCCCGGCAGGACCTGAATCTCGTACTCATCGCGCACGTACCTGTCGACCGGCCAGCGCTTCGTCGGCAGGTCGCCCGGGTTGAGGTGATCCTCCTGTCCCCACAGGATGTGCAGCGGCCGGGCCACGTGCAAGAAAGACTGGTAGTTCGCATCCAGCGGTCTCAGCGCGTGCCAATAGAGCAAGACAGGAAACGCATCGCCGGAACGGACGCGCTGGCGGGGCAGGTCGTACCCCAGCAGCTCGATCTGTCCGTCGCCGTCCCCCTGGAAAACGGCCCGCAACTCGTGCTGGGCGGCCCACGCCTGGCCTTGCGGCGAGGTGTAGCGCAGCCAGTCGTCGTGAGGATCTATGATCGCGCCCTTGACGATGACAAAGAGGAGAAGCACGCCGGACAGCCAGAAGAATGGAGAATGGAGAATGGAGAATGGAGGATGGAGGATGGAGGGTGGAGGATGGAGAATGGAGAATGGAGAATGGAGGAGGGAGGATGGAGGATGGAGATGGGGGGAAGGGAATAGAACGAGGGCGGCGATCAGGAGGGCCAGGGCGGCGACCGAGATGATCCATCCTGCCGTGCGCGGCGGCGTGTCCTCAAACCGCACCAGCACCTCGTGCTCGCCCTCGGGCACCCGCAGCGTGATGAAGCCTTCGGGAGCGGCTACATCGATGTCGACCTCCTGGCCATCCACGTAGGCCCGCCAGCCGGGGAAGTAGAACGTAAACAGGCGCAGGACGAACTTGGCCGGGGTGGAAACGGCGAAGCGGTCGTGCACCGGCCCGTGCTCGACGATGCGGACGTTGGCATCACCGGGCAGCGACGCACGATTGACCCTGTCCGCCGGGCCAGGCCCGGCGATGGACTCGACGAGGCTCGCCTCGGGATGCATGGGCACTCGTGCGGCCTTGACCGGGACAAAGTCGCCGGTCGAGGTCGTGCCGAGCGCCTGGGAACGCAGCTCCCACTCGATGATGTCGCGAGGCGCGGTGCTGCCGAAATCAGGCGGCCACATGGGAGGATATAGCACCGGCAGCGCCAGGAACAAGACTGCGCCCAGCGTCGCCGCCAGCGCCGGATTGCGCCAGCGGCGGGCGGGCAGCAACGATGCACCGCCCGCCGCGCACACCGCCAGCATCAGGTTGGCCGATCCCAGCAACCGCCACGGGAACTGGAGATAGGCCATCCCCGGCACGTGCTCCCAGATGGGCGTAGAGACAGGCAGCATGAGGAAGACGAGCCCGAGGCCAGCCAGGAGGAAATAGAGGAGGAGGGTATGGGAGTGTGGGGGTATGGGGGAGTGTGGAGATGTGGGAGAGGATCGGGTGAACACCTTGCGGAATCCCACGACCACGAGCGCGCCCACCGCCAGGAGCGCCAGCACCCACTGCGCCAGGCCCAGGTTAAACTGGTACCGGGGGGCCGTCGCGCCCAGGTCGAACGGGCGCGAGGGGGCCAGCAGTTCGCCCGGCGAGAGAAAGTGCTCGTGGAAGTCAAAGTGGCCCGGGCCGACGACGTTCAGCTTGATCGCACCACGCTCCCACAGCGCCGGCAGCCAGAAAAAGGCGATCAGCGCTGCGGCCAGCGCAAACGCCAGCGCCCCCCACCCCGCGCAGTTGCGGCCCGTGCTGAACAGCACCTCCCAGGCCCAATAGGCCAGCAACAGGCCCCCCGCCACCAGGCCGAGCAGGTTGTGGCTGAACACGAGCGCGGCGAGCGCCAGCACGCTGCCCAGCAACGCCCCCCGGCCCCCGCCTCCCATCAAGCGGTGGAAGGCGCAAAAGGCCAGTGGGAGCAGGCAGACGGCGAAATGCTCCGCCAGGTCGCCCCGGGCATGCGGGTCGATGACGACGACGTAGGGGGCGAACGTGAAGCAAGCGGCGGCCAGCACACCCGCTGCGGGACCAAAGAGCTCGCGCCCCAGCAGGTAAGCCCCCAGCGAAGCGACAAAGAGCCCCAGGACGAACACGGCCTTGACCCCGCCCACGATGTCGACGCCCGGCAGCAGGTCGAACAGGTTGGCCAGGTAGTAGGTCAGCGGGGCGTAGTAGTTAAAGATGGGATACCCGTAGCCGAGGTAAAAGTCGGGGGCCCAGCGCGGATAGACGC
Source organism: Anaerolineae bacterium (assembly GCA_035531135.1). Taxonomy (GTDB): domain Bacteria; phylum Chloroflexota; class Anaerolineae; order B4-G1; family B4-G1; genus DATKTN01. The sequence goes on from DATKTN010000348.1 coordinate 10,887, forward strand.
TACCCGCGCGGAGCGTGTGGCCCAGCTCGGCGGCGCGATAGACGTGGAGCTCGGCGTCCGTTTCACGCGGGAGGCCGGGGCGGGCGAGGAACGGGCCAGCGGCGACGAGCGCCAGCACCAGGGCGAGCAGGAGACACCAGTCGAGTCGACGTGTACGCTTGGCCATAAGAAGGTAGACGGTAAACGGTAGACGGGGGGGGGGGGAGGCCCTGTCTACCGTCCACTCTGCGTTTGAGCGCTAGTTGTGTGCCACGAGGTCAGGGATCTGTTCCGGGTGATCGGCGACCGGCACGCCGACGGCCTCAAACGCCGCGATCTTTTCGGCAGCCGTGCCCGTGCCACCCTGAATGATGGCACCGGCGTGGCCCATGCGCTTGCCCGGCGGCGCTGTCCGCCCCGCGATAAAGGTCGTGACCGGCTTGGTCATGCGCTCGGCGATAAAGCGCGCGGCCCGCTCCTCGTCGCTGCCGCCGATCTCGCCGATGAGCACGACCTGCTCGGTCAGCGGATCGTTCTCAAACATCTCCAGGACGTCGATAAAGGTCGTGCCAATGATTGGATCGCCGCCGATGCCGATGCAGGTGGTCTGGCCGATGCCACGCGCGGTGAGCGCGTAGACGACCTCGTAGGTGAGTGTGCCGGAGCGGGAGACGACGCCGACGGGACCAGGGATCGCGATGTGGCCGGGCATGATACCGACCTTCGCCTGGCCCGGGGAGAGGAGCCCGGGACAGTTGGGGCCGACGAGCCGCGCCCCCTTCTGATCCAGGTAGGCGCACACCCGGATCATGTCGAGCGTGGGGACGCCCTCGGTGATGCAGACGACGAGCGGAATGCCAGCGTCGGCCGCCTCGAGGATGGCGTCGGCGGCGAAGCGAGCCGGCACGTAGACGACAGACGCATTCGGTCCGGTTGCAGCGACCGCCTCGGCGACGGTGTCGAACACGGGGACCCGGCCATCGCAGGCCCGCTGCCCGCCCTTGCCGGGTGTGACCCCCGCCACAACCTGCGTGCCGTATTCGATCATCTGGCCAGAGTGGAACTCGCCCTCGCGACCGGTGATGCCCTGCACGAGCAGCCGGGTGTTCTTGTCAACCAGAATTGCCATCGTCTTCCCCCTATGCCCCCAACTCGCCCCTGGCGGCGGCTTCGCCCTTGGCGGCGGCGACGCCCCTGGCGGCGGCGACCGCCTTCTGCGCCGCCTCAGCCAGCGTCGTCACGGTGATCAACCGGTAGCCCGAATCATCCAGAATCGCGCGTCCCTCCGCCTCGTTCGTCCCGACCAGCCGCGCGACCAACGGGACGGTCGGTCTGACCTCCTCGAAGGCAGCGACGATGCCCCTGGCCACCTCATCGCAGCGGGTGATGCCGCCAAAGATGTTGAACAGCACCGCCTCGACGTTGGGGTCGGCCAGGATCAGGCGTAACGCTGCCGCCACTCGCTCGGCCTTGGCCCCGCCGCCGATGTCGAGAAAGTTGGCCGGGCCGCCGCCAAAGTGCTTGATGATGTCCATCGTCGCCATCGCCAGCCCGGCCCCGTTGACCATGCAGCCGATCTCGCCGTCGAGCTGGACGTAGCTCAAGCCAGCCTCACGCGCCTCTCGCTCGGTCGCGGTCTCCTCGTCCACGTCTCGCATCTGGGCCAGGTCCGGGTGGCGGAAGAGGCCGTTGTCGTCGAGCACCATCTTGCCGTCCACGGCCAGCAGGTCACCGGCAGCGGTGACGACCAGCGGGTTGATCTCGGCCAACGAGGCATCGCAGGCCAGGAACGACTCGTATAACCCGCGGGCGATGCGGTCGAAAGCACGGCGGTGTTCGGCCGCCAGCCCGATACCCTTGGCCAGCGCCAGCGTCTGGTAGCCGCGCAGGCCCACGAAGGGATCGATGAGGACTTTTTTGATCGCCTCGGGGTCGGTGCGAGCGACCTCCTCGATCTCGACACCGCCCTCGGAGGAAGCCATCATCACCGGGCGGCGATTGGCGCGATCGACGACGATGCCCAGATAGATCTCCTGCTGGATGTCGGCCGCCTCGTCCAACAGAACCTTGCGAACGGGCAGTCCCTTGATCTCCATCCCCAGGATCTCGCCAGCCACGACCTCGGCCTCGTCGGGTGTGCGGGCCAACCGGATACCACCGGCCTTACCGCGCCCGCCGACGAGCACCTGGGACTTGACGACGACGGTTCCTCCCAATTCCTCAGCGATGCGGCGTGCCTCCTCAGGCGTGGCAGCGACGTCTCCACGCGGAATCGGCACACCGTGAGTGGCAAAGAGCCGCTTCGACTGGTACTCGTGCAGTTTCACGCAGTTGCCTCCAAAATGAAGGTATGGTTCTAGCAGACGACGAGCGGGATTATACCACTAAAGACCCTAAGGGTCTAGGAAGACCCTTAGGGTCTGGGCTGGAAGACCCTTAGGGTCGTCTGGGCTTGATTTACCGGCCGTTTATGGTAGGATGGGGGCGGGATGGACAGACACTTTGAGGAGGTCGAACACACTGCCGACATCGCGATTCGGGTCTGGGGGCGCGACCCGGCCGAGCTGTTTGCGCACGCTGCTCGCGGCATGGCCTGCCAGATGGCCGACGCCGAGGGGATGGGCCAGACGATCGAGCGCACGATCGATCTAACCGCCTACGACGCTGAGACGCTCCTGGTCGCCTGGCTGGGTGAACTGCTGTACCTGAGCGAGCGGGATGGCTGCGTCTTTACCGATTTCGACATGCTGGAGGTCACACCGAGCCGGTTGCGAGCCGTCGCCCGGGGCGGGCCGGTGACGCGTCACCGGCAGCACATCAAGGCGGTCACGTTCAGCGACCTGGAGATTGTGCACACCGACGCAGGCTACGAGACCACGATCGTGTTTGACGTCTGAAGGAGGCAGGAGATGGTACAGAAAAGCGATTTTCAGCGGGTCGACAAGTACATCTGGGAGTTGCCCAAGGCTACCCGGGATGACATGCGCGTGCCGGCGCGGCTGTTCGGCGACGCAGAACTCTTTGACGCGGCCTTCCGTGACCGGACGGTGGAGCAATTGGCCAACACGGCGACGCTGCCGGGTATCGTCAAGTACGCGCTAGCGATGCCAGACTTTCACCAGGGGTACGGCTTCCCCATCGGCGGCGTGGCGGCCATGCGGGTGGACACGGGCACCATCTCGCCCGGCGGCGTCGGGTATGACATCAACTGCGGCGTGCGATTGCTGGGCACACACCTGGAGCAGGAGGAGGTCGGTCCGTACGTGCAGGAGCTCACGGCGGCGCTCTACCGGGCCTGCCCGAGTGGCGTGGGCGGGAAAGGGCGCATGCGGGTCTCCGAGCGAGAGTTGAATGAACTGGTGACGCACGGGGTTAAGTGGGCGCTGAAGCGGGGCCTGGCGCGGCAGGAGGACCTGGCACACACGGAGGAGCAAGGCTGCCTGGCCGGCGCCGATCCGAGCAAAGTGAGCGCCCGGGCGAAGGAACGAGGTCGCCCCCAGGTGGGGTCGCTGGGCGCGGGCAACCACTTTCTAGAGATCGACGTAGTCGAGGAGGTTTACGACGAGGAGGTTGCGCAGGCCTTCGGCCTGTGGGAGGACCAGGCCGTGGTCCAGATCCACTGCGGATCGCGCGGCTTTGGCCACCAGGTGTGCGACGACAACGTGAGAGGACTGCAGTCGGCGGTGCGGAAGTATGGGCTGCAATTGCCGGACCGGGAGCTGGTGTGCGCGCCGATCGACTCCCCCGAGGGACGGGCGTACTACGCAGCGATGGCCTGCGCGGTCAACTATGCCTTCGTCAACCGGCAGGTGTTGGCCATGGGAGTACGGGAGGCGTTCGAACAAGTCCTGGCCGGCAAGGTGAGCGACTTTGACCTGTTCCAGGTCTACGACGTGGCCCACAACATCGCCAAGTTCGAGGAGCACGAGGTCGACGGGCGGCGGATGAGGCTGTGCGTGCACCGCAAGGGTGCCACCCGCGCCTGCGGGCCGGGGTACGCGGGGTTGCCCGCCGACTACCGCGACGTGGGCCAGCCAGTGCTCGTGCCCGGGTCGATGGGTACCGCCTCCTACGTGCTGGTGGGCACCCAGAAGGCGATGGAACTGACCTTCGGCTCGACGTGCCACGGGGCCGGGCGGGTGATGAGCCGCACGCGAGCCCGCAAGACGGTCTCGGGAGCGGACCTGAGGAAGGAACTGGAGGAGCAGGGAATCGTCGTCCGCGCCGGGAGCAACAAGGGTCTGGCGGAGGAGGCACCGCAGGCGTACAAGGACGTCAGCCACGTGGTCGAGGTCGTGCACGGCGCAGGGATCGCGCGCAAAGTCGCCCGCCTGCGGCCACTGGCAGTGATCAAAGGGTGACAAAGTCCGACCGTCCGAGGTCTGAAATCCAGGGGCCGAAGTCGAGGACGGGGACGGGGAGCGCACACCAAGAACCCATGCAGATCGCAACTGAGACCAGCATCCACCGCGAGCGCAAATTGCTCCTCATCGCCGCTGCCTTCTTCCTCGTCGGCACCGTCACGCTGGCGGCGAACGACTCGCCAGACAGTTCACAATTTGACGTCTTTCGCCTGGCCTTTGCGTTTCTCTCCTTTGCCGTTTGTTTTGGCTCAGCCCACGTGCTACTTTCGCGCTTTCTCCCTCACCACGACCCCCTCCTGTTGCCCGTGGGCGCATTGCTGACCGGGCTGGGCCTCCTGCTCATCGCGCGGCTGGCGATCAACTTTCTGCTGAGGCAGGCAACCTGGCTGCTCATCTCGACGGGTGCGCTGCTGGCCGTCGTCCGGTTGAGCCGTGATCTGCGCTGGCTGCGGCGGTTCCGCTATACCTGGCTCTTTGGAGGGCTGGCGCTGCTGGCGGCCACGCTCGTCCTTGGCGTCAATCCTTCTGGCTACGGGCCGCGCCTGTGGCTGGGGGCGTGGGGCGTGTACTTCCAACCCTCCGAGCCGCTGAAACTCCTGATGGTTGTCTACCTGGCCTCCTACCTGGCCGAACGACGGGATCTGCTCATCTCGGAAGGATGGAAGGTAGGACGCTGGCGGTTCCCCCCGCTGGCATACGTGGGCCCGCTCCTGGCGATGTTCGGGCTGGCGATGGTGCTGCTGGCGTGGCAACAGGACCTGGGCGCGGCGATGCTGTTCTTTTTCACGTTTCTGGCGATGTTGTACCTGGCGACGGGCCAGTGGGGATACGTCGCCGCCGGGCTGGTTCTCTTCTTCGTCGTCGGGCTGGCGGGCTACCGGCTCTCCGACCGGATCGCGCTGCGGGTGGACGGCTGGCTCAACCCGTGGCCGGAGGCGGCCGACCGCGCCTTCCAGATCGTACAGAGTTTGCTGGCCTTTGGCGCCGGGGGGGTTTTCGGGCAGGGGCTGGGATTGGGCAGCCCGACGTACATCCCGGCCGTGCACACCGACTTTGTGTTCGCGGCCATCGGGGAGGAATTCGGCCTGGCAGGGACACTGGTCGTCGTCGCCCTGTACGGGGTGTCCATGTTTCGCGGCTTCCGCATCGCTGCCCGAGCCGCGCGTCCCTTCGAGCGGTTCCTGGCCGCGGGGCTGGCCGCCGGATGGGTGATCCAGGCCTGGGTCATCATGGCCGGAAACGCCAAACTGGCCCCTATCGCCGGCGTCACGCTGCCCTTGGTCTCCTACGGCGGCAGTTCGCTCCTGACCAGCTTTATCGCGCTCGGCCTTCTCCTCCACATATCCGGTCCTACGCCTAAAGTTCGAGGTCCCACGTCCGAGAAAAGTCCCATGGACCAGCAGCCAATCCTTTACCTGGCCGGCGCGCTGCTGCTGGCGCTGGCGCTCCTGGTCGCCGTGTGCGGCTACTGGGCCGTCGTCCGCGCTGACGAGCTGGGCGCCCGCGACGACAACCCCCGCCGCGTGCTGTACGAGCAGCGGATCGTGCGGGGACGCATCCTGGACCGGGATGGGGCTGTGCTGGCCGACGTAGAGATGGCGGACGACGGCACCGTCACACGTCGCTACCGGGTCCCGGGGGCCGCGCCGGCCGTCGGTTACGCCAGCCTGCGCCACGGCACGGGGGGGATTGAGGCGGCTTTCGACGACGAACTGCGAGGGGAGGCAGATCGCGGTGGGTGGCAGGCCGCGTGGGAGGAATTGCTCCACCGCCCCCCGCAGGGACGGGACGCGCGACTGACGCTGGACGCCGGACTGCAGATCGAGGCCCAACGGGCGCTGGAAGGACACGCCGGGGCCGTGGTCCTGCTCGACGCCACGAGCGGCGAGATCCTGGCACTGGGCTCCAGCCCAACGTTCGACCCAGAAGCACTGGACGAGGAATGGGAGGTGTTGCGCGAGGATCCCGCCGCCCCACTGGTCAACCGCGCCACGCAGGGCCTGTACCAGCCAGGAGCGGCGCTGCAGACGGTGGTCATCGCCGAGACGTTGTCCAAGGGCCTGGTCGATCTCTCCACGCCCACCACGAACTCTACGGCGACGATCGTCGTGAACGGCACGCAGGTGGGGTGCAGCACGCCCCTCTCCAGAGCGACGACGCTGGGCGCTGCCTACGCGGCCGGTTGCCCGGCACCGTTCGCAGGTCTGGGCGAACAGTTGGGCGCAGGCAACCTGGAAGCGGCGGTGGAGCGCTGGGGCCTCACCACCCCACCCTCGCTGGAGATCCCGACCGTGGCTGCTGACTGGGACCCGGCCGTGGTCTCGACGGAGGCGGCGCTGCGGGCCGAGGCGACCGGGCAAGGCGGGCTGACGGTTTCCCCATTGCACATGGCGCTGGTGGCCGCGACGCTGGCGGACGAGGGGGAAATGGTCGCCCCCCGGCTGGTGCTCCGTGTGCAAGACACAGAGGGAGACTGGGAGACGCAGCCCGGCGCCGGCGAGCGCCGCACCGTCCTGGCGCGAGATGACGCTCGCGCACTGCTGGCGGCCTGGGATCGCTACGGGGAGAACGTTGCCGGGCATTGGGGGGTCGCCGTCGCTGGAGAAGAACGGCCACCACACGCGTGGTTCATCGGCGTGGCCCCAGCGAGCGGCGACACACGCTACGCGATCAGCGTGCTGATCGAGCACGCGGAGTCGGCCGAGACGGCGGTCGAGATCGGCACCGCGCTGCTGGAGGCGGCCGTGTCGCGCTAGTACTCCATTCGCATAGCCTGTTGTTTCGTCTGGGGCAGTTGTTCGACAGTTGGTTCGCTGATCCTAATGACTATGCGAAGGTATGCTGAG
>DATKTN010000349.1:0-15922 GCA_035531135.1 Anaerolineae bacterium
CACTTCCAGACCGCGCTCGCGCAGCGCCATCGAAAGGTTGGAGGAAACGGTACTCTTGCCGATCCCTCCCTTGCCGTATATGGCGATCTGTCGCATCTACCACCTCGCCTGGTATCGTCGCTGCTTGGACCGGTATCGATCTAACCAGTCGTTTTGGATGGTCTCGATGAGGTTCAACAACCCTGTGTAGCCAAAGTAGGCCCGATTGATCATGCGGAACCGCGCAATGGGGTTCACCAGTTGGATGACGAAAGGAATTCCCAATTCCTCGACAGCGTGTCGCTCGATGTTACTGCCCAGGACGATCTCGGGCTGGACCTGTGCCAGCGCCATTTTCGACTGGTAGACGTCGGTATCGTACAGCACTTTTACACAAAGGCCCAGCTCCTCCAGTTCGCGCTCCAGCATCTTCCGGGTCCCCGCCTGGCCGGACCGCAGGCAGATCAGGGTCGGGAGCATCTCCAGGTCCTCGGTGAGCAGGCGAAGCAACGGAACGCCCACCGTGGCGTCGGCGACGACAGCCGCCGGTGCCCGGTGCATCCCGGACTGCTCCAGCCATTTGCGGCGGCACGTCTCCACCACCACCTTTTCTCCCTGGGCGATGAGCCGCTGCGCCTCCTGCTCGGCTTCCAACCTTCGCCCCAACTCGGTAAGCCAGCGGCGAGTGTTGGTGAATCCCACGGGCAGGGGCAATCCGTGGCACCATTGCTCGATTCCATAGCGCTCGGCCAGATAATCGGCCGCCCGCTGTCCGGCGTCGTGGCTGAGGACGATGCACGCCTGCGCCAGGGGGACGTGTTGAAACTCGCCGAGGGGTGTATCGTGGGTCAGGGTCGCCAGGACCGTGCCCCCCATCTGCGCGAGGGACTGCTTGACCCAGGCCAGGTCCCCCATCCAGGTCGGATTGGCATTGGCGTGGGGAGCGATCAGACACACCGAACGCGGGATGCGGCGATCGTCGCGGCCGCCAGTGACCATGTGCTTGAGCATAGCATCCAGCGCGATGTCTGTGCCCTGGTTCTGGTCGCCGCGAAAGCCCGCACACTGGATAGGCACGATCTGGAAATCCACCTGCGAGCGCACATCCTCGCACACGGCCACGATGTCATCCCCGACAATCTCGGGGCCGCAGGCAGTGACGACGAACATGATCGGCACGTCCAGTTCCCGCGCTTCCAGGATCGTCCGCGCCAACAGGTCCTCTCCGCCGTGGACGATCTCGTCCTCACACAGCTTGGTGCACAGCGTCAGGGTCTCGGTGTAATCCGCGTTCTGCCACCCGAAAGCCGCCTCGACGAGTTGATGGCACCCTTGTGGCGAGTGCGACAGCACGCAGCAACCGGTGACCCCCAGGGCGGTCTGAGCCGCGCCGTAGAGCGCGCAGCGGAGGTAGGGATCGTGACACCTTTGCGGGGTGGCTCGCGGCACGGCGGTCTCGCTCGTCCTCTCGGTCGTCTGCGCCATGGCTCCGCTACCCATAGAGCACCTTCTTGAACAGCCTGGAGCGGGGATGGGTGGCGTGCTCCATGCCGGATTGCACCAGCCTGGCCATGTTTCTGATCCCCTGGTAGCCGTACTGAGGATAGCCCGTGATGGTGGTCATGTTCACTTGAGAGATGCCGGGCTGCCGGAGCGGGCTGCCCAGGTAGATGGCATTGTCGTATCGCGCGGCGACTATCTCCACTTCGCTCTGGGTCTCTGACGAGACGTTAAAGCTCCCCAACGAGAAAAGCCCCCTGGTCAGGATCACCTCGGGGTTCTGCCCCTGCTGCAACAGGAACTTGATGCTGGGCATCCGTTCCTTGACGGTGTAGGGGTGCAGGTTGACGACGATGGGGTGGGCGCCGAACTCTTCCGCCATCCTGGCGAGAGATAACGCGCGGATCGGGCCAGGAAAGTCCGAGATCTCGATCAACGCCGTCTTGCCCTCGAAGCAGCGGCGCAGCGTGTCCAATTCCTCGCCGACGGCCGCGGTCTCCTTGCGGATCACCTCCCGGGCCTGCTTGTCCAGGCCCAGCGGCAGCGCCACGCCCATGATCCATTCCTCGGTCGCCGCCGGGCCATAGGGCTGGCCTGTGCGGGCGTAGGGGACGCCGAACCGCTCTTCCATCAGATCGCCCAGCTTTTGGCCCCAGTCGTAGCACCAGGAGGCATTCAGCTCGGCGGAGGCAGCCCTGCGGATCTGCTCCACGGTGCACCCACCACAGAGAACGCCGTTGATCTTGGCGCCAATGGCATAGACGAGCCGCTCGATCTCGTTGAGGTCCTCGATCCACTCGGTGTAGGTCGGGCCTTCCCGCGCGCCGATGATGTTGATGGTCCCTTTCATCACCTCTCGCCGTGGTTCCATCAGGTCCATGAGCACCTTGAAGGCATCCTCATAGCCGCTGCGAAAGTCCCCGCCAAAGCCTTCGCTGCGGATGGCCAGCACGCGGGCATTCACCTCTTGTGCAGCGATCTGGGCGACCGTCTCGACGTCGTCGCCGGTGATCCCAGAGCAGCAGCACGAGAGAACGACGATCAGTTCAGGATGATACCTTTGGTCAGCCTCTTTGATCGCTTCCAGAAGCTTGCCTTCGCCGCCGTACACCACGTCGGCCTCATTTTGGGCGGTGCAGGAGGTCGGCTCCAGGGGGACGCCGCGATACTCGCAGCCACGCATCTTGTAGGTGCTGGCGACCGAGTAGGTGCAGCCCTTCGGGCCATGAATCACGGGAGCCATGTGGCGGATGCCGTTGATCACCTGGAAGGCAGTCCAGAACTTGCAGGGGGGAGCGTGTGAGGCCTGCAACTTGGGGATCATCTCTCCGCTCTCGACCTTTTCCAGGAGCTGCTGCAACGTACCCTCAAACGCTATGCGGTCGTCATTCGAGTGTTTTGCATCCATCACCAGGCACCCCCTCACCTCCATCGTAGTACCACGCATCTTTGCATTATACCCGCCTACTGAGGAAGCGTCAATGAGCTGGGGGCATTTCCTGGGAGGTTGCCATCCTTGACGGCAGTCGTGCCCATCCAGGTGGGGTTCGAGCCGGGGTAGCCAGGTTCGGTCATCTGAATGGGTTTGAAAAGTGCCTGGCACCTGAACAGAGGGCTTGCAGGAAGCCTCCGCCTGTAGCCGGGCTTGTGTGCGCCGGGTATTGGTGTATAATGCCAGATCAGGAATGACCTCACCGGCAACCGAAAAGAGCAGGCCGCCACAGTCGTTATCGGGTGCGGTGAATTTTAGTCAATATCTCATATTCCTTTAACGCCTTGTGGACACAAGTGTGCTAGGATGTGGATATGACTTGGCTGAGCAAATTCACCCAGGAAGCACTCCCTGGTAAAGTCCCTGACACGTACCCCTTGTGGAGCACGCTCGCGGTTCAACAGTTGTGCTCCTGTTCGCCGTCGGCGTCGTGACGTGAGGAGATCCCGCATTTTGACCGTAACCTCCTCTTAACGGAACTGCAATGATCCCTCAACCTCGCTGGGCAGTTATCATGGTAAGATTAGGGCGATCTGACCTTGGATAACGGTCACGTGCGATCCGGTGGGTATCATTTCGCACCCGGTGCGCCAGGCAGGTTGCATGAGGTAGAAAAACTGTGCCCCCATCTCCCCGTAAAAGCATGAAAGATAGTACGCTGGTTGGCAAGACACTGGGCAAGTATCGCGTGGTCGAGCACTCCGGGAGCGGCGGGATGGCCGAGGTCTACAAGGCCTACCACCCGGGGCTCGACTGCTACGTCGCCATAAAGGTACTCCACTCCTTTCTGGCTACCGAAGAGGACTTTCTGACCCGCTTCCAGCGCGAGGCACGGGTCGTCGCCACGTTCCGCCACCCCAACATCGTCCAGGTCTACGACTTTGACTGCGACGTCGAGAGCGACTGCTACTATATGGTGATGGAGTTCATCGATGGTTCCAGCCTGAAGACGCGCCTGGAGGAGATGGGCAGGGAAGACCAGGTGATACCGCTGGATGAGGCGATTCGGATCATCCTCGCGGTCGCCACCGCACTAGAATATGCCCACCAGCATGGGATGGTGCATCGCGACATCAAGCCGGCCAACATTATGTTCACCGAGGATGGCCAGGTCATCCTCACCGACTTTGGCATCGCCAGGATGGTCAACACGGTGACATTGACGGCCAGCGGGGCGATGGTCGGAACACCCGCGTACATGGCTCCGGAGCAGGGAAGCCGGACCGGGGATGAGCGAGCCGATATCTACTCACTGGGGGTCGTCCTGTATCAGTTGGCCACAGGGACCCTTCCATTCGAGGCGGATACGCCTCTGGGCATCATTCTCAAGCACATCAACGCCCCGCTGACACCGCCAACCGCGATTGACCCCGATCTGCCCCCAAGCATCGAGGCAGTGATCATGCGCGCGCTGGTCAAGGACCCCGACCACCGGTATCAAACCGCCAGGGAATTTGCCACCGACCTGGAAAAGTGCCTGGCTGGCGAACCGGTCGAACCCGTTCCGCTGGAACTCGTCGCGGCACCGCCGCCATCCGGGGCCATGACCGCGCTGCCAGGCCACTCGACCACGCCCTACCCTCAGGCAATCGCTGCGGCTCGTCCCAAGCGGGGCTGGATCGCCGTGCTGGCCGGGGTACTGGCGGTGATCCTGCTGTTGAGTGCTGCGCTCCTCACGACGGAGGCGCCGGGCCGCCTGCTGGCCGCGTTGCTCTCACAAGCGGCGACGCCCACGCCGGGCGTCTCAGGCACGCCTGCGGACACGCCTACGCCTGACCTGACCGCCACGTACGACGTCAACGCGACGCAGTTCGCCGTGTGGATGGCCACGTACGTGGCGACGACAGGCGTCACGCCCACTCCCTCACCCAATCCTACCGCTACGGCCACGCCTGATCTGACCGCTACCGCCATAGCCGCCTGCGTGTTTGACATGGAAGCCATTTATGACTGGGCGGTCTGGCCGACCGTGCTTGTCCCGAGGCAGCGATTCGTCAAGCAGTGGAGGATCAGGAACACGGGCACGTGTACGTGGCCGGGCGGCGTCCAACTGGTCTACGCGTCGGGCAACGAGCTGGAGATCGTAAGCAGGCCGGAGATCGGCTCACTGGCACCAGGGGAGACCGCAGATGTCAAGCTCACGCTGCGAGCGCCAGCGTCCTACAACAGGTATACGAGCGTGTGGCAGTTGCACGATGGGGCGGGCAACCCGATCGGGGAAGAACTAGAGATCAAATGTCGCGTGGGCCCGACGCCGACCCCACGGCCGACGGAGACGCCCACCACTACGCCCACGCCGGCAGAGTCGTTCCATTTCTCAGTGCCATTCGTGGTGGATTGGCACGATACTCCCGAGGGCAAGTGGTGGGCGGAGGTAGGCCTGACTGCGTGGGGCGGACACGGCAACTACCGCTACTATCTGAATTACATCAGCACGGAGACCGAGTTCTTCAACGGCACGTTTGAGATCGATCCGATCCACTGCAAGGCCTGGTGGGGTACAGTGATCGTCACCTCCGGCGAGGAGGTTCTGAGATGGGAGGGCAAAATCCCCTATCCCGAACTTGAGCGGTGCAGTGACTAGCCAGCCCGAGGTTCACCGGTTGCCGTGGGTGCCGATCCCACGGCTTGTTTTTTGCCACTCACACCCCAACTATGCCACTATGGAGAGGGTCAGCCAGGCCGCCAGCGCAGCGAAGAGCAACGCCATCCCCAATTTGACCGTCGCCGCCCGCTGCTGGAGAAAGCGGGTCAACTGCTTCGATCCGGTGCCATAGTACGCCAGGATAAAGACGACGACCAGCGGCAGGATGAAGAGCAGGTTGTAGAGCAAGAGAAAGGCAAACGCGCGCACGCGCAGCTCTGGCCGGCTCACCACGAAAATGATGGTCGGCAGATAGACCTGGCCCGTGCAGGCCAGTTCCAAGAACGAGACGACGATGCCAGTGAAGAAAGCGCCGGCGATAAACGCCTGTGACGTGCGTCCCCGGCGGATGACGGCGTTGATGCGCATCCGCAACGAGTGGGGCAGATTCAGGCTCATGTCGCCAATTTCGCCCTGCCGGGCTTTGAAAAAGTCGAGGAAGCTAAACACCGCCAAGACCGCGCACAGCAGGGCGGTCAGGCCATACACCCAGCGTCCCAACGTCGCCAGCAGGTCGCCCAGCAAATCGAGCACCCCGTAGAAACCCAACCCCACCGCCAGGTAGGCCAGGAAAACGCCCAGCGTGAAAGCCACCCCCACGGCCAGGACCTCCCGACCCTTGCGCCCACTCAACGTCAGGTAGGAGACGAAAAAGACCAACGTGGCGAAGGCACAGGGATTGAGACCATCGACCAGGCCGGCGAAGGCGACAGTGAGGGCGCCAAACGACTTGAAGCGATCGATGATGCTCTGCTCGGCATCCTGGGGATTATAGTCGGCCCACACGCGGTCCACACCGGTGGGGGCATACTTCTCAGCCAGGGCCAGCAACGCCTCGGCCGTGATGTCGGTGCCGATCAGATAATCCTGACCCACAAAAAGCGCCGGGGTGGCCAGGCGCTGCCTCTCCGGGACGCCGAAACGCACGCCCAGCCATTCCGCCAAAGCAGCGTCCGTCTGCGCGCTGTACTCCTCGACCACCAACTGCGGGTACTTGCTCTTCACGTACCGGATGTCGTATTCGGCGCGGCTGCATTCCTGGCAACCCACCTCGTAAAAGTAGGCCGCCCATACCGGCGCCGGTCCCTCGCAGACGACGGCGTCCTCCGTGTCGCAGGGTTCCAGCTCTACCCCCAGGTCCAAGCCCAAACCCAGCCCGCCCGCATCCGCAACGGCGACAGCATCCAGGCCGGGGATGGCCGGCCACGACGTGCCACCCGCTCCCAGGCAAGACTCGCAGATGCAGGGCAACTGCTCGCGAATCGCATCCTCTCCGATGAGCACGTGGTCATCGAGCACCAGCGTCGGCAGGCCACGTTCCTCGGGCGCTACACTGAACATCTCCTCGGTGCGGATCAGCATCTCATAGTTCGCGGGGTCAGAGATCTCGACCACCTTGATCTGCAGTTGATCGCCGTACCTGTCCTGCAACGGCTTCAGGACCTCGTTGAGGACGGCGCTGCAGTGCGGACAATCCTCAGCGGTGAAATAGATCATCCGCACGACCGCGCCCGCATCGGCCTGGGCCGTGCCCCCGCCCAAGGTGAGGGCCAGCGTCAGGAGCAGAAACGCGATCCACAACCAGTGTCTCAACCTCATTCGACCTCTCATCCTTCGTCAGCGTCCGACTGATTATCGTTCGTGCACCAAGCACGGCCAATGATTATGCCACAATTCGGAAAGTTGGCAACCCTCACGCAGCTAGGCCAGCATGCCGCGGATGATGATGTCGACGGCCGCGTCCTCATCCAGGCCACGCGCCATCAACGTCTCCAGTTCCTTCTTGCTGACGCTGCCAATGGCCGCCTCGTGGGTGACCCGTGCCCGGTCGTCGCGCACGACGACGACCGGGACGTTGCGCGCCATCGCCTCCCCACGCACGATCTCGGTGCAGTCCATGTGTCCCACCGCGCCGGGCGCGTTCCCCTCCGCGGTGGTATAGACCTCGCTGGTGGCCCGGTCGCGCACCGCGGCCCGCGTCCTGGTCAGGCCGCGCGCCCCCTCGCCGTTGAGCCGCACGACCTCGTCCACGCGGATCTGGTCCCCGGCCGATCCGTAGGCCTTGGCAACCAACTCGACCGTCCCCCTGGCGGCCACGTCGACCTCAAACTGGATCTCCAAGCGCCCCACCCGACCGTGCACCAGGCTGAACTCGGATTCGAGCTGCCCCGCCTCGTCGATCTGCGCGTGCGTGGTGGGCAGCACCTCGATGCCACCGACGGAGCCATGGTAATGGGCCTCGCTGTAGCGCATCGTCGCGCCCCGACGGACGTGAATGCGCGCGTCCATCACGTGCTTGAGGTCCACCGCGTTGGGAAAGGTGCAGTGGGCCAGAAAACCCACCTCCGCCCCCTCACCGATGTCGAACTCGGAGATGATCTCCTGCAGCCCCTCAGAGGGGATCATCCCGAAGCACAGATGTACCGGATAGTCAACCTTCGTGCCCGGTGCGACAACGATGCGAGCACGCACACCGTTCTCTAGCTCCTCCGCCTCGATGTTCACACCCGCGACCAGATTGACCGCCAGCACCCGGTTGCCGCTGATGACGGCGCTGGCGACCCGCGGCGTCTGCAAAGCGTCGGGCTTGCCGCCTGCCTGCTCATATGCCCGCAGAATGGCCTCGAAATCGCGGGCCCAGCCCGGATCACGCTGCTCAAGGATGGAGGATCTGGCGCCGGCAGGCAGCACACTATTCACTGCACACCCCCTCGGCAACCACGCGCTGGTAGGTGCCGCCAGCCTCCGCCCCCCAGGGCTGATTGCCCAACAGGTCGCCGTGCGGCCGGCAGCGCTGCGCGAAATACTCGCGCACCTCGGCCGGGGTGCCGGTGTCTATGACCGCGCCGCCGCAGATCAGCGAGGCGGTGTCCGCCACCCCGGCCATCTCGTCCCGATGCGTGATCAGGAGAACGGACGTGCCCTCGCTGCCCATGCGGCGGATCAACGCCATGATGTCGCCAATGCACAGCACGTCAACCCCCGAATCGGGCTCGTCCAGGATGGCCAGCCGGGGCTGCATCGCGTAGACCGCCGCCAGCTCGATCCGCTTTCGCTCCCCACCGGAGAGGGCGCTGTTGACTATGCGGCTCAAGTACGCCGCAGGCGAGAGCGCCACCGCCGTCAACGCCTCTTCGATGCGCTCCCGCGAAGGCTCACGCATCCCCAACGCCAGGTAGTCGGCCGTCGGCAGGCCCTCAAAGCGGGCCGGCTCCTGCCAGGCCAGCGTCAGCCCCAGCCGGGCGCGCTCGGTGACCGAGAGCCCGGTGATGTCCTGGCCGTCAAACAGGATGCGGCCTCGCTCAGGCCGATAACCGCCAGCACCCATCAGCGTGAGCGCCAGGCTGGTCTTGCCCGAGCCATTGAGGCCCAGCAGGGCGTGTACCTCGCCACACCGGACGGTCAGATTGACGCCCCGTAGCACCTCCGCGCCAGGGCGGTGGAGCCACACATCCTCCACTTCCAACAAGACGTCGGTTCCCATCTCAACTCCCATCTCGCTCTCTATCGTACGCCCCCAAACACAGCCGCGCCAGTGAACTTTCATACGGCGGGCCAGACCGCTTTCATCCCGGGACCTTGCGGCCTGAAGTATACCACAGACTGGCCTGATGTGAAGGAGGGGGCGTTAACCAAACTGTAACGGCACTGCAACCCCTATGGGACTTGTTTCTGGTATCCTTACGGTGGTGGCCTAATGCGTTGAGCAACTGGTAGGCAAGCGGGCCGTGGCACTCGGCCAGCAGCGTGGCACTCGGCCAGCAGAAGGGCAGCAGCGCCTGGGCCACTGGTTCTTCGACAGGACTCATTGTGAGGAGGGAAAGCTGTGAGGGACGAGACTGGTGTTAGAGGAGTGAAAAGCGCAGCGGGGGCAGCGCTCCTGGAAAGCATGCAGGCGGCACAACAGGCGCTCATGCGGCCGTCCGGCCCCTCCCCCGATCAGATGATCGCCCGGCTCCAGGAATGGCAACAACTGGTGATGGAACTGTCGAAAGGGGCAGCGCGGGGCACCGAACTGGCGACGCTCTATGAGATCATCGGCGTTCTCAACTCCTCGCTCGATCTGAAAGAGACGCTGAGCCTGGTGATGGACTCGCTGATCCACCTGACGGAGGCCGAGCGAGGGTGCCTGATGTTGCTCGACGAGGAAGGGAATCTCGAGATCCAGGCGGCGCAACACTTTGATCAGGAAAGCGTCGACGCCTCCGACCTGGAACTCAGCCAAACGGTCGTGCGAGACACGGTGGAAGGAGGGGAGCCAGTGCTGACGACGAATGCGCAACTTGACCCGCGCTTCTCCGCCCAGGATAGCGTCATCGGGTACATGTTGCGCTCGATCGTCTGCGTGCCTCTCCACGTGCGAGGGCGCGTGATTGGCGCTCTCTACCTGGACAACCGGGCGCGGGATGGGGTCTTCTCGCAGGTAGACCTGCCGATACTGATGGCGTTCGCCTCCCAAGCCGCCATCGCCATCGAGAACGCCCGCCTGTACACGATAACCAACGAGAAGCTGGCTGCACGGTTGGAGGAACTGACGACGATGCAGGAGATCGATCGGGAGCTGAACGCCAGCCTGGACTATGAGCGGGTGCTGGACCTGACCCTCTCCTGGGCAATGCGGTCGACAGGGGCGGAGAAGGGCACGCTGAGCATCCTGGATGGAGAGGGGACGGTCTGCACAGTCTCCTGCGCTGGCGACGGTGGGGCAACGGAGCCAGAGTCCGACGTGCTGCAGTTGGCGATGACCAGCCGAGAGCCAGTCATGACTAACGGCAAGCGTATGCTCATCCCCATCCGCTACAAGGAGCGGACGGTGGGACTCTTGTGTCTGCGGAGCAACAGAGAGCTTCCAGCCCATCCCGAAAGCGTCCAGTTCGCCGGCCGGCTGGCCGACCACGCGGCCGTCGCGATCGAAAACGCCCGCCTGTACGGGCAGGTACGCGAGGCCAACCAGGCCAAGTCAGAGTTCATCTCCTGCGTCTCGCACGAACTGCGCACGCCGATGACCTCGATCCGCGGCTACGCCGAGATGCTGGAGAAGGGCATGGTCGGCTCGCTGTCCTCGCAGCAGACCGAGTTCACCCGCACGATCCGGAGAAACGCGGAGCGAATGCAGGTCCTGGTCTCTGACCTGCAGGACGTCTCCCGGATCGAGACCGGCCAGTTGCGGCTGGAGATGGGGTCTGCGGCAGTCACGGACGCGCTGGACAGCGCGCTGCAGGCCACACAGGCACAGATCCAGGCCCGGTCACAACATCTGAAAGTGGACATGCCAGATGACCTGCCGCCGGTCCACGCCGACCGCGCGCGGCTGGCGCAGATCCTGATCAACCTGCTCAGCAACGCCTACAAATACACGCCGAAAGGTGGACACATCGGCGTGCGAGCGCAGGTGCAGGGCACGTATGTGCAGTGCGCGGTGTCCGACACCGGGATCGGTATGTCCCCGCAAGACCAGCAATGCCTGTTCACCAAGTTCTTCCGCTCCGAGGATCCAGCGGTGCGCGAGACGACTGGAACGGGACTGGGGCTGTGCATCGTGAAGAGCCTGGTGGAGCTTCAGGGTGGGGAGATTGAGGTCGAAAGCGATCTCGGGAAGGGGACGACCGTCACGTTCACGATACCGGTCTCCACAGAAGGATGGCCGAACAGCGAAGACCCTTAGGGCCTCCGGTTTTGCCAGACGGCATCGCCACAGTAGGGTCAGCTAAGACCCTAGGGGTCCTATGTTCAGGCGCTCGATGAAACGAGCGCCTGATTGCTTAATAGGTAGTGTGTGGAACGTGAAACGTGATGCGTGTTGCGTAATCGCTAGGCGACTTTGGTTAGTTTGACGGTCGATCCGGAGGGCACCTGGCGGAGGGCGGTGGCGTCGCCGAGCACGCGGCCCAGGATGTTGACGGGGCTGGCGGCGCGGGGCTCGTCCCCCGAACTCACCGGCGTGGGCCCGAAAAAGATGCAGAAGGCGTGTCCCACCGGCCAGTAGCCCAGCTCCCCGACCTCGACGTCGGCGCGGGCGCCGGGCGACTGCTCCGCCCGCACGGGGATCTCGAAGTAGATCTCGTCCCCCCAGGTGTTGGCCCGCCCGGTGATGGGCAGTGCCTCCCAGATCATGTGCGCCGTGGGCGTGTCGTTCAGCTCGGCATCCATCGTCACAGATCCGGCGGTGATGGTGATGCGATAGGACATGGGAACCTCCTTGTGAATTGCAAATTGCGGATTGCAGATTGCAGATTCGAAATTGCAGATGGCAAACTGCAATTTCGAATCTGCAATCTCCTCTGCAATCTCCAATCTCTAATCTCTAAACTGATCGCACTCGATTAGTTCGCGCGGGGCGGCGGTCAGCAGCTCATAGCCGTCCGGGCGGACGACGACGGTGTCCTCCAGCTTGGCCATGGTCCGCCGGGCGGGTGCGTTAACCTCGACCTCGATCGCGAGCACCATCCCGGCCTGCAGGCGCGCGTCGTCACGGGGCCAGAGGACGGGCGGCTCGTCCAGCTCGAGCCCGACGCCGTGGCCGACGAAGCCGGGCAGCTCCAGGCTGCCGGGGGCAAAGTGGGGCGGGGCCCCCCGAGCGACGACGGATTCGGCCACGGCGTGGAGGTCAGCGACGGCCACGCCAGGGCGCAGCGCGTCGAGCAGGGCATCCTCTGTCGCGCGGGCCACGGCGAAGAGCGCCCGCTGCGGCCCGGCGGCCGGCCCGACGACAAAGGTGCGGGATTCGTCGGCGGTGTATCCCGCGCAGGTCGAGCCGATGTCCAGGACAACCAGGTCCCCGGCCTGGAGCACCCGGCGGGAGGGGCCATAGGGCAAGCCTGGGCTCAACCCCGCGCCGGTCACGACGAGGCCGTGGCCACCGCGCACGGTCAGGTTCTCGCCACTCATCAGGAACACCCCACCCCCACGCGCGGCGGGGTGGCGCAGCGGC
The DNA here is from genome assembly GCA_035531135.1 of Anaerolineae bacterium. GTDB lineage: Bacteria > Chloroflexota > Anaerolineae > B4-G1 > B4-G1 > DATKTN01. The sequence goes on from DATKTN010000349.1 coordinate 12,547, forward strand.
TGGAATCCCTCGTGGCCGGCCCGCCGCATCGCCGCCTCGACCTCGGCCGCCAGCGCCAGCTCGGTCACGCCCGGCGCGGCGAACCGGGGGAGGGCGAGGTGGCCGGCGTCGGCGACGGCCGCAGCGCGGCGCGTGGCCGCAAGCTCCTCCTCGTCCTTGATGCCGCGCTGGTCGAGCACGAGCGGGGATAGGTCGACCAGCGACCAGATGGGGAAGACCTCGCCCAGTCGCCGGGCGATCCGCGCCGGGACCAGGTCCATCTCGGTACCCAGGACGCCGCCGGTCAGGCCCAGCCCGGTGACGGCCTCGGCGACGGTGGCGAAGCCGTTCATCGGCTCGACGCGGGCGACGGTGGCCTCCTGGCGGGCGTACTCGAGGCCGCGCCGGACGAAGAGGATCGCGTCGTGAGGGGCGACAAGCAACGCCGCCGGGCGGACGGTGTTGGCGTAGTAGAGGACGTCACGGTGATGAAGGAGCAGCGCGGCGTCGATGCCGGCGTCGGACAGGCGGGTGCGGAGTTGGGTTAGACGGGTGTTGATGGGGAGCCTCCGAATGGACGAATCTACGAATATACGAATGAACGAATGGACGAACCGGCGAGTCTGCGAATCGGCAAATCTGCAATTCGGCAAATGCTACTTGTCAATGATGGGATAGCGGTGGTCGAACGGCGATATGAAGACCTCGCACAGTGCATCGTTGAGTGCGTCAGTAAAGTCGAGCGGGTCACCCAGATATGCTTCCAGCGGATCATCCCAGATTATCTCGTACTCGCGCAGCGCAAATGGCATGAGCTCGAGGATTACCCACGTCAGTTCATCAGCGATCATGGCGTAGCGCGCGTCCGATGAATCGGCCGGGTGCCAGTAGCGGGGCAACTCGGAGCCAGATCGCCCCAGGCAGTAGTAGGTCCAACACTTGACCGGTTTCCACGCTAGCGGCCAGGCACACCCCTTCGCTGTGCGATAGACACAGTCGCGTGCAGTAGCATCGATCTCTGCCGGCAGCATGGGGAACGATTCGCCCAACAAGGCCAACGTGATCGAGTCAAACACGTCGACCTGCACTGCGTCCACCACGCAACATTGCCCACCACACTGCCGGCAATACGGAAACCGCTCCCAGAGGACGCGGTTGTACTCCTGGGTGAGACGTGAAAGCTGATATGCAAACTTTTGCGCCTGTGCGAACGTCCAAAGGCGTGAGAGATCGTCGGCAGAGGCCGGTTCCGGGCCAGCTTCCCAGGCAGCGACGGCCTCCCGAACCTGCTGGTCGACCTGCCTGTCCTGCACGTAGGTTGGGTAGTCGGGGTGTTGGGTTAGTTGCATACTGTCCACACATCGGCGAGTCGGCGAGTCGGCAAATGTGCAAATCAGCAAATCAGCAAATCAGCAAGTCTGCAAGTCTGCAAATCAGCGAGTTGGCAAACACACAGCCTGGCAGGGATGTCCCCCCGGCTGCGGCCAGGGCTTTGCCAGGGCGGCTCCAAGTATACCACAGACGGGCGCGAGGGGAAGGTGAATTGCTTCGCACGTCTTTTTGTGCTACACTGGTGAATGGATGCTGGATGCTCGATGCTGGTTGATGGTATGGCAGGAGGGCAGGATGACGAAGCGGATGGCGGTCCCCAAGGCGATGCGGGATAAGCTGCTGGTGGAGGCCAAATAGGTGGGACCGATGCGGCGGTGGGTATCAGAGGAATGGGGATGACCTTCAAGGTCGCCCGGATGGGAGGTGAACGATGAAGCTTTCTCCTGAGGAGACAGAACTTTTCTACAAACTGCACCACAGCGTCCTGGCGTACACGAACCGGCGGCTGGAGCTGGTCCCGGATTTCGACGATCCGGACGATGCGGAATTCCTGGTTCCCGAGGAGAAGGTGCAGATTCGGGAGGCCTTACACGAGCTCCCCGAGCTGTTGGAGGACTTTCTGGGCGAAAACCCGGATGGGCTTTCGCCCGACGAGCTGGCGATCGTCGCGAGTTGGCGACACCGGGTGACCGGGGAGTTCTACATCTTTCGGTACCTCAAAAAGTACACGGTCTTCCTGAGCACCAAGCCGGAGCGGTTGTACGGCGTCCTGGGGCTGGCCGATCCGTTCGAGAAGATGTTCGCAGGGCATCCCCTGCCCATCTACGTCAAGGGCGTCCTGCTCCCCTTCCAGGGCCGGATCACGTACGACGGGCTGCTGAACGTGTATTCCATATTCTTCGGAGGGGGGATCCGCTCCGGCCTGAAGGAGACCTACAACCGCCTGAAGAGGCAGGAGGGGATCGTCGAGCAGTTGGTAGGGCCAGATGGGAAGCCGCAGATGCGGACGAGCCTGGACCGGCAGAAGCCGCGCAAGCCAGCGCCGGACTACCGGCCGGCGGTGGACGAGATCGTGGCCCAGGCGGACAAGATGCGCCAGGCCGGGACTCCTCACCAGAGCGCGGCGCTGAGCCTGCTGCGAGCGGCGGCGCAGATGGCCCAGGCGACGTTGCAGCAGCCGAAGGACACGGATGAGCACCGACGACGGTTGCGCTCGGTGCGCCGGGCGTTGACGCGGCTGGAGAACATGCTCCACGAAGAATTCTAGAGTAGAACAGGAAACGAACGATGAATCAAGCCACGGGCGGCATAAAAGACCGGCGGCCGGAACAGGCCAGAGAGGAGAAGGCCCGACGGCTGGCTGCATTGGAGGGAGCGCGGGCCCTGGGCGAACGCATCCGCGCTGAGCGACCTGCTCATGACGTGGATTCTGTAGAACTAGTGCGGCAACTGCGAGAGGCCCGGATGGATGAACTTCTGGGGTTGCGTTGATAGATGGAGTTTACCCGCCGGCGATGAGGTGGATGACCCAGACGTCGGCGTCGTCGGGGATGGTGCGGGTGGGGTATTCCTCGCGGGGGACGACTTCGCCGTCGACTTTGACGATGATGTGGGGAAAGGTGTAGCGGAACCGCTCCAGCAGGGCGGAGACGGTCAGCCCTTTCTCCCACTCGACCTCGTCGCGATTGTTGACCAGGATCACGCCGTTTTCCTCCCGCGCAAGCCTTGCCGTCGAGGCATTGGCTCAGCGTGAGCTACCCCATCCAGAAGCCTTTTCGATGGCTGACCCCTAGCACCTTCTTGCAGGAGGGGCAGAAGTAGATGTATCTGTTCCCGAACTGGGATGCCAGCCTGCGGAACCACACGGTGTGCAGTTCCTCCGCACAGTGCGGGCAGAGCGGAGCCACATCCGGTTTCTCTACGACTGTTATTTGCGACATGCTCACCTCCCCCCACCACACAACTGTTTTCCAAAGCTCCAAGCTCTGGTTCTCAAGGGCGTCACAGGCAAGAACTCCCTGCAAAAACAGCCACCCACTGCATGGGACGCCCCCGAGACGGGGGC
>DATKTN010000350.1:0-2876 GCA_035531135.1 Anaerolineae bacterium
TTCGTAGTGGGCGCTTCAGCGCCTCGAAAACGCAAAGTGCGCACTACAAACGCAGACCGTGAACCGCCGGTTTTACCGCTCGCGTCAGGCTCTCGCGGGGCCTGTTCGTAGTGGGCGCTTCAGCGCCTCAAGAGCGCAAAGTGCGCACTACGAACGCAGATCGTGAGCTGCCGGTTTTACCGCTCGCGTCAGGCTCTGGCGATCCTTGGCAATCATATGACCGACGATGGACTTGTGCCATCGCGCACTGATATTCCGAGAGGCAACTATGTTGAGGTTTCTAACCGCTGGCGAGTCGCACGGCTCGTGCCTGACCGCGATCGTGGAAGGGTTGCCGGCGGGCCTCGAAGTCGATGTTGGAGCGATCAACCGCGACCTGGCCCGCCGGCAGGGCGGCTACGGCCGCGGCGGGCGGATGAAGATCGAGCGGGACCGGGTAGAGATCCTGGGCGGGGTCATCGCGGGCCGGACGACGGGAGCGCCAGTCGCGCTGCGCATCGAGAACCGCGACTGGGCCAACTGGCGCGACCGCTGGGCCGCGGGCGATCTGCCGTGCCTGAGCGTGCCCCGGCCCGGCCACGCCGACTACGCCGGGATGGTCAAGTACGGGCTGAACGACGCGCGGCCGGTGCTGGAGCGGGCCAGCGCGCGAGAGACCGCTGCGCGGGTGGCGGTGGGCGCGCTGGCAAAGCTCTTGCTCGCCGCGTTCGGCATCCGCGTCGGCAGCGTCGTCACCGAGATCGGGGGTGTCGTCGCGGCGGTGCCCGACCTGCCGCCGGAGGAGCTCTGGGCGCTGGCCGAGGCCAGTGACGTCCGTTGCCCCGACGAGGAGGCCGCCGGGCGGATGCGGGCGGCGATCGACGCAGCGCGCGAGGCGGGCGATTCGCTCGGCGGCGTCTTTGTCGTCGTCGCCACTGGCGTTCCGGTCGGGCTGGGCAGCCACGTCCATTGGGATCGACGGCTCGACGCGCGGCTGGCCGCGGCCGTGATGTCTATCCCGGCGGTCAAGGGCGTGGAGATCGGGCCAGCGTTCGAGAATGCCCGTCGCCCCGGCACACAGGTGCACGATGAGTTCGAGCGAATCGGCGAATCGGCAAATCGGCAAATCAGCAAATCAGCAAATCAGCAGATCGAGAACGGCGCACGGTTTCCACTTGTAATGCGCACGTCGAACCGCGCGGGGGGCATTGAGGGGGGGATGAGCAACGGGCAGCCTATCGTCGTGCGGGCGGCGATGAAGCCCATTCCGACGACTGTCACGCCGCTGCGCTCGGTGGATCTGGCGACGGGCGAACCGGCCGCCACCCGGTACCAGCGGTCCGACGTCTGCGCCGTTCCGGCCGCGGCGGTCGTTGGCGAGGCGATGGTCGCCTGGGTGCTGGCCGACGCGCTGATCGAGAAACGGGGGGGTGACAGCATGGCGGAGATGAAGCGGAAGCAATGACCAATGGCCAATGACCAATGACAAATGACAAATGGCAGATGGAGTGATGGCGAGATGAGGAACGTCGTCTTGACAGGATTTATGGGGACAGGCAAGACGGCCGTCGGGCGGGAGGTGGCCCGGCGGCTGGGTCGCCGGTTCGTCGACATGGACGCAGAGATCGAGGCGCGGGCGGGCAAGCCCATCCCGCGCATCTTTGCCGAGGACGGCGAGGCCGCGTTCCGGCGGATGGAGGCCGCGCTCTGCGAGGAGTTGAGCACAAGACCCTTAGGAAGACCCTTAACAAGACCCTTAGGGTTTCAGAAAACCCTAAGGGTCTCTCCAGGGGTCTCCTCGCTGGTGATCGCCACCGGCGGCGGCGCGCTGGTGGACACCGCCAACCGGGCGCTGATGATGGGCAGCGGTACTGTCGTCTGCCTGACCTGCGCCGTCGACGAGATCCTGCGGCGGGTGGACGAGGACGGCGACCCGGACCGGCCGCTGCTCGACGTGGCCGACCGTCGTGCCGAGATCGAGCGGCTGCTGGAGGTGCGGCGCGAGGCCTACCGGTCCATCCCCTGGCAGATCGATACCACCGCTCTCTCGGTCGACGAGGTCGCGGCACAGGTGGTGGAACTCGTGGGTGCCATTACCCTCTCCGTCCACCACCCTGGTGGCGCGTATCCGATCCACATCGGCACCGGGCTGCTGGCGCACGTGGGCGGCGCGCTGCGAGCGACAGGTGTGCCAGAAGGCACATCTGTCGCCGTCGTCTCCAATCCCGTCGTCGCGCCGCTCTACGGCGCGCAGGTGGAGGCCTCCCTGCGGTCGGTGGGGTTGCAGCCCTTTGCCTGCTCCATCCCCGACGGGGAGCAGTACAAGACGCTCGCCACCGTCGCCATGCTCTACGACCAGTTTCTCGGCGGTGGGCTCGACCGCAGCGGCACGGTGCTCTCGCTGGGCGGCGGCGTGACCGGCGACGTGGCAGGCTTTGCGGCGGCGACCTTTATGCGCGGCGTTCGCTTTGCCCAGGTGCCGACGACGCTGCTGGCGATGGTGGACGCCAGCGTGGGCGGCAAGACGGGCGTCGACCTGCCCCAGGGCAAGAACCTGGTCGGTGCGTTCAAGCAGCCCGTGCTCGTCGTCATCGACCCCACCGTACTGGCGACGCTGCCGGTCGCGGAGATCCGTTCCGGCATGGCCGAGGTGATCAAGCACGGCGTCATCAGCGCCCCCGCCCTCTTCGCCGAGCTGGAGGCAGTATCTCTCCATTCTCCAATCTCCAATCTCCATCCCCCATTCCCACCTCCCAAATCGCCCACTCTCTCCACGTCAAGATCGACGTAGTTGAGGAAGACCCCTTTGAGGGGGGACGCCGCGCCGTGCTCAACCTGGGCCACACGGTGGGGCACGCGCTGGAGCGGTTGAGTGGCTTCACGCTGCGCCACGGCGA
>DATKTN010000351.1:0-15251 GCA_035531135.1 Anaerolineae bacterium
CGCCGCGATCTCCAGCGTCGCCCCGACCTCGTCGGCCGCCAGCAACTGGATGGTGGGCGGCGTGGCAGGACGGTCCACCAGGTGGTCGTGCTCGGGCTGGCAGTAGTTGTATTCGTCCCCCCGGTCGCCGCCGTCGACGAAGCGATTGCAGCCTCGAAGGACCCGGCCCGTGCTCTTGTCGGTGATGGTGAGCGTCCCTTCGTCGAGGTCGGCCGCGACGCGGAAGTACTCGTTCTCAATGCCTCCGGCCTCCTGCTTCCTGCCCCCTGCCTCTTGCTTCCTGCCCCCTGTTCCCAGCGTGTAAGTGACATAGCCCAGCGGTGGCACATCTCGCGCGACGAACTGGATTATAGCTCTCTCCTCCAGTCCGTGGACGCGGTAGCGCTGGATAGATCCGTCGGCCAGCAACGCCTGGGCCTGCGCCAGCACCTCGTCCACGGGGCCAGGCTCGGCTCCCTCTTGCCGGGTGACGAAGAGGTGAACGCGGGCGGTGTCCCCCTCGACTGTGACCTCGGCGCGGCGGAACGTGAATTGCCCCTCGATCCGGCCGCCGCTGGACTCGAACTGGGCCACGAGGAGAGCAAAGCCCTCCCGGTCCATCTCCGTGGCAAAGAACTGCCGGCTGCGGCGGCCCAGTGTGCGGGTTGCCACCGGCCGCCCGGCCTCGTCCAGCAGCGTTGGGTCCGGCCCGAGGAAGGGCTCGATTTCGACGCTGACCGCGTCGGTGCGGGGAGCGCTGGCCGGGTTAAAGACGACGATGGCGGGGGTGGAACGTTCGATCTGCCGCGCGATCGCCTGGAGGGCTCGCTGCGTCACCTCCTGGCCGATCTGCTCGCACCAGTCGAAGCGGGTGACCATCTCGCGGTGCACCTGATCGACCGAGCAGCCGCAGATGGAGTCGTGGGGATGGTTCTCCAGCAGGTATTTCCAGGCCCGCTGGTTCATCTGGCGGGCAGACGAGGCCCCGCCTGCCTGTTCCCCCGCATCCCGGTCCACCTGCCCGGCAATGGCTCCGAAAGGTTCGGCCCATTTCTCCAACAGCGTCTCGCAGGCGTGGTTACGCTGCTTGATCCACATGCGGGTGGAGAGGACGCCGGGCAGCAGGTGGGCCCGCTCGGGGGAGCGGAGTTCGCCCCCGACCGGGCATAGTTCGGATTCGCGCTCGCCCAGTTCATCGCGCACGGCGGCCAGGTACTGGGGCAGCGTCGAGTGGACGACGCGGGTGTTCTCAAGCCGGGCGGCGGTCACCGCCAGCAACTGGGGCAGGTCGGCGCGCGGGCGCATGTGATCCATACCCTGCATGACCAGGACGTGGGAGGTGGTGGCGTGAGGGACCAGGCCGTCGCGTGCCTCCGCCAGCCCCTGGACAAATCCGTCCTCGTCGTCCGGCAGCCAGGCGCCGTTGCCGTACGAGTTCCGCAGATGGAGCAGGAGCACCTCGCTGCCGTCGGGGGCCTGCCAGCGCAGTTCGGTCGGTTTGTCGCCGACGCCGCGCCACAGGCAGGCCACGTCGATGCCAAAGCCGCGCAGGATCTGGGGCATCTGCCCGATGTGGCCGAAGGGGTCTGGGACGTAGCCGATGCTCATGTGGGGGCCAAAGCGACGGCACACCCGTTCGCCCGTGAGGAGGTTGCGCACCGTCGCCTCCGGGCTGACCAGGAACTCGTCGGGCAGGATGTACCAGGGGCCGATGAGCAGGCGCCCCTCCTGGACGTAGCGGCGGATCTGCGCTTCCCGTTCAGGGTGGATCTCCAGATAGTCCTCGAGCACGATCGCCTGCCCGTCGAGCATGAAATATCGATAGTCGGGATCGGCGTCCAGCAGCGCCAGGAGTTGGTCGATCAGTTCGACCAGGCGAAAGCGGAATTGCTGGAACGTCAGGTACCATTCGCGGTCCCAGTGGGTGTGTGAAACGACGTGAATCGTCGACATGTGGCATCTCCTCGGGATTTCTCGCTAGTTCGATTCGGGCAACAGTTCGTCCAGCCGGCGCAGCACGACGTCGGGCTGGATGTCGGAGGCGGCCAGCAATTCGGGCGTGGTGACACCGGTGAGGACGACGGCCGTCGCCATCCCCGCCTCCCGGCCCATCCGGATGTCTGTCTCCAGCCGGTCGCCGACGATGATACATTCGGAGGGTGGAAGCTGCAAGCGGTCGAGGATGGCCCGGGCGGTGATGGGCGAGGGCTTGCCAACGACGACCTCGACGTGCTTGCCGGTGCAGCCCTCGATCGCGCCGATGACGGCCGCTGCGTCGGGGAGGCCGCCCGTGGGGGTGGGGCAGTAGCGATCGGCGTTCGTGGCGATGAAACGCGCCCCGGCGCGCACCGCGTCGAAGGCGATCTGGAGTTTGCGGTAGTCAAAGGTACGGTCGAACGAGGCGACGACGAACTGGATCTCGCCGGGCCGCTCGCTCAGCCGAAAGCCGGCCGCACGCAGTTCCGCCAGCAGTGGCGGCTCACCCACGACGAAGAGCGTCGCGCCTGGAGTTTCTCGTTGCAGCCAGCGGATCAACACCCACGAGGAGTTGATGACCGCGTCGGGCGAGGTGGGAATGCCCAGACGGGTCAGCTTGGCGGCATAGTCGGCGCGGGTCTGCAGGGGCTTGTTGCTGAGGAAGACGACGCGGGAGCCGGCCGCGCGCAGCGTCTCGATCGTGCGTTTGGCCCCCGGCAGGAGCGCTTCGCCGAGGTAGACGGTGCCGTCCATGTCGAAGACGTAGCCAGGGAAAATACGCTCAACGTTCATGGACGATCCAGGGCAGATACACGCGCACCGGCATCGGTCGGCCCAGGTGGGCGATGGTCGCGATCGCGGCGCGGGTAAAGTCGCCATAATAGTCCAGGTCGAGGGTGGCGAGTGTGTCCGAGACGCTATGGTAGTAAGGCGTAAAGTCATCCATATCCTCGATCGCCAGGAAGGCCGGGTAGCCCTGATCGAGGAAACTCCACTGGTCGCTTCCCGACCTCAGCGGATAGGTATCGGCGTCGATGCGATGGGGGACGAGGCCGAGGTCGTAGATTCCGACCACGTCCGAGAAGACATCGGCCAGCCTTCGGGACTCGGGGGCTCCGGCGTAGGTCCCGCTGCGGGCGTATGCATCGAAGACGGGTTCGCCGGTGTTGTAGGCGATCATATCCAGGTTCACCACCCCCTCGATGTTCTCCTCACGCGCGGCGCAGTCGGCGGCGTAGGCCGCGCTGCCCCGCAGCCCCTGCTCTTCGCCGGTGAACAGGACGAAGCGTATAGTGTGGGCAAAGTCGTGCGAGGCCAGGAGCCGGGCCGCCATCAGGACGGCGACGGAGCCTGAGCCATTGTCGTCCGCGCCAGGGGCGAGCGGGCCTTGGGGCAGGTCGTCCACGTGGGCGGTGATCAGGTAGACCTCGTCGGGATCCACCAGGCCGGGCTTTTCGGCCACCACGTTGCGCAGCAGGTAACTGCTCCAGGAGTAGTCGTGGTAGGTGACGGCGAGGCCGTACCCGGCGAGCTGTTCGTAGGCGTAGCGGGTCGCCATTGAGATGGCCTCGGTCTGGCGAGAGTAGCGGGTGGTGATGGTGTAGAGAGAACCGGCCACGGTGACAGGCCGCTCGCCGGTCAGCCCCGCCAGTTCGTACTCCAGCGTCGGGGTCGTGACCTGGGAGATGATGGCGGCGACCGTCTGGTCGAAGGCGATCGTCTGGGGCAGGTCGGCCGGGGCAGCGGCGGTGACCCCGCCCAGGACGAGCAGCAGCGCCAGGCTGGCCAGGGAGATGGGAAGGATCGCCCGCAGCCGGTGTTCACCGACAGCCACGAAGCGAACGTGGGCATCGGTCTCCAGCAAGGTCTTCCAGTCGGGGTCACCGGTCATAGGAAACGGGACGCGCAAAAGTCTGTCTCTGGGTGAAGCGTCAGGCGCCACGGGTGCCAATGATACCACAAGGAGGCCGAAGAGGGTAGTCGGTGGATTCGGTATGGCGTCGTGGCGGCTGGACTGGTTCGGACGGGGGCGACCTTTTTCTAGCACGATTATAATAGATATAGATTGATTTTATTATAGACTTGTGGTACCATGTGTGGATAGGGAGGCCATTTCTTTGACCACGCAGAGATATTGTGTAGCAGGGTTAGCCTGTGTCGATTGTGCCGAAAGGGTCCGGGCGACTGTCAACCAGGTAGAAGGCGTGAGCGACTGCCAGGTGGACCACGCCGCTGGCACGCTGACGGTTTGGTCTGACCGGCCTGATCTCCCAGAGGATCACGTCGCCGCGGCAGTGAGCGCGGCGGGCTACAGGCTGGTCCGTGACCGTCGCCGGGAAGATACGGTTGTCGTTGGGTTTGTCCGGTTCCTCTTTTCCAAGATCGAGACCACGCTGACGACCGTCTCTGGACTATTGACGTTGCTGGGGCTGGCGCTCGTGGTGGCGGGCGCGCCGCCCTGGAGCCGGACGTCCCTGTTCGCGGCGGCGATCCTGGTGGGCGGATACCCGGTGGCGCGGCACGCCTTCCAAGAGTTGTGGCGCTCCCGGAGCCTGGGGATCAACACGCTGATGGTGATCGCCGTCGTGGGGGCCATGATCATCGGTGAATGGGCCGAGGCGGCGGTCGTGGTGGTGCTGTTTTCGCTGGGCGAGGTGTTGGAGGGGTTCGCCGCCGAGCGGGCACGCGGCGCGCTGGATCTCCTGCTGGACCTGGCGCCGCCGGTGGCGCTCAGAATGTCACTCACCGGTGAGACCCAGGAGGTGCCAGTGGAGCAACTCGCCGCCGGCGACCGGGTGCTGGTGCGGCCAGGGGACCGGGTCAGCGTGGACGGGGTGGTGCTTGCGGGTCAGAGCGCGGTCGACGAATCGGCGATCACGGGAGAGAGCATGCCGGTGGAGAAAGCGCCGGGTGCCCCGGTGTTCGCTGGCACGATCAACACGCACGGCGCGCTGGAAGTGAAGGTGACCCGCCTGGCGGCGGACAACACGTTGAGCCGCATGGTGGCGCTGGTGCAGGAGGCGCAGTCGCGGCAGGCGCCGGTGCAACGCTTCATCGACCGCTTTGCCCGGACCTATACGCCGGCGGTGGCGGTGGTGGCGGCGCTGGTGGCCGCCGTGCCGCCGCTGCTTTTTGGCCAACCCTTCTGGGGCGAGCAGGGCTGGCTGATGCGCGCGCTGCAGATGCTCGTGATCGCCTGTCCGTGTGCGCTGGTGATCAGCACGCCCGTCGGTCTGGTCAGCGCGATGACCAACGCCGCCTCGCGCGGGGTGCTGATCAAGGGGGGACGCACCCTGGAGGCGTTGAGCCGTGTCGGAGCCTTTGCCTTCGACAAGACGGGCACGTTGACCGCGGGCCGCCCCGTGGTGACGGACCAGATCGACGTCTGCACGTGCGGGGAGTGCGGGGAGGACTGCGGCCTGGAACACGCCGCCGCGCTCGAGGCACAGTCGGCCCATCCGCTGGCCCAGGCCCTGCTGGCAGAGGCACGAGCCAGGCACGTGGTCGTGCCCCACGCCGAGAACGTCACCGTGTTAAGCGGGCGAGGAGTGGAGGGTAGGGTGAACGGCAGGGAGGTCACGGTGGCAAGCCACGCGTACTTTGATGAGCGCTTCCCTCATTCTGTTTCTACCTGCCAGCGGGCGGCCGGATTGGCTGCCGAGGGCAAGACGGTGATCATGGTCCGGCACGGCGACGGGTTATGCACGGTATTCGGCGTGGCGGACGTGCAGCGTCCCAGCGGCCGCCAGGTGGTCGCCGATCTGAAGGCCCGCGGCATCCACACCGTCATGTTGACCGGTGATGGACAGGCCGTAGCAGCGGAGATCGGCCGCCGGGTGGGGATCGACGAGGTGCGCGCCGGGCTGTTGCCGGAGGACAAGGGTTCTGCGGTCGCCGCGCTGAGGCGGGAGTACCAGGCTGTCGCGATGGTCGGCGACGGCGTGAACGACGCCCCGGCCCTGGCACAGGCGGACGTGGGCGTCGCGATGGGGGGCGCGGGATCGGCCCAGGCGATGGAGACCGCAGACGTGGTCCTGATGGGCGATGACCTGGCCCAACTGCCCTTCGTCGTGTGGCTCAGCCGCAGGACGAGGGCGGTTGTGACTGCCAACATCGTGTTCGCACTGGCGGTGAAGGCGGCTGTCTTTGCGCTGGCGGCGGCGGGCCTGGCGACGTTGTGGATGGCCGTCGTCGCCGACGTGGGTGCATCTGTGGCGGTGATCCTGAACGGTCTACGGCTGCGCCGGATGGGCGCGCCACCTTCCCGGAAGCCGGCACGGGCGACCTGATCCTCATCCCAAGCGACCGCCTCGGTCGCCCCTTTCGGGAAGGTCTGCTCCCGAGCTTCTTGACATCTGTCCCAAGGTATTGTATAATAGGTATTGAAAACGATACCATGGTATCGTTTTCAATACGCTTCCGTCTTACTGCTCACTGCCCAATACTTGTTTCCTCCCAGGTGCTTAAGGGGTAGCCATTGTCAACGATCAACGATGTTGCCAGGCGCGCGGGCGTGTCGCCGGTGACCGTCTCCCGGGTGATCAACAACACGGGGAACGTCAGCGCGGCTACTCAGGACAAGGTCGAGCGCGCGATCGAGGAACTGGGTTACGTACCCAGCGTGATGGCCAGGAGCCTGCGATCGAAGCGGACTCGCACGCTGGCCTTGATCGTCTCCGATATCACGAACCCTTTCTGGACCACGATAGCGCGGGGCGTGGAGGACGCCGCTCAGAGCAGTGACTATTCGGTTTTCCTCTACAATACCGATGAGAACCCGGTCAAACAGCGGCGATGCCTGGATGTCGTCGCCGCCCAACGGGTGGACGGCGTGATCATCGCCCCGTATGATTCCGATGCACAGAATCTGGCGAAACTGCGCCAGCGCAACGTCCCCACGGTGGTCGTCGACCGGCGTATCGAGGGTTGGGACGTCGATTCGGTTTACGGCGATTCTGTCTCTGGTGCGAAGGCTTTGGTCCACCACCTGATCAGCCTGGGCCACAGGCGGATCGCCGTTCTCGCTGGTCCGGCGGGCACCTCGACGGCCGAGGATCGCATCACGGGCTATTGTATGGCGTTGGCCGAGGCCGGGATTCCCGTCGACCACCGCCTGATCAGGCGAGGCGAGTACCGGATTGCGTCGGGCGAGAAGCTGACCGGGCAGGTCCTGGATGAAGGTCTTGACCCCACGGCAGTCTTTGCGGCCAACAACACGCTCGCGGTGGGTGTGATTCAGGCACTGGGGGAGCGGGGCCTGCGTGTTCCGCAGGATATCGCCCTGGTCTGCTTTGACGACCTGCCCAACGTCTCGCGCCTCTTTCCGTTCCTCACCGTCGTCGTGCAGCCCGCCTATGACATGGGGGTGCACGCAGCCCAGTTGCTTCTGAGCCGGCTGGACAGCGAGGTGAGTTTGCAGCCGCGCCACGTCGTGTTACCGACCCGTCTCATCGTCCGCCATTCCTGTGGCAACACGCTGCAGGACAATGGCCATGGCGTTCTCAGTCTGCCGTTCTCTGAGAATGCGCGCGTGGAAAAGAGCACGATCGTGAAGCCGCTGAGCTCCGATGAGCAGCTCGAATGCCCCGGTCGTGTCACAGGATTGCGCCCGCCCGTCCTGGGAAGAAAGGGGGGGCTGTCGGATTATGACAGGTCCGACGTCAACCGCCTGCTCGAGGTGCTTTCACACCGAGAGGCGGATCGCGTGCCCCACCTCGAGTTCTGGGTGACCAGCAGGTCGGCGTACGAATACGTCCTGGAGCGCGAACTCAAGTATGACGCCGGAGATGCCGGCGGCGATGGACAGCCAGTCACGCCTGAGGACCACGTGGAGTTCGCCATGCGGCTGGGCATGGACGCGGTGGCCTGCGACTTTCGCTGGCGACCGACCGACGCCCTTGAGCAGCCTGGGGATGGGAGCGCGGACGGCGCTGGCGACGTTGCAAAGACCTGGGCTGACCTGGACGACCTGATGCCTCCGCCTCCGCTGGCCCATCAACTCAGTGTCCTGGAGCGCTATCTGCGCGCTGCCCAGGGGACCGGCGTCGGCGTTGTCGCCAGTTTTTCCTCTTTCTTTGACAGCGCTGTGATGGCTGTAGCGGGCACCAGCTCTCTCCCGGTTTCCGACGGCAGTTGGCCGCTCATTGAGAGGATGATGGACATTTTGCTGGATCACCAGGAGAGGGTGATGCGAGTTGTGTGCGACCGTTTTGCCGATGACCTGGCCTTCGTCATGGTCAGCGACGAGATGGCCCACGATGCTGGTCTGGTGATTCACCCAGATGTGTTCATAGAGATCTTTTCCCATCGCATGCAGCGCCTGATTGGTCCTGCCAGGGATCACGGCAAGCTGATCGCCATGCACACCTGTGGCAGGATGGACGCCGTTTTGCCAGTCTTGCACGAGATCGGGTTCGATGCCGTTCACCCTGTCCAACCAGGATGCAACGACATCTTTGCGCTCAGGGAAGAGTGGGCCGGCAAGATGGCTCTCATAGGGGGTGTTCCGTCCGCGCTGCTGGCCTCTGGTGACAGGGCAGAGATTGAACAGCGGGTACGAGAGTACTGTGCCAGGCTGGCTCCCGGCGGAGGTTACGTGATTGGTTCCTCCAACGGCGTTGTGGAGGGCATTCCGCCGGAGAACCTGGTGGCGATGACGCAGGCTGTACACAAATACGGTCGCTACGGGTCTTTGGGACAGGACTAAGTCCTCAAAGGCCCGGTGTGCACAGTTCGCCTGGTCGGGAGCTGTCCAGGCGCTACACGTAGCCGTCTCGGAAGCGCCGCTCATTCACGACTGTGATTTCGGCGCGTGGAGCCTGGCTCCTCAGCATGCTGACGAGGTGTGCACCCTTAGGTGTGGATGGCGCATTCCGAGAGGGCTCGCTGACGAAAGGAGGTGAGATCGCGCGAAAAAGGGTACCGCCGGGGACCATAAGTCCGGTGGTCATCGGCACCAGTTGTGCCCTGGCCCGGTTCCTCCTCATGGGCGGTTGGAGCCAGGGAAAGGCAATCGACGAGAGAGTCGGCGTCATGCCCACTCTCACCAAACTCTGCTAAGGAGGAGACAGTCATGAAGTCCAAGCTGTACGTAATCGTAGCATCGCTCGTGGTGATCGCCATGCTCGCCGCGTGCCAGCCCGAGACCGTCACCGTCACGGTCGAAGTGCCGGTCGAAGTGCCGGTCGAGGTCGAGGTCCCTGTTGAGGTTGAGGTCGAGAAAGAGGTGCTCGTCACCCCCATTCCCGAGGCCAAGCCCTACGAGGGACTGGAAGTCAACGTGCTGACCTTTACCGGCCCGCAGATCGCCGAGCCGCTCCAGCGGCGCGGCCCCGACTTTGAGGCGCTGACGGGGGCCAAGATCAACGTCACCATCGTCCCCTTCAGCGACCTTTACCCAAAGATCCTGACCGACATGGCGACCGGGACGAACGCATTCGATGCGTTCGTGTTTGCGCCCCAGTGGATGGTCGACTACATCGTCCCCGGCTACCTGGAAGACATGACCGACCGGGTGGCGGCCGACGCAGCGTTGGAGTGGGAGGACGTCGCACCCTTCTTCCGCGACTTTAGCGCCACCTACGGGGGCCGCATCTACACCATCCCGCTGGACGGCGACTTCCACATGGTGTACTACCGTACCGACCTGCTGGAGCAGGAGGGCCTGGATCCGCCCGAGACGTGGGAGGACTATGTCACGATCGCCAAGACCTTCCACGGCAAGGACCTCAACGGCGATGGCGACCCTGACTATGGATCGTGCATCTCCAAGAAGCGCGCGGCCCAGGCTTACTGGTTCATCTACTCGATAGGGGGCGCTTTCGTGCAGAGCCAGGGCACGGGGCAGGGATCGTTCTTCGACACTGAGACGATGGAGCCCCTGGTGAACAACGAGGCTTTCGGCGCCGCGCTGGACATCTACAACGAGACCACCCAGTACGGTCCGCCGGATGAGTTGAACCTGGACGTCGGCGACACGCGCTCCCTCTTCGTCACTGGCCGCTGTGCCCTCTCCATGGACTGGGGCGACATCGGCACGCTGGCCATTGATCCTGAACAATCGACGGTGCAGGACAAGGTTGGCGCCATTATCCTGCCCGGCTCGACCCGGGTGCTGGATCAGGCCACCGGCGAGTTGGTGGACTGCGACGAGACCACGTGCCCCTACGCCGTGAACGGGGTGAACCACGCGCCCTTCGCGGCCTATGGAGGCTGGTCGGGCGGGATCAACGCCGGTGCCGACGACATCGTCAAGGATGCGGCCTACGACTTCTTCTCCTACATGTGCCAGCCGGCCCAGTCCAACGTTGACGTCACCATCGGCAGGACCGGCTACAACCCCTATCGCACGTCGCAATTCCTGAACCGCCAGGCGTGGGTAGAGGCGGGGATGAGCCCGGCGGCGGCCAGCAACTACCTGGGCGCGATCGAGGGTAGCCTGGCCAGCCCGAACATGATACTGGACCTGCGCATCCCACAGAACCAGCGTTACCAGCAGGTCGTGCTGGACACCGCCATCAGCCAGTTCCTGGCCGGCGAGATCACGAAGGAAGCGTGTATGCAGCAGATCTATGACGGCTGGGAGGAGATCACCGAGGAGCTCGGCCGCGAGGAGCAGCTTGAAGCCTATCGTGGCACGCTCGGTGTCGTCCGGTAGGTTGAGGGCAGGCTTCGGTGCGCCTTCGGCGCAAGCGAACTCTGGTTGAGCCCCCGGCGTGACCTTGGGGGAACACTCAGCCGAGCCGTTGAATGACCCACAGCTCCAAGGCCCGGCCCCGCGGCCGGGGCCGGGCCCTGGAGCCCGTTCGCTTATCCTTGATCATAGAGAGGATAGACCTATGCAGGTTGAACGACAATCTCAAGACGTGGCCCGGTCAGCGGCAGGCCTGCGGTCTGCGCTCCCGTCGAGTGACCGGTTGCGCAGGCTCAGCATGCAGGCAGAACGTCTGGCCGGTAATGTCTTTGTCTGGCCGGCCGTCCTGGTCGTGCTCTTTTTGTCCATCTTTCCCTTAATCATCTCCCTTTACCTGTCGTTGTCACGCTTCAAGTTCGTCAAAGGCGGGTTCGAGATCAAGTTCGTCGGGCTGGCCAACTACAAGAAGCTGTTTCTAGGCAGCCAGCAGGGGCATTTCCTGGGCGTCATGGCCGGTTCCTCACCGGTCGGCTGGCTGGTGTTCGCAGCCGTCGTCGTGCTCTTGCTCTGGTCGCTGGTGCGCTACGTCCGCAGCCGCTCGCTTTCCGTCGGAGGAGTCGTCGGACGTGTCGTGTCCACCGTGATCGTGAGCACGGGGGTCTGGCTCCTGGTGCGCACGCTGAGCGCTGGTGGTCGGCCAGGGACGCTCGTCGTCACCTGGATCTATGTGTTCGTCGGCATCGCCGTTCAGTACTTGATCGGGCTCGGCCTGGCACTGCTGACCACACAACGCCTCCCCGGTCGCCGCTTCTTCCGGGTCATCTTTTTGTTGCCGATGATGATCACGCCGGTGGGAATCGCGTACACGTTTCGGATGTTGACCGATACGGACAAGGGGCCGTTCCAGCCGATCTGGCAGGCCTTGGGGCTGGCTCTTTACTCGTGGGTCAACGATCCGTGGGGCGCGCGGGCGGCGGTGATGATCGGCGATATCTGGCAGTGGACCCCCTTCATGTTTGTCGTGCTGCTGGCCGCGCTGGAGAGTCTGTCCGTCGAACAGGTTGAGGCCGCGCTGGTCGACGGCGCCAACCGCTGGCAGATTTTCTGGAACATCACCGTGCCGGCGATTCTGCCGGTCAGCACGACGCTGATCCTGATTCGCATGATCGAGGCCTTCAAGATCGTGGACATACCAAACGTGCTGACGAACGGTGGGCCCGGGACGGCCACGGAGTCGATGACGTTGCACTCTTTCATCACCTGGCGCGCGCTCGACCTGGGCGGGTCCGCAGCCATCGCCTACGTGCTGTTGTTCGTCGTTACATTTGTGGGCATGTCCTACGTCAATCTGGTTCGCCAGCGCGTGTCGGAGGGACAATGAGCATCAAAACCCTGTTCCGGCGCAAGTCACTTTCTGGCCCATCTCCTCTAGGGATGGTGTTTTCCTACCTGGTGTTGGGGGCGTGGGCCTTGGTTGTCCTGTTCCCGCTCTACTGGCTGTTTGTGACCTCGCTCAAACTGCCTATCGACGTGAATACGGGCCCATTTTTCGTACCATTCGTCGATTTCAAACCATCGCTGCACGCCTGGCACTATATCCTGCTGGGTGATCTGCAGAACGACACCATACGCCCCTACGTCACCACGATCATCGTCGCGCTCACCAGTTCCGTGCTTTCGCTGCTGCTGGGCACAGCGGCGGCCTATGGTCTGACGCGCTTCGAGTACCGGCCGCGCGTTGGCGCGGTCCTGACGTTCATCGGCTGCCTGGTGCTGGCCATCGTCGCCATCGTCCTGGGGGTGCCCTGGCAGATCGCCGCGGTCGTCGCCATCGCCCTGTTTGTTCTCTTGTTGCAGACGATCGGCCGGCGCTTTAAGCGATCCCTGGCCAACAGCGACATCGCCTTCTGGCTGATCTCCCAGCGCATGCTGCCCCCAGTGGCGGTGGTGATCCCCATCTACGTGTTGTTTCAGCGGTTGCACCTGCTGGACACACGGACTGCCTTGATTATCACCTATCTGGCTACCAACCTGCCGATCGTCATCTGGCTGATGCGGGACTATTTCCAGACCATTCCGGTTGAACTGGAGGAGTACGCGGCCATTGACGGTGCATCCCGCTATCGGATTTTCTGGTCGATTGTAGTGCCCCTGGCACTACCCGGCCTCGTCGCCACGTTCCTGTTCGTGCTGGTTTTCGCCTGGAACGAATACCTGCTGGCCCTGTTCCTTTCGGGCGCGGATGCCCAGACGCTGCCGCTGACGGTGGCGGCCCAGAACGCGACCCGCGGACCCCAGTGGTGGTACATGTCCGTCCTGATCCTGATCATGATCGTCCCCGTCATCGCCATCGCGATCGCGCTGGAGCGCTACATTGCGCGCGGGCTGCTGGTCGGCGCCATCAAAGGATAGACAAGTGCCATGTCCAAAAACAACTATATCCTGGCTCACGATCTGGGGACGACCGGCAACAAGGTCACGCTCTTCGACGCCGCCACCGGTACGACAGTCGCCACCGCTTTCGAAGCGTATCAGACGTCGTACCCGCATCCCAACTGGGCCGAGCAGGACCCTGCGGACTGGTGGCGGGCGGTGCAGAAATCGACGCAGGAACTGCTGGATGCCGGCGGGGTTCGGCCCGGCGACATCGCCGTCGTCAGCTTTAGCGGGATGATGAACGGGGCGCTGGCGGTCGACGCGGAGGGCACGCCTCTGCGCTCGACCATCCTCTGGGCCGACCAGCGGGCCGTTGAGGAGACCGAGTTCCTGGCCCGGCGTTGTGGCGTAGAGCAGGTCTATCGCCGCACCGGGCATCGCCCCGGTGCGACCTACACCGGGCCCAAGATGCTGTGGATCCAGCGTCACCAGCCCGAGATCTATGCCCGCACACACCTGATCCTGCAGGCGAAGGACTATATCGCCTACAAGATGAGCGGGGTCTTTGCCAGCGACTATTCCGACGCCTCCAGCACCAACCTCTTTGACCTGGAGCGCCACGAGTGGGCGGTCGACATCATTGAGGCGGTGGGGCTCGACCCGCACAAGCTCCCACCGCTGTATCCTTCCTCTACCGTCATCGGCCAGGTGACCCCGGAGGCGGCGGCGGTGACGGGGCTGCTGGCTGGCACGCCGGTCGTCATCGGCGGAGGCGATGGGGCCTGCGCGACGGTCGGATCTGGGTCGGTGTATCCCGGAGACGCCTACAATTACATCGGCTCGTCGTCGTGGATCGCCGTGACGTCGGAGCGGCCTCTCTACGATCCGCAGATGCGCACCTTTAGCTACGTTCACCTCGACCCCAAGCTCTACTTCCCCACGGGCACCATGCAGTGCGCTGGTGGCTCCTATGACTGGCTGGAGCGGTTGCTGCGGGGCGATGGCGAGACGCGCCTGTACGACGAGATGGGCGCGGCTGCAGCGACGGTAGCGCCGGGGGCCAGGGGGCTTCTCTTCCTGCCCCACCTCATCGGCGAACGGAGCCCCTATTGGAATCCCCTGGCCCGTGGCGCGTTTGTCGGTCTCACGATGGCGCACGGCCGGGCCGAGGTGGCCCGCGCCGTCCTGGAAGGCGTGGCCTTCACGCTGAGGATGATCCTGGATGCCTTTCTGGAGCAGGGCGCGGCGATCACTGCCATGCGGCTCATCGGCGGCGGCGCTCGCAGCGCGCTCTGGCGGCAGATCCTGGCCGACGTGTATGGGCTGCCCATCCTGCGGCCGGCGCTGTTGGCGGAGGCGACCTCGCTGGGCGCAGCCATCGCCGGCGGCGTCGGCGTGGGCCTCTTTCCCGGTTTTCAGGTGGCCCACGAATTCGTCACGGTGGAGGAGGCCGAGCAGCCCGACCCGGCTCAGAGCCGGCGTTACGCGCCTCTCTACGACCTGTTCCAACGGACCTACACCGTCCTGGAACCGTTCTTTGAGCAATTGGCCACCCTGTCCGATTGAAGCACAGTCAAGACCCATTGGAGGATCACCCATGGTCACATCCGAAACGGTCGTCCACATCACTCCCCAGTTCTTTACTGAGCGAGAAAAAAGCCTGGTTGAACACGGCCCGCTGTCGGCTTCCGCCTTTCGCTTTGAGAGTGGTGTGTGTGGGCTGCGGCTCAAGAACGAGTTCGGCCAGCTCGTGTCGTTGCCTTTTCAGGGCCAACAGATCTGGTCGGCGGAGTTTGGCGGGCGGAACCTGACGATGAAATCCATGTTCGCCGAGCCCCGTCCTACGCACCAATACCTGGAGACGTACGGCGGTTTCTTGCTTCACTGCGGGGCAACGGCGATGGGCGTTCCCTCCAAGGAGGACACCCACCCCCTGCACGGCGAGCTGCCCAACGCGCCCTACCAGAGGGCCTATCTGGTCGTTGGCCAGGATGAGAAGGGGCCGTATATCGGCCTGGGCGGGCGGTACCGGTACACCGTCGCTTTCAACCACAACTATGTGGCCGAGCCGCTGGTCAAGCTGCACGCCGGTTCCACCTTGTTTGAAGCGACGATGGCCATCACCAACCTGAAGCGCTCTGAGATGGAGCTGATGTACCTGGCGCACGTCAACTTTAGGCCGGTGGACAACGGGCGATTGGTGTACAGCGCCCCTTGCACACCCCAGGACGTGCGCGTGCGGACCAGTATTCCCTCCCACATCCGGCCGCGTCCTGGTTACGTCGAC
>DATKTN010000352.1:0-2923 GCA_035531135.1 Anaerolineae bacterium
GTTCGGCAGCAGAAGCTGGCTGGTCCACACCGCGAAAAGCAGCCCGACCGCCAACCCCACCTCCCACGGCCGGCCCTTGTGCATCCGAATCACGGGCAGCGCGAACGCGGTCCACAGCATCGCCCGCAAGGCCTGCAGGGGAAACAACCAGGGTGTCGTTCTCCAAATCCAGGCGATCTGGGCGAAAAAGCTGCCGGGATCGGTCCCGCCATAATACGCCCGCACCGCCGGGTTTTTCCACGCGACGAAATAGCCGAAGGCAAAGTACAGGATCACGTAGGCCACGGCGATCGCCGCCAGCTTCCACGCCCACTCGCCCAACGGGAGACCCTGGCGCGGGTGCGGGGCGCGTGATTCCGATTCCCGTCTCATCTTGCCCAGGATTAGAACGGCCAGCGGCGAGAACAGCCCGGCCGTGATCGCGCCCATGAGGAACAGTTGGGGGATCATCCCTGGCGGCAGCTGGTGCGGGAGAAAGACGATCGACTCGATCTGGGCGACGACGGTGTTCAGGCCGTAGAAAGCCAGGAAAATGGCCCCCACCAATTTCCAGCCCGACCCGCGCGAGCGCAGGATGATGGTGGCAAGCACGGCCGTCTCCAGTAGAGAGGCCACGAACAAGGCCAGCGACGTCGCCCCGGCGTCCACGGGTGGCGGCTCAACACCGGCTGGTAGCGCGGATACGCCGGAGACGATGGAGGCCACCGTGAAAGAAAGGAACATGATGATTGTCAGGGCGATCACCTTTACTCCACACGTAGCTATTGTCTTGGCACTCATAGAAACCCCCTTCTGCATCTTGGTTTTGGTGAGCATCTCGTTGCATGTCTCACGTTTCACGTTTCACGTCTCACGCATCACGCATCACGTTTCACGTCTCACGCATCACGTTTCACGTTTCACGTTTCACGCATCACGTTTCACGCATCACGCATCACGTTTCACGTTTCACGCATCACGCATCACGTTTCACGTCTCACGTTTCACGCATCACGTTTCACGTTTCATAATACCCCAGTTCGCCGGTTTGCGCATCGTCCCTGCGGACACTCTGGCCCCTGTACCTTTGGACATTGTACGAAAGGGCAATTGCGCTCCCCGATCTTTTCGTGGTACAATGGGGCTGAGGTGCACTATGTCACAACGATCCTCTTCTGACGCAAAGCGTGTGGCGGACGACGGGATGGGCATGGAGTGGCCCTTCCTCGTGGTCCTGTACGTGATGATGGCCGGAGGGTACGTGAGCGCGCTGTTCTCCGATCGGTCGCTGCGCGCACCGGGGCGGTTAGCGCTCTTCACCGCGCTGGTGCTGGTGCATGGCGGCCTGTACTGGCTGAGCACGCACCGGGAGACCCCCCGGCGCTGGTGGTCGGCCTATTTCGTGGTGCAGGTGGCGTTGAACTTTGCCATCGGCCTGATGACGCGCGGCCACTGGCTCGCGCTGGGGCTCTATATGGGCCTGGTCGGCCAGACCACGGGGACACTGTGGCCCGACCTGCGCGGCATCGGCCTGGCCGTGTTTTTCTCTCTGGTGCTTCTGGCCCTCAACTTGATCGTCTCGTGGGGATTCGAGGGGCTTGTCCAGTTCCTGCCCATCGCCGGCCTCATGTCCGCGTTCGTCGTCATCTACGTGCTGCTCTTTGTGCGCCAGTCGCAGGCCCGCGAGCGGGCGCAGGCGCTGCTGCGTGAGCTGGAGACCGCGCACCGCCAACTGCAGGAGTACGCCGCCCAGGTCGAGGAACTGACGATCAGCCAGGAGCGGGAGCGCATGGCCCGGGAACTGCACGATACCTTGGCCCAGGGACTGGCGGGCCTGATCCTGCAACTCGAGGCGGCCGACAGTCACCTGGAAAGCGGCGACCCGGCCCGGGCGCAGGCGGTCGTGCAGCAGGCCATGCGGCGGGCCAGGACGACGCTGCACGAGGCCCGGCGAGCGATCCAGGCGCTGCGCCCGGCCATGCTCGAAGAGGGCAACCTGATCGACGCGCTGGGGCGCGAGATCGACCAGTTCTCGGCCACCACCGGCGTCCGGAGCACGTTCGAGGTGGACGGTGGCCCTCCAGACGTGTCGCCAGAGATGGCCCAGGACCTGTTGCGCATCGTCCAGGAGAGTCTGAGCAACGTGGCCCGCCACGCCCACGCCGGCCACGTCCTGGTCCGGCTGGCGAAGGTGGACGGCGGGCTCCAGATGGTCGTGCAGGACGATGGCGTGGGGTTTGAGCCGCAAGATGGACTGGAGCGGCCGGGTTCCTTTGGATTGGCGGGAATGCAGGAGCGGGCGGCGCGGTTGGAAGGGGTGCTGCGGGTGGAGAGTGCGGTGGGGAGGGGGACGAGGGTGGTGCTGAATGTCGGGGGAGGGGAAGGATGATCCGCATCCTCATCGCCGACGACCACCTGGTCGTGCGCGAGGGGCTGCGCGCCATCCTGGGAACGGCCCCGGACCTGACGCTGGTGGGCGAAGCGGCCGACGGGGCCGAGGCCGTGCGGTTGGCGGGCGAGCTCTCGCCCGACGTGGTGCTGATGGACCTGCGCATGCCCGGTGTGGACGGCATCGAGGCCATCCGGCAGATCAAGGCCCGCTATCCGGAGGTGGAGATCGTCATCCTGACGACCTACGACGACGACCAGCACATCGTGCGGGGCCTGCGCTCCGGCGCGCGCGGGTATCTGCTCAAGGACGCCGGCCGCAGGGTGCTGTTTGAGGCGATCCGGGCTGCCGCGCGGGGCGAGTCGCTGCTGCCGCCGGCGGTGATCGAGAAGGTCATAGCCCACCTGGCGGAGCCCAAACCGGTCGAGGCCGCGAGGCTGTCGGAGCGCGAGCAGGAGGTGCTGGCGTTGTTGGCTCAGGGTGCGCCCAACAAAGAGATCGCGGTCCGCCTGCACATCACCGAGCGGACGGTCAAGGCCCACGTGACGGGCATCT
>DATKTN010000353.1:0-9178 GCA_035531135.1 Anaerolineae bacterium
GGGGATCGGTCGCGTAAGACGGTCCTGGTGGAGTACGGGTTCCGCCTGCCGTCGGCGCTCGACAACCGCCCGCTGAACTTCGCGGAATGGGAGACACGCGTCGGACAGACGGTCTTCGTCTCGGCCACCCCGGGCCCGTACGAGCTGGCGCGCACC
Organism: Anaerolineae bacterium; assembly: GCA_035531135.1. Taxonomy (GTDB): domain Bacteria; phylum Chloroflexota; class Anaerolineae; order B4-G1; family B4-G1; genus DATKTN01. The sequence continues at coordinate 157 of DATKTN010000353.1, forward strand.
GGCGGCGTCGTCGTCGAGCAGATCATCCGTCCCACGGGCCTGCTCGATCCGGTCATCGACGTGCGGCCGGTCCGCGGGCAGGTCGACGACCTGCTCGGCGAGATCCGCGAGCGGGCCGGGCGGGGCGAGCGCGTGCTGGTCACGACGCTGACCAAGCGCATGGCCGAGGACCTGGCCGGCTACCTGCGCGAACTGGACATCAAGGTCCATTATCTCCACAGCGAGATCCAGACATTGGAGCGGGTAGAGATCCTGCGTGACCTGCGGCTGGGGACCTATGACGTCGTCGTCGGGATCAACCTGCTGCGGGAGGGGCTCGACCTGCCGGAGGTGAGCCTGGTGGCGATCCTGGACGCCGACAAAGAGGGCTTCCTGCGGTCGGATATCGCACTCATCCAGACGATCGGCCGTGCGGCGCGGCACGTCAGGGGCACCGCCATCATGTACGCCGACCGGGTCACCGACTCGATGCAGCGCGCGATCGATGAGACGGAGCGGCGACGCGAGGTCCAGATGGCGTACAACGAGGAACACGGCATCGTGCCCGCGACCATCGTCAAGGAAGTGCGCGACCTGACCGACCGGCTGCGCAAGAGAGCCGCGCCGGACCGGGAGCCGGGGGTGGCGCTGGCGCAGTTGCCCAAGGACGAGCTGGCGCGCCTGATCCGGGAGCTGGAGAAGCAGATGAAGGCGGCTGCCAAGGACCTCGAGTTCGAGAAGGCGGCGCTCCTGCGAGACCAGATCTTTGAACTACGGACGGTGCTGTCGGAGCAGGAGGAGGCGGAGTTGCCGGCCTGGGAGCGGGAGCGACGCCGGGCGCGGTTGGGCGCTGAGGGAGGGCTGAGCACCGACCGCTGACGAACGACCGCCGACCGCCCGCGTCGGGTTCTGGATGCCCGAACTTGTTCGGGGCGCTGTGCGACCACCTCAACAAGTTGAGCCCTCCATCCCTCTTCCGAGCGGGGACTTGGCCCGAACTTGGCTTCCGCACCGAGGACGAAATTCCCCTGTAACCGAGTTGTAACCCACAGACGTTGGGAAGTGGTGTACATTGCTGTTGCCGCAGGTCGTGGCCGACCTGGGTAGTAGTATTTTCCTATTGATTTAGGCGCGAGAATGTGATATGCTGTATAGACAACATAAATTGTGAAGTAAACAAAATCCTAAAAATTCCTATAGCGAACGACCGATTCGAGGTGTTGATGGGTCTAGAGGGCACAACTATCGGGCAGTATCAGATCATTGAGCAGGTCGGCAGGGGCCGCATGGCCACCGTCTACAAGGCCTACCAGCCCAACCTCGATCGCTATGTGGCGGTCAAGGTGCTGGCGAGTGACCTGGCTGGGACCGCAGGTTTCGTCGCCCGCTTCGAGCGCGAGGCCAAGGCCGTGGCCAGGCTGCGTCACCGGAACATCCTGACCGTCTTTGACTATGGGCGCCAGGGGGACGTGTTCTATCTGGTCACAGAGTACGTCAGCGGCGGCACACTCATGGGGTATCTGGGTTGGCCGCAGGACCTGGGCTACGCCGTCAGCATCGTCTCCCAGGTGGGGGACGCGCTGGCCCACGCCCACAGGCAGGGCATGGTCCATCGCGACGTCAAGCCGGGCAACATCTTGATGGCCGAGGAGGATTGGCCGCTGCTTTCCGACTTTGGACTGGTGAAAATGGTGACAGACAGCACCCAGTTGACCGCCAGTGGAGCCAGTGTCGGCACGCCTCAATACATGTCCCCGGAACAAGCCCAGGGGCTGGCCGTGGATAGGCGGAGTGACATCTATTGCCTGGGGGCGGTGTTGTACGAAGCGGTCACGGGCCGGCCGCCTTTCACCACCGACAGTCCCATGGCCGTCATCCTCATGCACATCAACGAGCCATTGACGCCCCCCCATACACTGCGTCCCGACCTGCCGAAGGAGATGGAGCGCGTCATCCTCAAGGCCATGGCCAAGTCCCCCGCCGACCGCTACCAGCGGATGGAAACGTTCCTGGCGGACTTGAGGGAGACCTGCCCGCTTCCTGCCCATCACGACGTGGCTTACCAGAGCAACGGCCAGGCTGCGCCGGCGGAGCCGCCAGTTGCCTTCAGGCCCGTCTCGACGTCGGTCGTGCTCCCCCACCCACCCCGCAGACGATCGTCCCCGTGGGCCGGGGTCGCCATCGGCGTGATTGTGGTCGTGTCCGTGGTTCTGGCGCTCCTGCTGCTCAACGCCTCGACGACGCCCGCTGCGACGGTCTCTCCGACGACCGAACCGGTTGCGACGGTGCCCAGCCCGTCGGCAGCGGTCCCCTCGCCGACTGTTGCGCCGTCGCTGGATGCGATCACGCCGGCGACGCCGGCGACGCCTGCAACCCCGGCGGTGGAGACACAGGTGTGGGAGGCCGACGGCGCGGAGATGGTGTTCGTCCCCGCTGGAGAGTTTGTCATGGGCAGCGAGGATCTGGGCGATGACGAGCGGCCGGTCCATCAGGTGCACCTGGACGACTTTTGGATCGACCGGTACGAGGTGACCAACGAGCGCTTTGCCCGCTTCGTGGCCGCCACCGGCTATCAGACGGAGGCCGAGACGCGCGGATGGGGCTGGGTCTGGAAGGGCTCGGAATGGGAGGAGGTCGAGGGGGCCGATTGGCGTCACCCCCACGGCCCCGACAGCGGCATCGAGGGGAAGGAAGCCTTCCCCGTCGTCCTGGTGAGCTGGAACGACGCCGATGCCTACTGCCGTTGGGCGGAGAAGCGCCTGCCGAGCGAGGCTCAATGGGAGAAAGCGGCGCGCGGTCCTTCGACTACGGACGTTCCGTCCGCCTCAGGACGAGGGCGGCGCTATGCCTGGGGGGATGCGTTCGACAGCGGCCGGGCGAACACGAGGGAGTCGCAGCGGGGGGACACCACGCCGGTGGGAAGCTTCTCCCCGCAGGGTGACAGCCCCTACGGCGTCGCCGACATGACGGGCAACGTGTGGGAGTGGGTGGCCGACTGGTACGGCAGCGATACCTATCGCCAGTCCCCGCCCGCCAACCCATTGGGTCCCGCCACCGGCACCTACAAGGTATTGCGGGGTGGCTCGTGGCCCTTCGACGAGGTCTATGCCCGCACCGCTTTCCGCTACAACGTCCGGCCCGACTACACCTACGATTTCGTGGGGTTCCGGTGTGTTGTGCAGCAGGAGCCATGACGATGTTCACGCGGAAGGGTCCAAGAACTGGTGTCGAGCGGGTGCATGGCATGAAACTGATCGGGAAAGCGCTGCTTGCCGTCGTTCTGTTTCTGGCAATCGGTCTTTTCCCCGGGCCGGCCTGGGGCCAGGAAGGGGGCGACGGGCCATACCGGGAAATGCCCAACCTGGACGTCATCATGGTGATCGACGAGTCGGAGACGATGTGGAACACGACGGATACAGAAGGCGTGCGGGTCAACACCGTCGATTTCTTCATCGACATGCTGAGTTCAGAGCAATCCGGCGCCGTCCATCGCCTGGGTGTCGTCGCTTTTGGCACCGAGCCAATCGTGATCCCGCTCACGCTGCTGGACAGCCCGGCGGCCGCCGCGGACCTGAAAGAACAGTATGCGGCGGTGCACAAGCGGCTCGAGGCCCGCAAGAACGCCCAACACACCGACATCAACAAGGCGTTGCGCGCCGCGTTGGAGATGATCGAACAGGCGCACGATCCAGAGCGAAAGCCCGCGATCATCCTCGTCTCCGATGGCCAGCCGACGAACCCCCAGGTGAGCGAGCATCTGGGCCAGGACACGGTCAATGCCTACCTGGGCGAAACGCGGAACCTCCTGGAGCAGTTGGCGGACTATCCGTACGTGGACCCCATCTGTCCCAGCGCCGGAGGCGCTCCTCTCTACATGGTGGGCATCGGCGTGGACAAGCTGGAGGAATCTTCCAGCCCCGATTTCATCGCCATCTACAAAGAGTTCTGGCAGGGAGTCTCGGCCAGCGCCGGTGGGTATTACAAGGAGGCCGGGAAGGTGCAGGAGATGCAGGGCATCAGCACCTACATCTTCTCCGAGTTGCTCTGCACGCCGGCCACGCCTTCCCTGGCGGTCCACTCGACCCAGGTATTGGCGTACCAGGTCCACGACAGCTATTTCCAGATCCTGTTTGCTATATCGGGCAAGGAGAAGCCCGAGCTGCAACCCAAGATCTACCGGCCACGGGCGAATGGGACCCCGGGGGGAGCGGTGCTGCGCAAAGACGAAGAGGGTGTCACCTGGCAGTCTAACGGCATCGATTACGAGGTATGGAGTGTCAGGTACACCGAGCCCTGGACCGGCACCTGGCAGGTGGTCCTGGAAGGGGAAGGGCGGGCCGAGTTCAGCTACATCTTCTTTCCGAGCATGACGATCGACCTGTGCGAGCCCAGCGGCGGCTTCCTGCCCGCCGACCAACCCTTTACCATCCGGGCCAGGATCAAGGACGAGGGCGGCCAGATCGTGGAGGTGCCGGTGAAGGACTTTCAGGTGGAGGTCGAAGGGGAGGGGGGATTCAGGAGACAACTGCCGCTGGTGCAGGACGGCGACACCTTCGTCGCCCAACTTGAGCCCTTGGGTCAGACCGGCGAGTACGCGTTGACGCTCAACGCGCTGTTGCCCGATGGCACGCCGCTCTATGAACACAAATGGGTCACGCTCATCTCCGCCCCCTGGGTCGAGGTGACGGAGCCCACCTGGAGCTCGTCGTACAGCCTGGCCGAATCCATCCCCCTGCAGGCCAACGTGCACCTGGCAGGCGCGACCTCCTTTGAGGATCTCAAGCTGATCGCCACGCTGTCGAGGGACGGCACGGCCGTCCAGACCGTCGAGATGAGCCGTGGCGATACCTCGAGCCTGCCCGGGGAGAACGTGGTCGCCTATACCGGTGCCTTCCAGGACGTCGAGGAGGGGGGGGACTATGCCGTCCAGGCCGAGATGATGGCCATCCTGCCCGGCGGGCGGGTCTTTTACCACGAGATCACGCCCATTCCCGTGTCCGTGGTCGTGCCTCCGACGCCGGTGCCGAGCCCGACCCCGGCCCCCACGCCCACTCCCACGCCCGCGCCGACGCCCGTCGTGCTGCCCACGCCGACGCCTGCCCCGTGGTTCGCCTCCCTGGCCGGCTCGTCTTTCTGCCTGCCGGGCGTCCTGATCATCGCCCTGCTGGCGTTCCTTCTCGCGCTGGTGTGGGTGCTGCGGCGCAGGCTGCGACGGCAGGTTCCCGGCAAGATCGCGCTGCTGGCCGAGCTGATGCGTTCGCGGCGGGAGAGCGGCGAGCCGCCGTACGTCCTCGTCCTGGGCAGTGGGACGTCGGTGACGCTGGGTTGCAGCGCGATGCGGCGCGTCGTCAAGGCGATCGCCGGCAGCGACGACCTGGAGGGGTTTTACGAGACGCTGAACGGCCTCAGCCCGCTGGAGCGATACGTGATCCTGAAGAAGCACTTTGCCCAGGCCGGTGTCTCGCCCGGTTACCGTCGCCTGGCAGAGCTGGCCAAGAAGGGCTTTTTTGCCGTCATCTTTACCACCAACGTCGACCCGTTCCTGGAGGACTCGCTGGCCGACAGCAAGTTGGGAGCCGACGATTTCGAGGTGCTCATCTGTGGGGAGCAGGGCAGCGCAAAGATCCTGGACGCTCTCGATCGCGCGCAGCCACGGGTCAAGATTGTCAAACTGCACGGCGATGTCCCCTCCCGCTCGTTCGCCTTTACCCCGAGCGAGATATCGCTGCGCGGCAGCGAGGGCGAGCGCGTCCTGCGCCGTTACCTGGGCCGTGACCTGCTCATCGTGGGGCACGGCGTCCGCGATTACGACGTCAACCGCGCGATCGAGCGGGAGGGGGGCTCCATCTGGTACGTCGGTGAGCGGGCGCCTTCCATGGACAACCCGATCTACCAGGCGATGAAGGCCCGGGGCACGCAGACGAACGTCGTCAGCGGCGAGTTCGGGCTGCTGGATCGCTTCTTCGAGGCGCTGTACAAGGAGTTAACACGGGCTCGATAGTCCTTCTACTCTGGTGGCTCAAGCGGAGGCATTGCCAGTGGTCGCCTGACGTTCCACCTGTTGCAGGAGCGCTCAGTCATCCACTGGTTCCAGCAGCGGGCTGGCGGCCAGATCGTCTGGTGTGACCAGCACCCCCTCCTGCCCGGTGATCAGGTTGACACCGGCGTAGAGGAAACAGTCGTAGACCAGGCTCGAGCAGACGTGCGCCGGATAGGTGAACGGCGCTGCGACGGGACGGCGTTTCACCAGTTCCCAGGCGATCTTGAGCAGCCACCAGTAGTTGAAGGGCTTGCCCACGTTGCCCCAGGCATAGGCCACAATCTCCCGCATCGTCACGTCGGGCAGGCCGTGTTTGACCCGGAAGGCCTGATACTCTTCGTGTCCGGCGATGAATCTTTCCCAGGAGAGCTCCCGAACGCCACAGGCCTCTGCTTCGATGACGCGCGCGCCCGCCGAACCGTCTCGCACGTAGCGCAGCGCGGCGTGGCTCCATCTCAGGCCGAACCAGCGGGCCAGCCTCCCCAATATTCCATCGTAGGTGACGACGACGTGCACTTCCATCGCGTCCCCTCTTGGCTCAGATAAGCAGCGCTCAGACTTTGGAAGTCTCAGAAGCGGGTTGAATGGACGAAACGGGGCCGATTTCCGGCCCATTTCGTTTCGGAAGGCCCATCTCGAGACTTTCAAGTCTTTAAGTGCATTGGGCTCAAGGATCCACGCTCACGTTCAGCGCGTCCAGGACGTTCTGGATGCGGTTGATCACCGTCGTCTGGGCAGAGCCGGCGAAGAGCAGCCCGACGACGCGGCCATCCTCATCCAGCACCGCCGAGCCCGAATCGCCGCCGGAGCTCATCGGCCCCGCGACTAACTGGTCGGTGAAGGTGGCCGTGTTCCCCGCCCCGTAGCCGACCCGCACCGTCGCGTCCACCTGCGTGATCTCCCCGCTCGTCAGGCCCGTCGTGCGCCCGCTCTTGCGAATCCTCAGCCCCAGCGTTCCCTCCCCGACCCCCTGCGGCTCACCGATCTCCAGGATCCGCTTCTCGACCAGGTCGGCGGAGAGGGGCCGGGCGATCGCCGCGTCGACCAGGTTCATCTCGGGGTTCTCCTGGAAGGCCCGCATGCGGTGCCGGGAACCAAAGATCTGGGCCAGCCCGTTGAAGACGTCGGCCAGGCCGGTCGCGATCGGGCAGGTCGAGCCGTCCGTGCCAAAGTTGATGGGCACGAATTCCTCGAGCGTCGCGATCTGGTCGGCGAGCGTGCCGCCGTCGTAGGGTCCCGGCTGCAAGATCGGGTCGCCGGGCTGGCCCTGGTTCGAGTCGGCCAACACGTGGTTGTTGCTCAGGATGTAGACCTGCCCTCCCCGGGTCACCAGGCAGCCGAGCGTGCCCGCCGTGATGGCGACGTGCCCGCACGAGACGCCCCCGGGCGCTGGCCGCCACTTGTCCGTGCGGGCCTGCAGCGCCCGGATCACGCCGGTCTCCTGCACGTCCGTACTGACCCCCTCCAGGGCCTGGGGGACGAGGTTTTCGGGTGCCAGTTGTCCCCTCGGCACCTTTTGCGCGACCGATACGACGACGCACAGTTCGCCGGTCCGTGTCCCGGCGACCTCCTTGTAGCCGACGCCGCAGCCCACCACGTTGCTCTTGCCGAGCAAGAGGTCCGTGAATTGTGCCTTGACGCGTCTAACCTCTTCCATGGCCATGTGACACCTCCTACGTTCAACTAGCGCACGTGCGTATAGTATACTCATTGCGCGGGGGGGCACAAGTGGAGGTGGGGAGTAGGGAGTAGGGGGGTTGGAGGACCGCCGGTGGGCCCGTGGAACCTCGCAGAAACCGGGTTTTTGAGGTTTTGATCAGGATGGCGACCTCCAAACCCCCGGCTCTCTGGTACACCTTCACCACCGAACGCCGAAAAACCCGGTTTCTATTCCGAAAATAACCCCGCTCCGCGCGGACCACAGTCCGCGCTCTCCGGGCGCCGGGCGGCTCGACCGTAAGCGAAGCGGCGCTCGCCGAAGTCTGTGGCCCATGCGGGTCAACCCAAGGACTGTGTCGCGCTTGCCGGGGGCCGCCGGGCGATGAAGTCGCTCGGCTTCGGAACCGCGCCCGGTAAACCGGGCTTCAGGGCGTCTTTAGTGCCCGTTGCTGCTCTGAAAACAAGCTTACTCTGCTCCAGGCGAGTCCGTGACTCGCCGCCACCACGCGCCGGTCACGGACCGGCCAGGAGCGGGGTTTTGGTCCTTGGGGGTGAGCCAAGGATCGTGTTGACTGCTCCGGAAACAACCCCGCTCTGCGCGGACCACAGTCCGCGCTCTCCGGGCGCCCGACTGTGGTCCATGCGGGTCCACTTGAGAGCCGCGTCGTGCTGACCGAGGCCGCCCGGCGATGAAGTCGCCGGGCTACGGAGCTTCCGTGTGTTCAGAAACACCAGCCGCCCGATGAATCGGGCTCAGGACCCCCGTATACGGGGTAGTAGTTCCGTAGCCGCGGTACGGTTGCCCTGAGCGAACTTGTCCTGAGCGAAGCCGAAGGAGCCGAAGGAGCCGAAGGGCCAGGCCACGACGGGGTCGGTCAGCGAGCACGTCCGGCGCTTTTTTCAGACCCCCTGTCTGAGGTTGACGTGCACGGACTGTGGTCCGGCGGGAGCGTCAAGGTGGCGACACTTTCATCCTCGGAAGTGGGCCAAGGTTCATGGCGACCTCTCCGTCTTTGGCGTAACCCCCTGCCACTCCATAGGTCATTGGGCATTTGGTCATTGGTCATTTCGGCGCGCAGCGCCGGCGTGCCCGTGGAACCTCGCAGAAACCGGGTTTTTGAGGTTTGGATCAGGATGGCGACCTCCAAACCTCCGGCTCTCTGGGACACGTTCACTATCGGACGCCGAAAAACCCGGTTTCTTGAGCCTGTCTCCCCCGCCGGAAGTGACCAGTGTGCCCGTGAGGGCTCTGGAGTCTTTTCTACAGCCCGGCGACGAAGTAATCGCGGTGGCTCGGGCCCGCACAGAGTTTCAGTGCCCGTGAGGGCTCTGGGGTCTTTTCTA
>DATKTN010000354.1:0-2710 GCA_035531135.1 Anaerolineae bacterium
ACATGAAGAGGGATCCCAGCTCATCCGCTTCCTCGTTGCGAACTCGGTTCCACTCGTTTAGCTTGGCCAGATACTCTGGATCGTCATCGATGGTCATGACGATCTCTTTGCCCGCCTTGGTCGTTTCTTTCACCACCGGAGGCTGCGGCCTGGGATGCCGCTTCTCCACGATGCGCGAGATGCGCACGTGTGGCGGAGAGTAGAACCGTACCACCCGCCCATCGGTCAACTCAATGTCCTTGTGGTCCATGTCCGTTCCTTTCTAGGTTAGTCCCTCTAGGACGGCGTGTAGCGCTGGATCTCGCCGAACCCGCCGACCACTTCGCCGCAGGCCCAGGCGTGGTTGATGTCCACGATCGAGAGCCCGTTGAGCCCGAGATTGGTCACCAGGTCCAGTCGCTCGAAGCTCCCACCGCCGTCCAGCGTGCGGAACATTCGGAAGCTGGTGCCTAGACCGTAGCGCCTGTCCGTGTCGGGCAGCACATCTGCGCCGTCCGCGCCGTGGATGAACACCTTGTGCTGGCGCGGTGCCCTCCTGCACTGCCGGAAGCGTCGCACCTCTCCATCGGCAAGCGTTGAACCCGTGAAGGTCAGTGCCGTCCAGGTCACGCCGCCATCGTCAGTCACCCAAAGGCATTCGGAGCTGCCGTCTACCTCCCCGCCGACGTACAGGCGGTACTTGCTGTCCACGTCCACCGCATAGAGATCCTCCGTCCCGTCTGCCGGGCCGGTCACGTCTGCCCACGATTCGCCGCTGTCGTCTGAGGTGATGACCGTGTTGCCCGAGCCGACGGCATAGATCACGGAGCTCTTGTCCGGCGGCAGGTGGATGTCCCACAGCTCGACGCCGACGCCAGTCGTGACGCCGGTGATGACAGTCCAGCTATCACCCCGGTCCTCGGAGTAGTAGATATACCCGCCGTTGCCGACGGTGTAGATCAGCCCCACCGCGAACTTGAAGGCTCCGTTGATGTAGGAGCCGTTGTCGTTCCCACCCCTATCCACTTCGGTCCAGGCGCTGGCTCCCCAGTCATCGGAGATGCTCGCCCGCGCGGCGTAGAAGTCATCGACATTGCCGCGAAAGACGATGATCCGTGGCGCAACTTCGCCCGGCAGGATGACGCACGAGCTGATGTCGGCATCGTTGTCCGCGAACGGATCGAAGGCGCACAGCTCCCACGTGGCCCCACTGTCGTGGGTGTACCAGACGTAGGCCGTCAATGAGCCGTAGTCTGAGACAGCCACCGCCACGCCCCACTGCCCTTCCTCGATCCGGGCACCGCAGTCGCCCTCGCAGCGACCCTCTGCCAGGAAGGCGATGTCGTTGAACGCCTGCGTTTCGGTGACCCCATTCCTCTGTTCCTCGGTGTCTACCTGGACGATGGTCACCATGTCCTCTGCCGTCCACGCAGTCCCCGTCTGGATGCCGGCGGCCTCTTCCTCGCCGAGATAGTCCGCGCCCGTTTCACCCTGGCTCGTCGGCTCGCTGCGGTAGAAGTGGCGGATCTTGGTGTACTTCGCCAGGTTGCTGGGCGAATCGCAACCGCCCATCACCAGCCAAAAGTCCACTGGACAGTCGACGTCCAGCAGCCAGTCCAGTTCCGCCGGCGTGTAGGCGTTGACGGTGAAGGTCGGGTCTTCCCACTTCCCCCGCGCCGTCGCCTTGACGCGGGACTTGCCGTACTCGTCTGGCGACTTGACTTTCACCCGCACTGCCGCGCCCTTGGCCCGCGTCCAGTCGGGCAGGCTCTGGCAGTCGTACAGATTGAAGACGGTTCCCACACCGTCGTCCTGAATGAACGTTCGGGTCAGATCGTTCGTAACTACTGGTGTACTCTTTACAGCCATTCTGACACCTCCTTACGCCCCGAAGGGCGCTGAAGCCATCGCTTCGTCCTTTCTATGCTCATAGCATGAATCCCTTGGCGTGGGCCTGGTCCGTAACCCAGCACCACGCTGCCCAGGCCCCCTGCTCCAATCCCCACGGGCAGTTCAGCCGCTCCGCCGTCAGGACCGGCGGCGTGTTTCTGTCCAGCCGCCACTGTCGCTCCTGCAGCGCACACCCGCAGGGCTGCTCGCCCATCCGCGCGTGCGCCAGTCGATACACCGCCTGCTTCCAGCCCGGGGTATCCGTCGTGCCCGCCTCGTAGTAGACGGTCACCTTGTCCCCAGCGTAGCAGCCGCACACCGCCGTGTTGTCGCACGACCACGTGCCAGCCGAGAGCGTGGCGCGGTGGACGCGCACGATCCCGTTGTCTCGGTCGAGCACGAAGGCGCACGCGGTATAGTCCGTGCCCACGCACGCCTCCCCCGCGCACCAGCAGCAGCAGGCCGGCCCGAAGGTAATGGTGGCCTGCGTGTCCGTGTCGCGGTACTGTCGGTACACGGTCAGGTCGGCCAGCTTGAGCCAGATGGCGAGCGGGAACAGGGCATCGTAGTCGATCGTGTCCGCCTGGTCTTCCAGGTCCTCCCACTCGATCAGCTTGTACTGCCCGATCGAGATCACATAGTTGGCCCCGACCGTGGCGATGGCGTTGGGCTCGATGGTCAGCCCAGTCGCGTCCTCGACCACCACCACCTCGCTCGTCCCACCGGGGAAAGAGGCCGTGGGGACGGTGAGCGTCGCCGGGTCAATGGTAAAGTCCGATGCGCCCGGTACGACCTCCACCCGTGCCCGTATCCCCGCGCCCAGGACGTGCCCGTAGCGCAG
>DATKTN010000355.1:0-6052 GCA_035531135.1 Anaerolineae bacterium
GTTTTGACCAAGTTTGGTCTGAGACAGTTTATCAGTGGGTCTACTGCTGAGCTGCCCATACTTACCAAGGTTTGTAGTGCGCCTTCTTCAAGTGAGCTTTCACGACCATGCACTCTTGCAGAAAAGCGTTGAGATGCAATAACATCCACGAGCAGTTTGACCGCCCGTGGATCATCGATTTCAGCCAAAGCTAAAGCGGCCTGGTATTTTAGATCCTTATCCGTGTTTTCTTCAGCAATTTGTGCCAGCACCCCAGCGACTGTTTGTTGAACATCACCAGCGCTGTCCTTGAGGGCGGCGATAAGCGGGTTCACCGCTCTTGCATCACCACTCTGGCCCAAAGCACCGGAGGCTGCCTGGCGCACGTCACCAGCACTGTCCTTGAGGGCGGCGATAAGCGGGTCCACCGCTCTTGCATCACCACTCTGGCCCAAAGCACCGGCGGCTGCCTGGCGCACGTCAACAGCGCCGTCCTTGAGGGCGGTGATAAGCGGGTCCACCGCTCTCGCATCGCCGCTCTGGCCCAGCGCCTCGACGGCTGCCCGACGCACGTCCATATCACTGTCCTTGAGGGCGGTGATAAGCGGTTCCACAGCCTGCGTATCGCCAATCTCCCCCAGCGCCTTTGCAGCCTTCTCACGCACGGAGGCATCCTTCTGATAGCTCAGTGCCTTGATCAGGCCCACGAGATTGCCTTTATCCTGCAGCTTTTCAACGTTAGGTGGTCCAAAGAGTGGCATTTTTACTTTCTCCTTTATCCATTCTACTCCTTCCGGTACACGACCCGGCCGTCAAATATCGTCAGAACCACCTCGGTCTGCGCGATCTTGTCCGGCGGGATCTGAAACACGTCGCGCGATAGCACGACCATATCCGCCCACTTTCCCGGCGCAATCGACCCCTGCACCCCCTGCCGCCCGCTCGCATATGCCGGCCCCATCGTAAAGCCGTGGACCGCCTCGGCGACGCTGATCCGCTCCTGGGGATACCAGCCATCTTCCGGCTCGCCGCTTCGATCCCGCCGCGCGACGGCGGCATAGATGCCCTCCATCGGGTTCAACGATTCGTACGGCGCGTCGGAGCCGAAGGACATGCGCGTCCCCCGGTCGAGCAGCGAGCGAAAGGCGTAGGCATAGCGCGCCCGGTGGCCCCACACGCGGTCCGCCGTCCGCCAGTCGGAGAGCACGTGCACCGGCTGCATCGAGGCGACGATGCCGTGCCGGGCCAGCCGTGGCAGGTCGTCCGGGTGGATCACCTGCACGTGCTCGATCAGGTGGGGTAGCTTGGGGGTGGTCTCTGCGTCGCGGGGGAACTTGGCGATGGCGTCGATGGTGTCGCGGATGGCCCGGTCGCCGATGGCGTGCACGGCCAGCGAGAACCCCGCCTCGTCCGCCTGCCGGGCCAGCTCGCGCAGTTCGTCCGGCGGCGTGACGGCGATGCCGGCGTTGTCCGGGGCGTCGTCGTAGGGCTCCAGCATGTGGGCGGTCCCACCGCCCATGGAGCCGTCGGCAAAGACCTTGACGTGGCCTACCCACAGCCGCTCGTCGCCAAAGCCGGGCTCCAGCCCCAGCGCGGCGGCTTCAGTGAGCGACTCGGCCGGGATCGCCATGTGGACCCGCAGGTCCAGCTCCCCCCGCCGGTTCAGCGCCTGCAGGAGCCGGAAGGACTCGCGGCCCTCGTTCGCCAGCCGCACGTCGAGCGCGCCCGTCAGCCCCAGCCGGTGGGCCTCGGCGATCGCGTCCCGCAGCCAGTGCTGCAGCGTGGCCGCGTCGGGCTGCGGGATGTGCTGCTCGACCAGGTCGATGGCGCCGAACTCGTGCAGGATGCCGGTCAGCTCGCCCTTGGCGTCCCGTTCGATCCAGCTTCCGGGCGGATCGGGTGTCTCCCGGGTGACCCCGGCCCGGGCCAGCGCCGCGCCGTTGGCCCAGGAGGTGTGCAGGTCCATGCGGCGCAGCACGACCGGCGTGTGCGGCGCGATGTCGTCCAGGTACGCCCGCGCCGGCTGCACGTCCCACAACCTCTCGTCCCACCCCCGCCCGTACACCCAGTGGCCGGGATCGGCGCTTTCGACGGCGCGCCGCACGCGGCGGCGCAGCTCGTCGATGCTATCGACGCCGTACAGGTTCACCTCGTGCCCGCGCCGCAAGGTCGCGTACCACAGGAGATGGACGTGGCCGTCGATGAGTCCCGGCAGCACCAACCGGCCCCCGGCGTCGATGACCTGCGTGCGCGGGCCGGCCAGGTCCAGCACCTCGTCGTCCTGGTCCACGGCCACGATTCGGCCGCCCGCGCAGGCCACCGCCTCCGCCCACGGGTGGGCCGGGTCGACGGTGTAGACCCGGGCGTTGTGCAGGATCAGGTCTGTTTTCACGGCCCGACCTGGATTTCGCCCAGGTCGACGCGTTGCCCTTCTGTCACCTCGATAAGACGGGGGACTCCATTGTCGGTCTTGAGGAAATCCATCTGACCTATAGAAGATAGATAGGTCAAGGCATAACTTCCGGGCTCGACGTCCTCAAAGATGAACGCTCCCGAATCATCGCACTGGGTTTGGTAGGTGATCTGGAGCTCTGTTCCACCCTCGTCTGCGCTTTCTCCGATCGCTTTCCAGAGGGCAACCTGGCCAGAAAAGGCCTGGCCGTCCTTTTTGACCAACACACCCTTCACCTGCGGTTCGCTGCTGCACGAAGTCAGGATCGATGCAACCACCATCAATCCGACCGCGCACCATAGCAATTTCTTGTTATGCATACGTCTCCTCTTCTTGTCATCTGAGCAGCTAGCCGCTACCAGCTCTATGGGACACAAAGCCCCACTTCCTCTGCGTCCTTGCGTCTTTGCGTCTTTGCGGGAGATTCCTCGACTCCCTTCGGTCGCTCGGAATGACGGGGCGCGTGGAGATTCCTCGACTCCCTCCGGTCGCTCGGAATGACAAAGTGGGGTGCAGTGTCAACGCTCGTACACGACCCGGCCGTCGAATACGGTCAGCACCACCTGCGCCTGGTGGATCTCCATCGGGTCGATGGCAAAGATGTCACGGTCGAGCACGGCCAGGTCGGCCAGCTTGCCCGGCGTGATGCTGCCTAAGGAGGCCTCCCGGCCGGTGACGACCGCCGTCCCCATCGTGAACCCCCACACCGCCTCGGCCACCGTCAGCCGCTGCTTCGGGTACCAGCCGCCCGCGGGCGTGCCGTCCCGCTGCTGGCGCGTGACCGCGGCGTGGATGCCCCACAGTGGGTTGGGGTCGGACACGGGGCAATCGGACCCGAGCGCCAGCGTCACCCCGGCGTCCCACATGTCGCGGAAGGGGTAGGAGAAGCGCGCTCGCTCGCCGACCGATATGTCGGTCATGGGCAAATCGTCGATCACGTGGAGTGGCTGCACCGACGCGACGACGTTCAATCGCGCCAACTGTGCCACGTCCTCGGGGCGGATGTTCTGCACGTGCTCGATGCGGTGCGGGGCCGCCGGTCGCGCCGTCGTGCGGCTTTCTGAAGCCCTCGCCTGGCTGCCGAGCACCTGCTCGAACACGGCGATCAACTCCCGGTTGGCCCGGTCGCCGATGGCGTGGACGGCGACGGCCAGCCCGGCCCGGTCGGCCTTGGGGATCGCCTCGGCCAGCTCCGCCATCGGCGTCAGCGGGAGCCCGCAGTGGCCCACGTCCTCGTATGGCTCCAGCATCCAGGCCGTGCGCGCGCCCTGGCCGCCGTCCGAGAACATCTTGACGTGGCCCACGCGCAGGTAGTCGTCGCCAAAGCCGGTGCGCAGCCCCAGCGCGATCGCCTCGTCCAGCCGCTCGCCCGGGACGTGCGTCCATATCCGCAGCCCCACCTCGCCCGCCGCGTGCAACCGCTGCAGCGCGCGAAAGGCCGGCGGCCCGTCCGCCCCGCCCATGATGCGGTAGTCGTGCACGCCGGTCAGCCCCAGCCGGTGCAGGACCGCGAACCCGTCCCGCATGGCCTCGACCGTCTCGTCCTCCGTGGCCGGGGGGATGACGTCGCTCACCAGGTTGATCGCCAGGTCGCGCAGCACGCCGGTCGGCTGCCCGGCCTCGTCCCGGTCGATGATGCCTTCGGGGGGATCGGGCGTGTCATCCGTGACGCCCCCCAGCTCGAGCGCCCGCGAGTTGACCGACGCCAGGTGCATGTCGTTGCGCCACAGGATGACGGGGTGGTCGGGGGCCGCGGCGTCCAGCTCGACCCGCGTGGGCATGCGCGGGTCGAGCCAGCGGGTCTCGTTCCAGCCCTGGCCCAATACCCAACTGCCGGGCGGGATCTCGGCCGCCCGGCGGGCCACCCGCGCACGCACCTCGTCCAGCGATGTCGCGCCCGCGAGCGGCAGCCGGCGCAACCCCAGCGCCCAGTCATAGTAGTGAACGTGCCCGTCGGTCATCCCGGGCAGCACCAGCCGGCCTTCCAGGTCAATCACCCGGCTGCCGGCCCCGGCCAGCCCCCGGATCTCTTCGTCGTCACCGACGGCCCACAGGCGACCGTCGCGGATCGCCACGGCCGTCGCGTCGGGATAGGATGGGTCCTGGGTGTGAAAACGGCCGTTTACCAAAAAGAGCTCTGTCATTACACCTCCACTTTAGACGAGAAACCCCCGCGGAAACGGATCCCGCGGATCGAGGATGAATTGATTGACGCCGGTGATGTGCGCGCTCCCCCGCACCTCCGGCACGATGGCGGGCAGGTCGCCCACCGTCGTCTCGGCCACCACCCGGCCCTCGAACGTGGTGCCGAGGATACCCTCGTTGAGAAAGGGTTGGCCGACGGCCAGTTCGCCCCGCCGGTGCATGAGCGCCATCTTGGCGGAGGTGCCGGTGCCGCACGGCGAGCGGTCCATGTGTGCCTCGCCATAGATGACCGCATTCTTGCCCCGTCCCTGGGCGTGGCCGCCGGCGTTGTAGAACTCGGCGACGTCGATCGTGTTGATGTAGGTGCGCGTGGGATGCTGCACCGTCAACTGCTGGTTGCCCGCCGCGATGATCGCCATCCCCAGGCGGGCCAGCTCAGGCCCGTTCTCCGGCGTCAGCGCCAGCCCGATCTGGTCGACGGACACCATGGCAAAGAACCCGCCGGCGAACGAGACGTCGACCGTGATCCGCCCCAGTCCCTCCACCTCCAGTGGTTGATCGAGCGCAAAGGCGAAGGCGGACTCCATCTGGAGCGCGACCGACTCGACGCGCACCCGTCCATCCGCTCCGCCGGCTCCCGGCGGAGCCTTGCACACGCGGGCGCGGGTGTGCACCATCCCGGAGGGGGAATCGACGACGACGGCGGTCTCCGGTTCCTCGGCCGCCAGCCAGCCTGTCTCGATCAACGTCGTGACGGCCCCAATCGTGCCGTGGCCGCACATGTAGGGGTAGCGGCAGGCGTCCATGAACACGACGCCGAAGGCCGCCTCCGTGTGCACCGGCTCGGTGACGACCGCCGCGAGCATGTCCCGGTGGCCGCGCGGCTCCTGCGTCAGGAGCATCCGCACGTGATCGAGGTGCTCGCTGAGGTACAGCCGCTTGTCGTTGATCGTCTCGCCCGGGATCGGCGGCAGCCCGCCGACGACCAGCCGGGTGGGCTCTCCGGCGGTGTGGGAGTCGATCGTGAGGAGCCGGTCGGGGAATTGTTCGAGGAACTGCTGGGCGATAGTGGTAGGTTGCATTGATGGCATGGTGAGTTCACCCTCCTAACTGCGTTGACGATGTCATGTCCCACTCCCGATGAGGAGCTCACGATGAGGAGTGGAGCATCCCCAGATGCGGAACGGGCCGTTCGCACGTGGGTGTGCTCACTCCTCTTGAGCACTCGCGATGAGGAGTGGAGCATCCCCAGATGCGGAACGGGAGCCGCAAGAGCCGTTCGCACGTGGGCGTGCTCACTCCTCTTGAGCACTCGCGATGAGGAGTGGAGCATCCCCAGATGCGGAACGTGTGCTGCAGGGGCCGTTCGCACGTGGGCGTGCTCACTCCTCTTGGGCACTCCCGATGAGGAGTGGAGCATCCCCAGATGCGGAACGTGTGCTGCAAGGGCCGTTCGCACGTGGGCGTGCTCACTCC
>DATKTN010000356.1:0-5420 GCA_035531135.1 Anaerolineae bacterium
CTCGTAGAGGAACCTGGATAGCGCAGCCTGGACCTGCTTTTCGACCTCCGCTGGGGGGGTTCCCGGCCTGGCCGAAGCGGCAGACAGCGTGACCTCCTCGGCCTGGGCCAGCAGGTCCTCCGCGCCGGGGACAAAGATAAAGCCACGGGTGATGATGCGTGGCCGGCCCACGGGGCGGCCCGTCCGGCGATCGTAGCGGACGATGGACATCACGAAACCGTCTTGCCCCAGCTCCTCTCGCTCGCGCAACACCGCCGGCCCGATCTCGCCCACCCGCGCCCCGTCCACGAAGACGTAGCCGCCGGGCACCCGCTCCCCGATCTCCAGCCGCTGGCCAAAGGACAACACGTAGCCGTTTTCGACGACGGCGATGTTCTCGGCTGGGATGCCCAACTGTCGTGCGGTCTTGCCGTGCTGTTTGAGATGGCGCAGTTCGCCGTGGATCGGCACGAAGAAGCGCGGGCGGAGCAGGTTGATCAGCAGTTTCTGCTCTTCCTGGCTGGCGTGGCCCGACACGTGCACCGGCGCGAGAGGATCGTAGTAGACGTCGGCGCCCTTCTGGAATAGGCGGTTGACGACGCGATGGATCAGCTCCTCGTTGCCGGGGATCGTGTGCGAGGAGAGCACCACCGTGTCCCCCTCTTGAATGTACAGTGAGCGATGTCGCCCGACCGCCAGCCGGTTGAGGACCGCCGTCGGTTCGCCCTGCGTGCCGGTCGCCATGATGACGACCTTGCGGGCTGGCAGTTTTTTGATCTCGTCCAGCGTCACCAGCATGCCGTCGGGGATGTTGAGGTAGCCCAATTCGCGGGCCATCTTGGTGTTCTCGACCATGCTTCTGCCGGCGATGGCGATCTTGCGGTTGTTCCGTGTCGCCACGTCCACCACCTGCTGGATGCGGGAGATGAGGGAGGCGAAGGTCGCGACGATCACCCGGCCCGGTGCCTGGCGCATAACCTGGTGGAATGCGTCGTTCAGCACCGCCTCGGAGAGGGTGTTGCCGGGGCGGTCGGCGTTGGTGCTGTCAGAGAGCAGTGCCAGCACGCCGCGGCCGCTGAACTCGGCCAGTTTGGCGTAATCGGTAGGCCAGCCATCTACCGGCGTGTGGTCGAACTTGAAGTCGCCGCTGTGCACGATCAGCCCCGCTGGCGTCGTGATGCCCAGGCCCACCCCGTCGGGGATGGAGTGGCAGACGTGGTAGGGCTCGACCGTGAAGGGACCAATTTGGATGACGTCGCCGGGGGCGCAGGTGTGCAGCGTTGATTGCTCCAGCATGCGCTTTTGCTTCAGCTTGACCTCGATCAGGCCACGGGTCAGCCGGGTGGCGTAAACCGGCACGTTGAACTCTTGCAAGAAGTGGGACAGCCCGCCGATGTGATCCTCGTGCCCGTGGGTGATGACGATCGCGCGCACTTGGTCTCTCTTGTCACGCAGGTAATCCCAATCGGGGATGATGTAGTCAATCCCCAGCATGTCCGATTCGGGAAACATGATGCCCGCGTCGATGACGAGGATGTTGCGGCCGTACTCGATGCCCATCATGTTCTTGCCGACTTCTCCCAGGCCGCCCAGGGGTACGATACGTAATGTCTCAGTCATATCACTTCGCTCCGGCAACTGGTATGGAAAGGCGCTTTTGGGTGTGACAAACAGAACACCGGCTGGGCTGCGCCGCCGCCCGCGGTGCGTTCAGTCAATTCCAATGCCTCAATCACTTGTGATGTGAATGTTAACACGCCCCGACGGTTCTGTCAAATTCCGGGATAAAGGTAGCGTTACCGGTGGACTTGTGCTATAATGTCGTGCGTGAGGGTACGCTTACCTTTGTAGATCTACTTTGCGACAGGTGACATTTTAAGGAGCGTGATTATGAACCACGACAGCGAACAGAAAGCCAAAGTGCACGGTGACTTTGTCGGCAAGGGCTTTATCACCGGTGAGGATATTTCCGACAGCAGCGTCATCGTCATTGGGCGTGGCAAAAAGGCCCCGGCGGCGAAGCAGGCCGTAGCGCCACCGGCCGAAGGGACTCGGGAGATACCGGTGTTGACCTTTGAGGACCTGGCCGCGCAGGTTGACGAGAGCGAACTCCCGGGCGCGCTGAAACAGTGCGCGCACGTGCACCTGGAGAGCATCCGATCCGAGATCGAGCGGGGCGAGGCAGGCGATGTGCAGATCGTCCGGCAGGCGTTGGGTGATATCGGCGAGAATGCACCCGAGCTGCGCGAGCCGCTGTGGCAGTGGCTGGAGGGAACAGAGGACGTCTCCACACCCATCAAGATCGTCGCTCGCAACCTGCTCACCTGAGATACCCCAGAAAGGCAGACACATGGCCGAACACGACAGCAAGTCCCCATCGACTGCCGAACCAGAGCGCCAGGAGCGGGGCCGTTGGCTCAACAACCTCCTGCTGCTCTTTTTGTTTATGGGGGTGCTGGCGCTCCTGTACCTCGTGTTGCCGGTGCTCCAGGCTCCAGCACTGACGAATGCGCTGCGTATTCTCCTGATCTTGATCGGCGGATTGCTGCCGGCCATGATCTATGATTCCTTCATCCAGGGCCGGCTGCCCACGCTGTTCACCGAGTACAAGCAGAGCCTGCGCCGGCTGGGATACCCCGCAAACGCGCCACAGTACAAGGACAAATTCGACGTCATCTACGGCCAGAAGCCTGAACTGGGCCGATCCTTGGGCCTCAGTTCGCCGATTGTGATCGGCACGCTCCTGTCGTTCGTCGGCTGGCTGCTGGTTTTCTTTCCCCCGGTCGGCACCTCCGAAGGGTTGGTTCCCAACCCGACACCGCTGGCCTACGGCTTTCTGGGGGCCTATATCTTTGGCCTCGGATCGCTGGTGCGGCAATACGTGACGGATGACCTGCAGATCCGCTACTATGCCAGCCTGACCAGCCGCTACCTGACCGTGTTTGTGTTATCGTCGCTGGTCGCGCTGCTCGTGCAGCCCGGAACCGACGGCGGTTCGTCCTCTGCCGATACGTACCTGCTGGCGGCCTTTGTCATCGGCCTGTTTCCGTCGACCGGCCTGCGCGTCGCGCAGCGGCTGGGCACGGCGGCCCTGGGCCTCATCCTCAAAGGCTTTCAGGAGCCCCAGCCCCTCAGCAAGCTCGACGGGCTCAACGCCTACCACGAGGACCGGCTGCTGCTGGAGGGGATCGAGAATCTGCAAAACATGAGCTGTGCCAAGATCGTGGACCTGATGCTCAAGACGCGTTACCCGGTCGAACAGATCGTGGACTGGATCGACCAGGCGCTGCTTCACCTCCACGCGCGCGACCGGATCGAGCACTTTCAGGCCAGCGGCCTGCGCACGGCGACCGACTTTCTCAACGCCTACGACCTGCCAGGGCTCTCAGATGCCGAAAAGACCCGGCGGCGCGAAGACCTGGCGCGTCTGCTCGATAGCCAGCGCTCTGACGAGGCGTCCGGGGCGCCGTCAACTGACACGCTGGCCCTGCTCGATTCGATCGCTGCGGCGCTCCATCTCGACCCCAACCTGTTTCACGTGCACTACTGGCGCGGGCACGAATACGAGGCCCTCCCGGAGGACGTCGAGCGTGATCGCACGATCGCCGACCTGAAGCTGATGCAGGGCCTGCCCGACGAGGCCATCGTCGTGTACGACAATCTGCTGCGGACCTTTCCGAACTATCACACCGCGTTGCTCTATCGCGGCCTGGCGTACTTTGCGCTGGGGGAGTACAGCCGGGCGATTGACGACTACACGACGGCGATTGACTTTGGCGGTCCCGCCTGGGAAGGCGCCCGCCACGCCTACGTGGAGCGCGGCCGCGCGCTGGTCGAGCTGGGAGAGTACGCCGAGGCAGTTCAGAACTACCAGGATGCACTCAAAGTGTACGAGGCCTTTCCGGAGGCCCATCTCGAACTGGCCTACGTCCAGATGACCCACCTCGGCCAGTACGATCAGGCGATCGGCCACCTTCAGACCGTCATTGACGAAGGATTCAAGGAGGCAGAAACACGGGCCAACCTCGGCCTGGCGCGCTATATGCGTTGGCAGCGGGTGGGCGGGCAGGCCGAACTGCGCGCCCCCGAACTGGGCCAGGCCCAGGCTGATCTCGAGCGGGCCTTGCGTCTGAAGCCTGATCTTGTGGATGCCTATCTCAACCTGGCCCGGGTCCTCGACGACCTCGGGCGCGAGACGGACGCCGTCCGGACGCTGACGGAAGCACTGCTGAGGCTGGAGACGGTCCCCGATGCCGAGAGTGCCTACCGCGCGCGCCTGCATCGCGGCAACCTGTATCTGCAGCAGAACGACTACCAGTCGGCGGCCGACGATTACCGGGCGGCCACGCGTCTGGCGCCTGATGACGCGGCCGCCTTTTTCAACCTGGGGGTCGCGCTGCGGCGACTCGACCAGCTCGATTCAGCCGCCCAGGCTTTCGGCGACGCCGTACAGTTGAATCCCCATCACGCGCCCGCCTACCAGGAACTCGGTGACGTGGCCACGGCGCGCGATCTGCTCGACGAAGCCGAGCGGGCATACAGCCAGGCGCTCCAACTGACGCGCGAGGCCGGCGATTCGAGCGGCCAGGCGCTGGCGCACCTGAATCTGGGGAGGCTCTACCGGCGGCTGGACGGCCGCCAGGCGGACGCCCGGCGCGAGCTGGAGCAGGCGCTCGATCCGTCCGAGGACACAGTGTACACCCGGGCCTTCTACGAGCTGGGGCTGATGGACGTGGACGCCGGTGAGTTCGAGGCGGCGATCGCGCGGTTCAAGCCCAGCGCCGAGCTGTTCGACGTGTTGGGCGACGTGCGGGCCAGCGCCGAGGCCAACCTGCAACTGGGCCGCGCTTACCTGGCGCTGCAAGACGAGGCCGCCGCCGAATCACTCGAGAAAGCCCGCCAGCAATTGGCTCGCGTCTTCGAACCGCAGAGACCGGGGGACGCTCGGCTTCAGCGCGCGATCGAGGCCGAACTGGCCCGGTTGGGGCCGCGCCAATGAGCGAGCCCCGGAGATGACTCTCCGGGGCTCCCGTCACTGCCTGGCAGTCAATCTACGCGACGGCCTCAACCGGTACCCCCGCGCGGCCGTTGCTGCCCACCATCTCCTTCACACCCAGCTCGAACTCCACGTCCGGCGTGAGCGCCGTCCCCAGTACCTCGTCCAGGTGCTCGACCAAGACGAAGGACAGCTCGTCCCGGATCTCCTGCGGCACGTCGTCCAGGTCCACCTCGTTGGCCCTGGGCAGGATCACCGTCTTCAAGCCGTGCCGGTGGGCGGCCAGGACCTTTTGCTTGAGGCCGCCGATGGGCAGCACCTGCCCCTGCAGCGTCACCTCGCCTGTCATTCCCACGTCGCCGCGCACGGGCCGCCGGGTCAGTTCTGAGACCAGCGCCGTCACCAGCGTCACGCCTGCCGAGGGGCCGTCCTTGGGGATCGCCCC
>DATKTN010000357.1:0-3683 GCA_035531135.1 Anaerolineae bacterium
CCTTGCGATAGGTTGAACGTTGACCGCCAGGGCGCTCTTACTGCCTTGGCCAAAGGTGTCCAGTTGTGACAGACTACGAGGTGTTCCAGTTCGTCTGAGCCAGGCTCAGTATAGCAGAGAACTGCACGCGAGTCAATGCTATTCTCGCCACGGGCGCATTTCAGCCCGGGGCAAGCTAGCTGCCGGCCGCACCGGCCTGAAAGAAGCCTGGCCTGAGCCCCTCGACTCCGCTCAGGGTAAACGCGGACGTTCCGTCCGTGGCCGAAGGGCCGATGCTGGGATGAGTGTCGCTCCAGCACCCACCTGGGCCACATCGGGCAGAGCCGGTGAGGTGTATTTCACTTTTGGGGCGAGTCACCTTCCCGAAAGCTTGCACGAGCGAGACATGGCAGACATTTCGGCGCTTCTCGGCAGCATCTCCGGCATTGCCAATCTACAAGTGAGCTTTCGGGAAGGTTTGCCCCCGGATTGAAGTACACCCGAACTGGTGAGCCGATTTGCACGGCGGGGCGGGTCGGAGTAGAATGGACTGAGGAGGGATTCAGAGTGACCGTCTAAGAGTACCTCCACCTGTGAAGGCCGAGGACCAACTGCACTTGTACGTGGTCATGCTGGGGCGCCAGGGGCGTGTGCAGGAAGCAGTGGAGGAAGGACTGCGATACCTTGATGAGCCGGCCCAGTTCCTGTCGCTGGCCAGAACGCTGCGCGAACGGGAGGAAAGGGTTTCAGATGAGCCGCAAGAAACGTCAGACGCCGGAATGGCAGTGGGAACAGGCCCTGATTGACGCCTACTACGACTATCGTTGGCATCAAGTGCTGGACCCGCTCTACGAAAAGCTCCAGCGCTGGAAGGCCGGCGAGCTGACTCACGCCGATGTGGACCGGGCCATCCACGAGACGCACAAGCAGAACCGGGAATTGTATCGCCTCTTTAGGGAGAGTCGGAGCTTCCTGGTTGGGCTGATCCAGTGGGATCTGGACTGGTTTGACGGATGGGTGGCGGACAATCCTCCGCCGCCCGGCGTCGAGTTGGTCCCGCCCCCACCTTGAGTTCTTTCGGGCCTGTTTTCGGACCTCTTCGACGCAGATGGAAGCCGAAACTTGTTTCGGTGGTCCCGGCACTGATGTCCATCGTGCGTGTGATGCCTCAGGCTTGCCCAGGACGCCAACGAGTTGGCGCGTCCATACACTACCGCAGAGCGCGAAATGCAGATTTGTCACCCAAGTCATTCTGCTGGGGTACTTTGGAGGTCAACCCATGAACCTGATTAACCGTGGTGTAGTCGTCATCAAACCCAAAGGGCCTTTCCTGGATTGGGTCAATCGTGATCTTGCTCTGTCGTCGCCGGTCACCATGGAAGAGTTGCGACGGGATTGCACGACTATTCTGGTGCTTGACCTGGACAGCCTGGAAGCCGCGTTGGACTATGTTGAACCTCTCAAGCCCAGGCTGTTCGAGATGGAACTCGAGGCATGGGACCGCGATCCGACCAACTGGCCCAAGGAGCGTACCGGCGCATCGTTTGACGCCTGGTTCGAACTTGAAGTGCATTCGATGGTGTGGGACACGGGGGATACCCCCATCGTCAAAGAGGAGGACGAGGAGCCTATCGAGATCACTGGCACCTGGAAGGTCGTATCCAGTCCCGACTTTGACGATGACTACTTGTATATGGTGACCAGGCCCACCATCACGCTTCGGCAGCAAGACACCGACGTCAGTGGAGATTTCCACGTCGGGCTGATTGCTGGCTCGCTGGACGGCCGCCTGGACGGAGGCCGCGTCTTGTTCAGCTTTGAAGCCATGGACGAGGTGGACCCGATAAACGGGGCTGGTACCATCACGTTGCAGGACGACCGGCTGATCTTTAGGCTGCTGATGCACTTTGGTGACGAATTCACCTTTGAGTGCGTGCCGGAAGAAAATGTTGAATAGAACCAAATGTCAAGTAGGCCTGGTCGGCTACGGCGCGATCGGCAAGTCCGTCGCGGACGCGCTCCTCGACGGGCGGGCCGGCAACGCGTCACTGGCCGCGGTGCTCGTGCGGGACGTGAACAAGTACTGGGGCTGCCTGCCGTTCAGCAGCAGCCCCCCTCGGATCACGTTCACCGACGACGCCGACACGTTCTTTGGCTGCGATTTTGACCTGCTCGTCGAGGCCGCCGGGCACGCGGCCGTGCGCCAATACGCGCGGCGCGGGCTGGAGAAAGAGGCGGACGTCCTGGTGGTGAGCGTCGGCGTCTTTGCGGATGGTGGCTTTTACCGGGAGCTATGGGATCTTGCGGAGGAGAAGGGGCGGCGCATTCTGCTCGCCTCCGGCGCGTTGCCCGCCGTCGACTGGATGAGCGGGGCGTCGTTGGCCGGAGACTGCACCGTGTCCATCACGCAGACGAAGCCGGTCGCGTCGTGGGTCGGGACACCGGCGGAGGATCTGCTCGATCTCGGCCGCGTGTCCGAGCCCACCTGTTTCTTCAGCGGCACCGCCCGCGAGGCCGCCGCGCGTTTCGTGAAGAGCAGCAACATCACCGCCATGCTGGCGTTGTCGACGACCGGGCTCGATGACACGCGGGTGCGGCTCGTCGCGGATCCCGCGCGGTGCTCGATGCACACGCTCGTCGAGTTTGACGGCGCGGCGGGGAGGCTGCGCGTCGAGTGGGAGGGTGTTCCCTCGGAGAGCAACCCCAGCACGAGCGCGGACGTGCCGCTCAGCGTGATCAAGGCCATCCGCAACCTGACTTTGCCGGTGTGCTTGGGTGTCTAGATTCCGAAACGTGGGAAAGAGAGGGTAGAGGAGGGGCCTCAAATGGTACTTATCGACCACCATCGTTGTGCCTACTGCGGCGGCTGCGTGAGCGTCTGCCCGGTCGAGGCGCTCACGCTCGCCGAGACGCGGCTGGTCGTGAACGACGACTGCATCGACTGCGGGGACTGCGTCGCCGCATGTCCGGTCGGCGCGCTGCGACCCGAGCCCGCCGAGCGCGCCGGGGGACACTTCCGGCGCTGCTACGACCTGGTCGTCGTCGGGGCGGGGCCGGGGGGATCGACGGCGGCGCGCGTGGCCGCCCAGGCCGGGCTCTCGGTGTTGCTGCTCGAAAAGCGGCAAGAGATCGGCGCGCCGGTGCGTTGCGCCGAAGGGGTGGACCACGACCAGTTGCTGCCGTTCGTCGAGCCGGACCCGCGCTGGATCGCGGCCGAGGTGAGCCAGGTCCAGATCACGACCGTCACGAACGGCGCGACGCGCACCGTGCGCGCCGCTGGCGGGCGCGGGTACGTGCTGGAACGGCGGGTGTTCGACCGCGTCCTGGCCGAGCGGGCGGCCCACGCGGGGGCCGAGGTGCGGGTCAAGACCGCCGCCACGGGGTTGTTGATGGAGGACGGCCGGGTAGGCGGCGTCCTCGTCCGGCACGGCGATTACCTCGCGGGCAGCGGGGAGGTGGAGGTCGAGGCCCAGGTCGTCATCGGTGCCGATGGCGTCGAAGCGCAGGTGGGGCGCTGGGCCGGGTTGGACGTGCAGCTCCCTCTGGAAGACACGATGGTCTGCGTCCAGTACCTGCTGGCCGGGATAGAGATCGACCCGGCGTGCACGTGTTGCGTGATCGGCCACGAGGTGGCGCCCGGCGGGTACGCCTGGATCTTTCCCAAGGGCGAGGGGAAGGCCAACGTGGGCTTGGGGGTGCAGGCC
>DATKTN010000358.1:0-3708 GCA_035531135.1 Anaerolineae bacterium
AGGTGTAAGCGCAGCAATGCGTTCAGCTAACCCGTACTAATGGTCGAGGGCTTAACTCGTGGTGTGGAGAACTTGGAGTTTTCGCGCTGTTCAGTTGACAAATGATATCGTTACAAGAGTCCCTTGGTGATTCTAGCGGCGGGGGTACACCCGGTCCCATCTCGAACCCGGCAGTTAAGCCCGCCAGCGCCGATGGTACTGGGGGGGGAACCCCCTGGGAGAGTAGGTCATTGCCAAGGGGCTTTTGTTTGTCCGCGACTTTCAACACCACACCAGTATACAATCAGCCCTGAGTGAACACTCAGGGCCGGATGGATTGGTGCTGGTGGGTAGTTCGACCAGCCCGCTCGTCGTGCGGACTCCCGCTACTCTGCTCCCTCTACTTTTCCTCTGCCGCTTCGCCCGCTTCTTCCCTCTTCTCACCCTCGTCGCTGGAGATGCCCTTCCGGAACTCTCGAATGCCCTCTCCGAGATCCTTGCCCAGCTTGCCCAGCCGTCCCACGCCGAAGATGAGCAGAACGATCACCAACACGATCACCAATTCTGGTAGACCAATTTTTGGCAGCATGCTGTTTCCTCCTTTAGGTTATACTTTCGATTATAGCACACCTTGCCGTAACTTCAACTGACTTGCTTTTCTCGGCCGACGGTGATAGACTATCAGGCGACTTTTAGAGGAGGCGACGATGGCAGTGCAGGCGTTGTATCGGAAGTGGAGACCCCGGACGTTCGACGAGGTGGTGGGGCAGGAACATGTCGTCCGCACGCTGCGCAATGCCCTCGCATCCGGACGCATCCATCACGCGTATCTCTTCGCCGGCCCCCGGGGCACCGGCAAGACGACGACGGCACGCCTGCTGGCCAAAGCGGTCAACTGCCTGGCCCCGGAGGGTGAGCGTCCCTGCAATACGTGTGCTATCTGCCAGGCAGTCAACGAGAAGCGGTTATTGGATCTGATCGAGATTGACGCCGCCTCAAACACCGGCGTGGACGATGTGCGAGAACTGCGAGAGCGGGTTGGCTTCCGGCCCAACGAAGCCCGCTACAAGGTCTACGTGATCGACGAGGTGCACATGCTCTCCAACGCCGCCTTCAATGCGCTGCTCAAGACGCTGGAGGAGCCCCCATCCCACGCCATCTTTGTGCTGGCGACGACCGAACCTCACAAGATCCCCGCCACGGTGCTCTCACGCTGCCAGCGCTTTGATTTCCGCCGCATCCCTGTCAGCCAGATCGTCGCCCGTCTGGAGTGGCTGATCGAGCAGGAGCATATCCAGGCTGACCGGGAGGCGCTGACGCTCATCGCCCGCCAGGCGACCGGCAGCATGCGCGATGCCGAGAGCCTGATCGATCAACTGGCTTCCTACGATGGGAAAGGCATCACGGTTGCGGAGGTGCGTGCAGCGCTGGGGGCGGGGGCCAGCGAGACAGTCATCCAGGTGACCGATGCGTTGGCCAGGGGCGATGTGGCGCAGGGGTTGGGTGCGATCAACACCGCCGTGGACGAGGGGGCCGACCCGCGGCAGTTCGCGCGCCAGATGGTGGAGCATTTGCGGGCGCTGCTCCTGATGCGGTTGGAGTCGGGCATCGTCCCGGCCCACGTCTCGGAAGACATGCGCCCGCGGTTGGAGGAACAGGCGGCTGCCTTTTCGCCCCGGATGCTGGCTCGAGCGGTGCGGCTCTTTAACCAGGCGGCCGCTGAGGCGAAGGGGGGCTGGCAGCCCCAGTTGCCGCTGGAGATGGCCTTTATCGAGGCCATGCTCCCGCCGGAGCCAGAAAGTGCTGGTCCCCGCGCACAATCGGCCCGGGACATCCCGCACACGCCGCCACCCGCCCGCCATGCGACGTCCTCACCTGCAAAGTCGAAACCTGCGCCCGCCCGTTCGGCGTCGACTGCCCCGTCCCCACCCACCACGAAGGTACAGGAGCTGGAACCGGCCTACAGCAGGCCAGCACCAGGCGATGGTTCGTTGACGCCTGAGACGTTGCGCAGCCGCTGGCCAGAGTTCCTGAACACCCTCCGCCCGCGCAACCTGTCGTTGGAGGCGTTGATGCGTTCGTGCGAGCCGGTGGCCGTCGAGGGAGACGTCGTCCTGCTGGGATTTACGCACAACTTTCACCGCGGCAAGGTGGAGGAGGAACACAACAAGCGCCTGGTCGAGGAGGTGCTGAGCAGCCTGGTCGGGCAGCAGTACCGCGTGCGGTGTGTCCTGGCTGGCCAGGGACGTGCCGCCACACCCCCTCAGCGCGCGCCGTCGGAGCCCGCGCCCGGGAAGGGTCCCCCGTCGGCGGAGCAGATCATGGCCGAGGATCCCGTCGTGCGTGCCGCGGTCGAGGACCTGGGTGCGCAGATTGTGCGGCAGCACGAATAGTCGAGGAGGCCACGTTGGGGAAGAGAAAGATCAAGCGAAAAGGTGGCCCGGCTGGTTCACAAAAGGGTGCGGCCGGGATGCTTCAACAGTTGCAGGGCTTGCAAGAAGACATGCTGAAAACACAGGATGAGGTCGCCGCGATGACCGTCACCGCGACGGCCGGCGGCGGTGCAGTGACGGCCGTCGTCACCGGCGAGCGACGGGTGCAGTCGCTCACCATCGCGCCGGAGGTCGTCGACCCCGAGGACGTGGAGATGCTGCAGGATCTCGTCATCGCCGCTGTCAACGAGGGGATGGAGCAGGTGGATCGGACGATGGCGGAGCGGATGTCGGCCTTGACCGACGGGCTCGGCATCCCCGGCTTGCTGTAGGTCAGGCGGGTTTCCCTGCCTGCCGGTTTGGGGGGTACGATGCAGACGACGCCTGCTTCGGTGACCCGGCTCATCGAGGAGCTTTCAGAGTTGCCGGGTATCGGGCGCAAGACCGCTGCCCGTCTCACGTTTTTCCTGTTGCGCAGCCAGTCGGGGCTGGCGGAGCGGCTGGCCGAGGCACTGCGTGAACTCAAGGAGCGGACACGCTTCTGTTCCACCTGTTACAACATCACCGAGCAAGATCCCTGCCCCATCTGCGCCGACCTGGAGCGCGACCGGAGCAGCATCTGCGTGGTCGAGGAACCGCTCGACGTGCTGGCGATCGAGCAGGCGGGCGCGTATGAAGGATTGTATCACGTCTTGCACGGCGTGCTGGCCCCCTCACAGGGAATTTTCGTCGAGGACCTGCGCATCGGCGAACTGGTGGCCCGCATCAGGGGCGGCGGCGTGGACGAGGTGATCCTGGCGACCAACCCGACGAGCGAGGGGGACTGGACAGCTTCCTACCTGATCACGCAGTTGCGCCCGCTGGGCGTGCGCGTCACCCGCCTGGGCCGGGGCCTGCCCGTGGGCGGCGACCTGGAGTACGCCGACGCCGTGACGCTCACGCGGGCACTGGAGGGGCGGGAGGAGATTTGACCCTGGTGCTTCCGACGTCACCACGAGAAAACAGGGATAACTGCTGTGCCTTGGAGGCTTTGGGGTTTGCTCCCAGCAGTGGGCACAAGAGTTGAAGACGCGTACGTGCCCCGTCATAATCCGCCAGGCTAGGGCAGCCGCTTTCTCTATGAGAGTCGGGTAAGGGTTATGGCCAAAGTAAGAACCCTGGATCGCTTGCAGAACGTACGTCAGCGACCCAGGGTTCGCCAAGTTGTCGTCGCCTTCGACGAAGAAACCTCCGTATGTCAAGACCATCCTGCGATTGATCTCTACGACTTCCTCAAACTCAAGGAACTTATGGGCAC
>DATKTN010000359.1:0-23949 GCA_035531135.1 Anaerolineae bacterium
CCGCTGCCACACCGCCGCCGCGGCCAGCGCGATGGCCCCCATCACCGCCGCGCCCGCGCACAGCCCTCCGCCTGGCTTCGTGGTCGTCTCGCCACCAGTGACCGGCGTGGCTGTCGGCCGGGCGGTCCGGGTAGGCTCCGCCGTCGGTTCCCCTGGCTCGGGCGTGTCAGCCGGGGGTATCTCCACCGGCTCCCCTTCCCCTTCCACTACCTCGTACGCGGTGCCCTCGGTCACAAAGATGACCCGCTCGCCCAGCGCCAGGTACTCCCCCCACTCCGGCCGGGCCGCCAGCAGGTCGAAGTACGCGTCTGACCCGAAGCCAACCTCCACCGTGCTCATCCGCGAGGGATCGAAGGCCGTGTCGGTCCAGACGCCGCGCTGCAGGACGAACGTCTTGCTCCCGGCCATCCGCACGACCTGCGCGGCCTCCTCCGGCATCATGCCGCCGCCACCGATCGATTCGGCCTCCCGCAGCCGGCTCTCGTCCTCGGCCTTCTCCGCCGCCGGTGCGCCGACGGCGGGCGCGGTCGGCTGGGCCGCGTATCGCTCGGCCGCCTCTTCCCGCCCGGCGTCGGTCAGGATGTCGTCCTCGTCGATGAGGAACGAGGTGTAGGGGGTGATGATCCCGTACCGCACGCTCAGTTCGACGACCGCGTCCACCCACTCCTCCCGCTCGCCGTGGAGCCGGATCTGCGTCAGCAGGTGGCCGATCTTGCGCGTGGCCCACAGCCTGGGGATGAATGCATCATCGCCCTCGGCGCGAAAGTTGCCCTCGTAGTCGAACTCCTGGCGCTCACCGTTCACCTCGCCGCTGAGCGTGATGCGGGTCGCTCCGCTATCCCGGTACCGGCCAACCAGGATCAACTGCGTGCCCGCGAACAGGTCGGGCAGCGGGTAGGGGTAGGTGTCCTCGACCAACACGTCGCCAAAGTCGAGCTCGACGTCGGCCAGGACGGGCGTCTTGATCCTGGCGTAGAAGCCGGAGACCTCCTCGTCGATCCGCTCGTGGGGGCGGACGTAGCCAGTGGCCCCTCGATGCTGTTCGGCGAGCGTGTCCAGGAGGATGGTGTTGACGTCGTCGCCGACGCCAAAGGGGAACAGGCGCACGTTGGCGGGCGCGGCGGCCTCCACGTTGGCCAGGATCTGGTCGATCTCGGTCACCCCCTCGGTCGGCAGCCCGTCGGTGAGGAAGATGAGCACCGTGGGCCGCTCACCAGTCTGCGCCAGCGCCTCCAACAGCGCCCGGTTGATGTCGGTGCCGCCGACTGCTTCCAGCCGCTTCACCCACGCGGCGGCCTCGCGCGCCTCCGAGGCGGGCCGCAGCCCGCGCGCGTACGGCCGCAGCCCGGTCGAGAAGGCGATCACGTTGAACCGGTCCTCGGCGTTCAGGTGCTCCAGCACGTAGACGAGCGCCTCCTGGGCTTGCTCGATCTTTTCCCCGTCCATCGAGCCGGACGTGTCGAGCACCAGGATGACGTCCCGGGGGATCACCTGCGCCTCGTCCACCTCGACACTGGGGGCGACCAGCAACAGGAAAAAACCATCTTCTGGTGGCCGCCGATAGGTCAGCAGGTTCAATCCCACGTCCTCCTGGCTCACGGTGTAGACCAGCTCAAAGTCGTCCTCGGGCAGGACGTCCGTCTCCTCGTAGCCGATGACCGCCCGGTAATCGCCGTCCCGCTCGACGTAGACCCGGTCCTGGTGCGTGGGCGAGTAGACCGCCCGCATCGCGTCGCGCGAGCGGATATCGACGCGGACGCTGACCTCCTCCAGCGGGCGGGCGGAGAATTTCTCGGTGTCCAGCGGGTAGACGTAGCGCACCAACCCGTTCTCGACCGGCAGCACCTGGCTGTACTCGAGTTCGATCTTGCGCGAGCCGCCGGGCGGGATGGGAAAGATGCGGGCCTGGACCGCGCTGCGGCCGACGTATTCGAGCAGCGCCGGGTCGCGCCGCCGCCGGACGATGTCCTCATAGATCTTGCGGGCCTCGTCGGCCGGGAGGATCTCCCCCTCGACCGGCCTGCCGTCCACCCACATCACGAACTCGGAGACGGCCGCACCCTCCGGCAGTGGGAAGACGTAGGTGCCCTCCGCCTCCCACTCGTGCTCGTTGAGGAACTCTTGCTCGACGTGGGTGACGGCGACCTGGTCCTCGATCGTGACGGTGACGCGGTGGTAGCGGATGGTCAGCCAGGTCTCCCGCAGCAGTGGCGGCTCGGGCCACGGGGGCGGGTCCGGAATGATGATGCCGTCGGCCAGGGCGGGGCGGGCCGTGCCCAGCAGTACGACGAGGGTCAGGACGGCGGCCGTCAGAAGGCGGTGGATCGGTGGATTGGTGGGTCGGTGGGTTGGGAATCTGGTTCTGGACATCTCTCTTTCCTCCTTGCTCTTCATGTGCTGGTGTGTGCTCTGTCCCTTAGACGCCGGAGGCGAGGGGAAGGTTCCAGGGGGAAATGACCAATGACCAATGGCCAATGGCCAATGGCCAATGACCAATGGGCGATTGTCTGGAGTTGACCAACGGCCGGATTGGTGATATGGTAAAGTGCAGTCTGTTCCGTTTCTTTCTCTATCCGCTGTAGTCTTCCTACTTGTGCTCGAACAAATGTTCTGGTACAATAAAGCTGATTGCTGACGGCTGTTAAGTCTCATTAAGTCGTGGTACCTAAAGTCTCACAAAGTCGTAACACTTGCCACTCGTTCCAGGTGAAAGGTAGAGCCAGTTGAAAGTCGTGCAGATTCGCCAAAGGCCCCAACTCACCCATCAGATCTTCTTTCGTGAGCATCTTGATCGCCAGGCGCTTGCGCAACTCGCCCTGGGGCACGTAGAACACCAGGTGCCGACCCGTTGCTCGCATCGCCAGCCCTCCTTTCGAGTGGTATGGCGAAAGAATGGCGGAAATGCATCCTTCTGTCAAGCAGAGGGGTGATACGACTTTATGAGACTTTTGGGGTACGACTTTATGAGATTTGACACGGCTGACAGCTACCGGCTGACACAGGAGGCACGATGGCCAAGACGCGCACACAATGGATCTGCCAGAGCTGCGGGCGGACGACGCCCCGCGAGATGGGCCGTTGTCCCGGCTGCGGCGAGTGGAACACGATGGTCGAGGTGATCGAGCAGCCATCCACTCCCGCGGCGGGGCTGCCCAGCTTCCCGGGCAGCGAGCCCTGCCGCTTGAAGGAAATTGAGGCGGAGGGACTGGAGCGGTTGCCGCTGCCGCTGGAAGAGTTCTCACGAGTGCTGGGGGGCGGCGTCGTGCCCGGCTCGGTGATCCTCGTCGGCGGGGACCCGGGGATAGGGAAGAGCACGCTGCTCCTGCAGACCGCCGCGCTGATGGCCGAGGCGACGGGCCGCCCCGTCCTGTACGTCTCCGGCGAGGAGTCGGCCCGCCAGATCAAGATGCGCGCCGACCGGCTCGCGATCCGCACCGACGACCTGTTCGTCGTCACCGAGACCAACCTGGACGCGATCCTGCGCCACGCCGGGCAGGTACAGCCGCAGGTGATGGTCGTCGACTCGGTCCAGACCGTCTACTCGGAGGAGCTGACGTCGGCGGCGGGCTCGATCAGCCAGGTGCGCCAGGCGGCCTCCCGGATGCAGTGGTGGGCCAAGGCCGAGGGTGTGTCCGTGTTCCTGGTGGGCCACGTGACGAAGACGGGGGCCATCGCCGGACCCAAGGTGCTGGAGCACATCGTCGACACGGTGCTCTACCTGGAGGGGGACCTGTTCCACACCTACCGGCTGCTGCGCTCGGTCAAGAACCGCTTCGGGGCCACGTCGGAGGTGGGCGTGTTCGAGATGCGCGAGCATGGGATGGTCGAGGTGCCCAACCCGTCGGAGGTGTTCCTGGCCGAGCGGATGGTGAATGCGCCGGGGTCGGCCATCGCGGTGACGATGGAGGGCACGCGCTCGCTGCTGGTCGAGATCCAGGCGCTGGCCAGCCACTCCAGCTTTGGCCACCCGCGCCGCACGGCCAACGGCGTCGACTTTAACCGGCTGCTGCTCATCACCGCCGTGCTGACCCGGCGGGTAGGGCTGCGGCTGTACGATCAGGACGTCTTTGCCAACGTGATCGGGGGATTGCAGGTGGGGGAGCCGGCGGCGGACCTGGCGGTGGCGGTGGCGATCGCCTCGAGCGTGCGCGACCGGCCGGTCGCGGCCGACCTGGCGATGATCGGCGAGGTGGGGCTCTCGGGCGAGGTACGGGCAGTGGGGCAAACCGGGGCGCGGCTGAAGGAGGCGGCGCGGCTGGGCTTCCGCCGCTGCCTGCTGCCCCGGCCGGTGCGCCGGGGACAGGAACCGCTGCCCGGAGGTATTGAGGCGGTTCCGGTGCGGTCGGTGGCGGAGGCGGTGGAGAAGGCGCTGGTGTAGCCTCGTGGGGGGAGATGTGCTATAATCAGACAGAAGGTAGGTAGGCGGTTATTACAGAGGACCACGCAGAGGGCTAGACCGATGGAACGAGATATTCAAATTCCTGAAAAGTACCGAAGAGATGTCGATCGGGCAGTGGCAATACTGCGAGAGGCCGGATGCTCCCAGATCTTTGTTTTTGGTTCGCTCACCACTGCAGAGATTCGGGATGAATCGGACATTGATCTGGCCGTCCGGGGGTGTCCCAGAGGTAGGTTCTTTCATCTCTTGGGCAGGCTCTTGCTGGAACTAGAGCATCCGGTGGATTTAGTTGATCTGGATAGACAGAATGCCTTTGCCCATCACCTAGAACGGGCGGGCGGGTTGCTCCAGGTTGGTTGAGAAGGTCGCCTCTCAGGTGCAGTTTGCGGTCGGGCAGATCGACCAACTTCTCGAGACGTACACCGATCTCTTGGATCGGGCGCAGAAGTCTTCCCCTGACTTGGTAGAAGTTACGGCTTTGGCTTCCGTGTTGCACTCGTTCTACAACGGGCTCGAAAACATATTTCTGTCCATCGCAAAGGGAGTCGACGCACAGGTTCCAACGGGTGCTCATTGGCACCGTGACTTGCTTACTCAAATGGCTGAGCCGACGTCAGGTAGAGGGCCAGTCCTGACGCCTGAGATGGTCTTTCGGCTAGGTGATTATTTGGGCTTCAGGCATTTCTATCGGCACTCGTATTCGTTCTATTTGGAGTGGGATGAGTTGGAGAAGCTGGTGACTTCGCTGGCGGAAGTCTGGGAACGTGCGAGGGAGGAAATCCGGGTGTTTCTAGAAGGATGGAGTTCGAATGATGTCTGAAGCAACCAATAACCCAATGGGCTACTATGCAGGTCCTGGCCTAATGACCGACGCGGCCGGACACGCCGACCTGTTCGACGGCCTGCCCACCGAGATCCCCGTGCTGTGCCAGGTCGTGCAAGGGCTTCTGCTGCACGTCTTCTGGGCGGAGCGGTATGGCGTCGAGCTTTCGGAGGAGCGGCAGCGGGAGGTCGAGATCCGCCAGGTCTCGGAGATGCTGGCGCGCATCCAGGGGATGGACGACCGCCCTCTGACCGTCGATCGGCCGCTGGACAAGAAGCTGGTGGGTAACTGCCGCGATTTCTCCGTCCTGCTGTGTGCGATGTTGCGCGCCCGCGGGGTGCCCGCTCGCGCGCGGTGCGGGTTCGGCGCGTATTTCACGCCGGGTATGTACGAGGATCACTGGGTCTGCGAGTACTGGAACGGGGACGAGGGCCGCTGGGTGCTGGTCGACGCGCAGCTCGACGCGCTTCAGCGCGAGGTGCTGGGGATACCGTTCGATCCCTGCGACGTGCCCCGCGACCAGT
The DNA here is from genome assembly GCA_035531135.1 of Anaerolineae bacterium. Classification (GTDB taxonomy): domain Bacteria; phylum Chloroflexota; class Anaerolineae; order B4-G1; family B4-G1; genus DATKTN01. The sequence continues at coordinate 5,747 of DATKTN010000359.1, forward strand.
TCCTGGTCGGCGGGAAGGCCTGGCGGATGTGCCGCGCCGGGGAGGCGGATCCCGAAAAGTTTGGCATCTTTGACATGCATGGGCTGTGGTTCATCCGTGGTGACCTGGTGCGCGACTTGCTGGCGCTCAACAAGGTCGAGGTCCTGCCCTGGGATGGGTGGGGGGTGATCGCGAAGCCAGACGAGGAGCTCTCCCCGGACGATATCGCCCTGCTGGACCGGGTCGCGGAGCTGACGTTCGTGGACGCCCCGCCCTTCGCCGAGGTACGTGCCATCTACGAAGGGGATGCGCGCTTGCGCACGCCGGCTGGTTACGCGGTTGACCCGCAACGCTTCGACCTACGCACCTTGTGAAGGCCACGTTCCCCTTCCGATTGGGAGACTGTTCGTAGTGCGCACTTTGCGATCTTGGGGCGCTGAAGCGCCTACTACGAACCTGTCTTCACGGGGTTTAGCCAGACTCGATTGGGAGACTGTTCGTAGTGCGCACTTTGGTGCGATCCTGGGGCGCTGAAGCGCCTACTACGAACCTCTGATTGGTGGTATGACGAAGAGATCTTCAAGCAGACGGAAAAAGAGCAAGGGAAAGAGCAAGGGGTGGTCGCTGCCGGAAATTCACCTCACGCTCGACCAGCAGCTCGACATCCTGGGTTACGTGTTCCTCGCCGTCGCCGGGTTGACCCTCCTCAGTTTCCTCTCCGCCAACCACGGGGTGATCCCCGGCTGGTGGCTGGGGCTGCTGCGGCGCACCTTTGGCTGGGGAGCCTACCTGACGCCGCTGCTCGTCGGCGCGGTGGGGTTGTGGCTCATCTTGCGGCGCTTCGGCGACCGGCTCCCCCGCGTCACCCCCGCGCAGGTTGTGGGCGTGGTGCTGGGCTACCCGGCGCTGTTGGCCACACTGCATCTGTCTGAGGCGCTCGTTCGGTTCGAGGGCAACATCTGGGCGATCGCCGAGGCCGGCTGCGGCGGCGGCTACGTGGGCGCGGCGCTGAGCCGCTTGCTGCTCGAAGGGTTGGGCGGGGTGGGGGCGTTCGTCGCGCTGGTCACCTGGTGGCTGATCGCCGTCGCGCTCATCTTTGGTGTCACCGTCCAGGACGCGGCGCAGGCGCTCGAGCAACTGCCGGGAAGGGTGTCTCTTCGTCGCCCCAGGTCGTGGCCTCCGGCCGCGGACAAGCACGTCCCCAACCGGCCCCGCCAACCGCTGCGCGAGACCCCCGCAGACCTGAAAGAGATCCCTGCCACACCGGCCCCCTCCGGGCCTCCGGTCGCTGTCCCTCCACCGCCTGCCGCTCCATCTCCGTTGCGACTCATCGGCGGTGGTCAGGCGTGGCAGGTTCCCGCGTTCGACCAGATCCTCGAACCCGGCAATGGGCAGGACTTTAGCGCCGACATCCTGCGCCAGCAGGCACGCGTCATCGAGGCCACGCTGGAGAGCCTGGGCGCGCCGGTCAGGGTCGAGGAGATCAACCGTGGGCCGGTCGTGACCCAGTTCGGCGTCGAGCCGCTCGTCGTCACCAGCAGCAACGGCAAAGAGACCAAGGTCAAGGTCAGTCGCATCACCGCGCTGGCCGACGACCTGGCGCTGGCGTTGGAGGCCAGGACGCTGCGCGTCGAAGCCCCCATCCCCGGTAAGGGGCTGGTCGGCATCGAGGTACCCAACCCGGAGGTCTCGCTGGTCGCGCTACGGGATGTGATGGAATCGGAGAAATTCGCGGAGGTCGAGCCCCCGTTGCGGCTGTGTCTGGGGCAGGACGTGTCCGGCCACGCGATCGTCGCTGACCTGACCGGGATGCCACACCTGCTCATCGCCGGGACGACCGGCTCGGGCAAGTCCGTGTGCATCAACGCCATCATCGCCGCGCTGCTTCTGCAGTGCACGCCGGACGACCTGCAATTCCTGATGGTGGACCCCAAGCGGGTGGAGTTGACGGGGTACGACGGCATTCCGCACCTCCTGTCGAAGGTCGTGGTCGAGATGGAGCGGGTGACGAGCACACTCAAGTGGGTGCTGCGCGAGATGGATGGGCGATACCGCCGCTTCTCCAAGGTGCGCGCCACGCACATCCGCGACTACAACGAGCGCATTGCGCCGCAGTTGGGTGAAAAACGGTTGCCGTACATCGTGGTCGTCATCGACGAGCTGGCGGACCTGATGATGATGGCCCCACAGGAGACGGAGCGTTCCATCTGCCGCATCGCCCAGATGGCGCGGGCGACCGGCATTCACCTGGTGATCGCCACCCAGCGCCCCAGTGTGGACGTCGTCACGGGGCTGATCAAGGCCAACTTCCCGGCGCGCATCGCCTTCAACGTGGCCTCTTCGGTCGACTCGCGCGTCATCCTCGACATGCCCGGCGCCGAGCAACTGCTGGGCCAGGGCGACATGTTGTTCCTGCTTCCCGACGCCCCGACACCGCTGCGACTGCAGGGCGCTTTCGTCTCCGACGAGGAACTGCGCCGGTTGGTGCAGTATTGGAAGGGACAGGCGAAGGCCGAGGCGATACCGGCCGGCAAGCCGGTGCAACAGCCGCTGTGGGAGGAGATGCGCGAGCGGGAGCAGGCGGTGGAGTTCGAGGACGAGTTACTGCCCGACGTGATCGATCTGGTATTGCGGGAGAACCGGGCCTCGATCTCGCTCCTCCAGCGCAAACTGCGCATCGGCTACACGCGGGCGGCGCGGGTCATGGATATCCTCGAGCGGCACGGGGTCGTGGGGCCACAGCCATCGGGCGGCCAGGCGCGCGAGGTCTTCCCCAGTGCGGCCCGGGTGCTGCTCCATCCCGGGGGAGAGGGACAGTGAGAACCGCGATCCATAAGCAGACCTATTCCGGTGGACGGGCATACCGCTATCGCGTCTTGGACGAGGCCGGACAAGTGTGCTGCGTCGCCGAGCCGACCGGGCTGCTGCTTCCCACTCCCACGCGTCTGGTCGAGTTCTTTGATTCCGATCACGAGCTGGTCGGTCGCCTCCAGCCAACCGACGTCGCCTCGTGGCGTCGTGTGAAGCGCTACGAGCTTTTCGTCGCTAGGGAGGCCGAGGAGCCCTGCGCCGTGATTCGAGAGTGGTCGAGGCTGGTCGACGTGCTGCTGCTGCGCCTGCCACGTTACGAGGTCCAACTAGGAACATACCGGTACGTCGTCCGGGGCAGTCGGTATGGGGAACGCTTCTACGAGATTTTCCGTGCGCGTGGAGGGAGGGCGGAAGAGGTAGATGAGGGGGTAGAGCAGGGCGAGGAGGCGGAGGCCGCGGGCAGAAGAGCGCCCAAGCCCAGGGAGGCGAGGGTGGGGCAGATCCAGCGTCCGGCGGCCGGCCCCAGCTACGTCGTTGAGACCGACGCCGCACCGCTGTGCCGGGCGCCGACCGTGCTGGCCGCGGTGGTGATCCTGATTGATTTGGAACTGACCGCCTGAAACGGCTACTCTTCTGGTGAGCGTCTGCTGCGTCCCCGCTTGAATTTCGGCCACTCTAGTTTCCGGCTCTCCCGGGGTTTGGCTGTGACCATGTGCTTCACCGCCCGCGCCAGTTCGTCGGCGTCATAGTCCTCGACCTGCGCCTTGAGTCTATCGAGCGCCGCGTGCTCACTTTCCTCCAGGCTTTTCCCGGCCTCGGCGTCCACACCGATCATTGCCAGCAGCAGCGCCCGCTCGTCGTCCGTCATGTCCTCCCCGCTGCCCTCCAGCAGCCGACTGGCGCCGCCAGGGCGAAAAACCGGCCTCTCCTGTTTATCCTTCGTTGTCATGGCTCCTCTCCGTTCGGATCACGATGGTACATTGCGGTGCACCGTGTCCCATCTGCTCCTTCAACTCCACCTCGACCGAGGTGTCTGGCAACAGTATCTCAAAGTACGCGTGCCACAGCCCCGGGCAGGCGATACAGGCCTGGTCGTGCCGCTCCAGACCGGCCTGCTGCGCGCCCGAGTGTGCCGCGCAGCGTGTGACGGTGATTTCGGTTCGATCTCCAGCGCTGACAAACCCGGCGTCAAAGCCGGCCGCCAGCACATCCCGGAAGTAAGCCAGGATGACCTGGACGGCGTCCTCCAGGTCGGCAGCGGTCCGTTTGCCCAGCGCGCGCAGCGTCCGCCGCATCTCGATGTGCCCAAAAGCGGCCCGTACCCGTGCGTTCAACCGCGCCGCCGCATCCCAGCCGTACTCCTCGTATACCTTGAGGAACCACTGCCCGTCCCAGGCCATCGCCAGGAGCGCCAGCATACGCGCCTGCTTCTCGGGCGGGATCGCGTATCGCTCCATCGCCTGTCTCCTCATCCCTCGCGCCAATCCGGCACCTGCGCCCGGTGTCGCCAGCGCCACCACACGCCCACCGGGTAGCCGACCATCTTGGCGACGTCGCCGGTGACGCGGATGACCGGCACCCACAGCGCCGCCTGCAGCTTCTGAGCGAGGCTCAGCCCTTCCCACGTCCGCGCCAGCCGCCGCCAGCTCACCCAGAACATCCCGGGTATGGCGACCAGGTAGAGGGCCCACCACCAGGGACTGGCCACCGCCCCGGCAACGGCGATGAGCGGCACGGCGACCAGGTAGGTCAGGGTGCGGATGGCGTGCCGCCTGCGCCACAGGTCGGCCTTGCCGTCGCCCCGCGCGTAGCGGTAGTACTGCACGAAGAATGCGCCCAGGCCAGGGCGCGGCCGGAAGTGAACCAGCGCCTCGGGCGCAAAGACGAACGGCCCAAAACGCTGGCGCACCCTGAGGTCGAAGATGAGATCCTCGCAGTAGTCGATCCACTCGGGATAGCCTCCCACCGCCGCCCAGGCGCTCTTGCGAAAGGCGACCGAGCGGCTGGAGGGGAGAAAGTGGAGCGGGTTGATCTCCCGCAACTCTGGGAGCACCGTCGCGCCCATCGCGGTCTCAAAGACCGTCTGGGGATCGGGAAGGAAAAAGCCAGCGACGGCCTGTGTCTCCGCGTGTTGGAATGGCTCGACGATCTTTTCCAGCCACCGTGGACTCAGGCGCACGCCCGCGTCGAGCACGGCGATGACGTCACCCTCGGCGGCCTCAATCGCCGCGTTGCGCCCCTGCGAGATGTTTCCTCGCCTCTGGATGGCGCGCAGCGGCAGGCGGCTCTCATCCTTCAGCAACGGCAGCGTGCCGTCGGTCGAGCCGCCGTCGCACATGACTAGTTCATCCGGGAGGCGGGTCTGGGCGGCCAGGCTGTCCAGCAACCGGGACAAGCTCTCCGCTTCGTTCAGCACCGTGGCGACGACGGAAACGCGCATCAGCCCATCTGCTCCGCCAGTTCCTCCCGCACCGTCCGGAGCAGTGCCTCCGCCTTCAGCTCGGCCAGCGTGTAGCATGGGGCGTCGAGGTGGTCGGCCAACCCCTGCGCCAGGCCCTGGTCGAAGGCTTCGTGCTCCATGTTGATCACGATCGAGCGGATTTGAGCCTGCGGGAACATCTCCGCGAGGCGATATGCCTCTTGCTGTGGCGGCAGATTGGTCACCGAGACGTTGCCGGCACCATCGGTGAGCAGCACCATCAACGGCATCAGGTCGGGGTGCTGCAGCAACTCGCGGCTGATGACCTCGTAGGCGGTCTGGAGCCCGGCTGAAAGGGGGGTCTTGCCGCCGACGGGGATGTTGGCCAGCGCCCGCCGCGCCAGCTCGACGCTGTTGGTGGGCTGGAGCACGACGCGGGCGTCGTTCTTCTGAAAGACGACCAGCCCGACCCGGTCGCGCCGCTGGTAGGCGTCCATCAGCAGCGACATGACTGCCCCTTTCGTCGCCTCCATGCGCTCGGCCACCGCCATAGACCAGGAGGCGTCCACGACGAAGAGCACCAGGTTGGCGGCACGGCGCACACGCACCTTGCGCTGGTAGTCGTCGGGGCGCAGTGCCAGCGCCGGGCCACCCTCGTGCCTGCGCTCTCTCTGGTGAGGGGCAGCGGCGCGGAGGGTGGCGTCGAACGCCAGGTCGCTGGGATCGCCGGGCGATGGGCGAGCCTGGACGTAACGCCCGCGCTTGCGGTCGGTGTGGGTCTGGCTGCGGCGACCTCCGCTGGAGCGGGTCAGCCGGTCAAGCGGTGTGTCCAACTGGCGCGGCGCGAACGGCTCGCCTACGGTGACCTCCTCGCCGCCCTCCCACCAGCGACCTTCCGACGGCCACTGGGGGATGGTCTGCAACACCGGCTCCCGCATCACCTCGGACCGGTCGGGCGGAGGTTGCTCGTCGTCAGTCTCCCCAGATACGCCTTTTTTTTTACCGGCTACTTCGGCCTGCGGGTCGCTCTCTTCCGCAACCTCGGCCTCGACCGGGTTTTGGGCGCGCGCCTCGGCCAGCCGCTGCGAGAGGTCTCCGAGCGTGATCTCCGCCTCTTGCAGCGGGTGGCGCTTCAACCGATGGGGCAACGCCAGCTCGGCGGCCAACAGAATGTCACGATCGCTCAGATGGGTGCGTCCCTCGAAGGCGGCGTGGGCGCGGGCAGCCTTGAGCACCACCAGGTCGGCCCGGTGGCCGTCCACGCCCAGTTCGCTCATCATCGTCGCGATGGCCGCCAGGTCCGAATGCGTGTACCGGACCTCGGCCAGGAGGCGGCGGGCGCGGGCGATTTCCCTTGAAAGGGCCTGCTCCCTGGAGGCCCATTCCACGCTGAACCCCTCGGGGTCGGCCTCGTAGGCCAGGTTCCGCTCCATGATCGCCATCCGGGCAGCGGGTTCGCGGATGCCCTGGATGTCCACGCACAGCGCGAAGCGGTCGAGGAGTTGGGGCCGCAGATCCCCCTCCTCCGGGTTCATCGTGCCGATGAGGATAAAGCGCGCGGGGTGGCTGAACGAGATGCCCTCCCGCTCGACGACGTTGACCCCCATCGCCGCCGCGTCGAGCAGCAGGTCCACGACGTGGTCGTCCAGCAGATTGACCTCGTCCACGTAGAGGACACCCCGGTTGGCCGCGGCGAGGACGCCCGGATCGAAATGGCGCTCCCCCTTCTGGATGGCGCGCTCGATGTCGAGTGTCCCCACGACGCGGTCCTCGGTCGCGCTGACCGGCAGGTCCACGAAGCAGGTGCGCCGGTGGGCGCGGGGCAGTTCCTCCCCTGTCTCCGCCCGCTCCTGGCACTCGGTGCACCACGCCGCCGGCTCTTCGGGATCACAGCCGTAGGGGCAATCGGCGACTGTCTCGATCTCGGGAAGCAGCGCGGCCAACGCGCGGGCAGCGGTGGATTTTGCCGTGCCGCGCTCCCCCCGGATCAGCACCCCGCCGATCTGGGGGTGAATGGCGTTCAGTATCAGGGCGCGCCTCATGCGCTCCTGTCCAACGATAGCAGTAAACGGGAAAATCGGTAGCATAGTCATCAACCTCGTTTCCCATTATACCGCAATCACGGCGAAAAAGGAACCTCCTCTTGCTCCGCCTATTCCTCCCCGAACTTTTCCACCTGGTAGGTGTACACGTCGAGCCCAGGGGAGCGGTAGGCGTCGGCAGGAAGATAAGCCTTGAGGCACAGGTGCTCCAGGAATTGATGTGGGTCCGGTAACTTTTCCCATACCTGGGGGAGGAAAGTGGCCCGGTTCCAGCCACGCTCGATGACCACGCCGTCCACGCCAGGGCGCAACTTGGCGATGAGGTCATCTGGGCCGTCGAAGGACAGCGGCTGCGGCGGGCTCAATACGGAGACCTCGACCTGCAACTCTCCCAGCTCCTCCATGTGCATAGGGGGAAAACGGGGGTCATGGAAAGCGGCGGCGACCGCGTTTTCGCGCACGTCCGCCGCCAGCGGGCGGCGCGGCTCGAGCGAGCCGATGCAGCCCCGCAGCGCGCCGTGTTTGGTCAGCGTGACGAAACTGGCTCCGTCGCGCCGCAGACCCTCCGATACCGCGTTCAGGTCCACCGCTGGTGGTTCCTGGCGGTGAGTCGCGCGCGTGATCGCCTCGCGCGCCAGCGTCAGCAATGTTTGTCGTTCCTCAGGTGTAAGGGGCATGGCAGGATCCCTTTCACTCGGCGTACGCGACCGAGGCGTAGCCCACGACCTGCCCTTTACCGCCCATCGTGTCACCGGAGGTGCGGTAGTCCAGCAGGTGGGGCTTCCAACCCTTGCGGCGGGCGATGCCCATCAGCGTCACCACGGGTGCCCGGCCACAGGCCTCGCCTCTCAACACGCCCGTCTCGTCGCCGGTCATCAGCGCCTCCAGCAGGGCGTGGTCCAATTGGTGGGCCGTGTCGTACGGGTAAAAGTGGCTGAGGTCATTGGAGACGACGACCAGGTCATCCTCGTCGATGCGGTCGGCCAGTTCCGCAGCTACCTCCCGGGGGTCCACGTCGCCGAACAGCATGGGCACCAGCCGAAAATTCGACAGCGCCATCTGGAGGAATGGCACCTCGACCTCGAGACAGTGCTCAGTGGCGTGGGCCTCGGGTGCGCGGGTGTAGAGCGAAGAACGCGCCACCATCTCTGCAACTTGATCGACGGCGACGGGGGCATCGCCCAGTGGAGTGTGGAAGGCAGAATACGCGCCTAACGCTACGCCACGGAAGAAGACGCGGTGGGCCGGGCCGAGCAGGAAAACGGTCCGTTCCTTCTGGGGCCGCGCCGCCGGTGCCTTCGTTTTTAGTGCCTTGAACGCATATCCGGCGGTAGGACCGGAGTAGATGTAGCCAGCATGGGGTGCGATGACAGCGCGGACGGTTCCCAAATTCTCCGGCAGCGTTGCTTCGTCCATGTGCTCGCCAATCACCTTTCGTAGTACGTTGGCGCCACCCGGGTAGAACTGGCCGGCGACGGCCGGTGGACGGACAGGCAACTCGGACATCATGCACCTCCCTTAATCAATGACCAACGAACAATTACCAATGACCAATGACCAATGACCAATGACCAATGACCAATCTCAGAGCAGAGCGCTGACGGCTAACTGCTGCGGGCTGATCATGACCACACTCCGGCGACGGCGTGGCTACACTGGGGACACACGCCGGGTTCAGGCCACAACGCTTTCACCCTGTACCAGTGGCGCTGAATCAGCTTGTGCCCGCACTGGGGACAATGCGTGCTCTCCCGATCCGCGTCCATCACGTTGCCCACGTACACATAGTGCAGCCCGGCCTGCTCACCGATCTCGTAGGCGCGGGCCAGCGCATGCTGCGAGGTCCGCGGCCGGTCGAGCATCTCGTAATCCGGGTGGAAGGCGGTCACGTGCCAGGGCATGTCAGGATCCACATCCGCCAGCCACTCCGCCATCGCTCGCAGTTCGTCCTCGGCGTCGTTGAGGCCGGGGATCAACAGAGTCGTGATCTCGATCCAGATGTCGGTCTCGCGGGCGATGTGGGCGATGTTGCGCTTGACCGGTTCCAGCCGCGCCTGGCACTGCTCGCGGTAGAACGGGTCGCTGAATGCCTTGAGGTCCACGTTGATGCCGTCCAGATAGGGCGCGATCATATCGAGTGCGGCCTGCGACAAGTAGCCGTTGGAGACGTAGACGTTCTTGAGCCCGTGCTCGTGCGCCAGTTTCGCGGTGTCGTACGTGTACTCGAAAAAGACGGTCGGCTCGTTGTAGGTGTAGGCGATCATCGGGACTTGGTTTCTGAGGCAGGCGTCGACGAGCGCTTCAGGCGTTGCTTGTTGACCCAGCGTGTCAAGTCCATCGTCAAAGTCGCGCACCTGCGACATCTGCCAGTTCTGGCAGAAGGGACAGCGGAAGTTGCAGCCGTACGTGCCGATGGAGAGAACATCGCCCCGGGGCATAAAGTGGAACAGCGGCTTCTTTTCGATGGGGTCCACGTGGACCGCGACGGGCTCTCCGTATACGACCAGGTGGAGTGTGCCATCCACGTTCCGGCGCACGCCGCACTTGCCTGTCGCGCCTGGCTTGACGGCGCAGAAATGCTCGCACACCTGGCACTGCACGACGCCACCGGAAAGCGGTCTCGCAAGATACGCCTCTTTGCGCATCAGGCATCCTCCCACGCTACATTATAGCACAAAAATGGCAGCAGGGGCACAAAGAAAGGTGCCCCATCCTCTTGACGACGGCGGACGGATAAGCTAGCGAAAGAGGACTGTGGTACCCTGGTACTATTGACATTATCGAGCCCGCAGTGTACACTTGAAGCTGCAGGTAACCCGCCTGGCCCGGCGGCTGAAACCGTGCCTGATGAATGGGCTGTCGCACTGGCTCGTCCCCCTGCGCGATCGGATTGAGCGTCTCTGCCGGACAAATGCTCGCCCCTTGGTCAGCGGGTAGCGTCCGTTCTTACATGGTAGGGGCGTCACACACGACACCTTGTCTGCAAAGTAACGCCACTCCCCGCACATCCCGATACTCTCGGGAACACCTCACACTCAACGGAGGACAAGATATGAAAACGCGCACGTTACGTATTGCAGTGGGCTCGCTGGTTTGCCTGGCCTTGGTGGCGGGTTTCTCGACCAGCGGCGCGCAGACACCGCTACCACCTGTGTCCCCACAGGATGGCAGCGCAGCTCCCACACGGCAACTAACCCCATCGCGGCCAGACGCATTGGAGCCCCCGTCTTACAGCAAAGGCTACGTCCCGCCGCCCATGGACCTCTCTCACCTGACCGGGCAACGGGTGCCGTCGGACGGCGTCAGCATTCAGGCGCTACCGTCGGCGTTCGATTGGCGCGACACGGGTAAGGTCACCTCGGTGAAGAACCAGAGCACCTGCGGCTCCTGCTACACCTTTGCTGCGCTCGGCAACATCGAATCCAAGCTGTTGCTAGATGGTGCAGGGACGTTTGACTTCTCTGAGAACCATGCCAAGGAGTGCAACTGGCACGAGACCGATGGCAGTGGGACCAGTTGCAGTGGTGGGAGCTACTTTGTGGTGGCTAACCTGTTCTCCAAGAAAGGCACAGTCCTGGAGACGTGCGATCCTTACGTGCCGAGCGATGTGAGTTGCAAGTCCACCTGCCCCTACCAGAAGACGCTGCTGGACTGGCGCCTCATTAACGGTGACACAGTGCCCGCCACAGGGGTACTGAAGCAGTACATCTATGATTATGGCCCGGTCTTCACTGCGGTGTACGCGGGCTACTATGACGCCTGGGACACAGAGTTCGGCTCTTACGATGGTTCCTACACACTGTACCATCCTGGTACAGAAACACCCAATCATGCGGTGCTCATCGTCGGCTGGGACGACAGCCTCACCCACAATGGTGGCACCGGCGGCTGGATCGTGAAGAACAGTTGGGGCACCGGCTGGGGGGACAATGGCTACTTCAAGATCGCTTATGGCTCGGCAAGCATCGGCACGGACTCCTCGTTCATATACGACTGGCAGGACTATGACGCCAGTGGCGGCCTCATGTACTACGATGAGGGCGGTATGTCGGGAGCCGGTGGATATGACGACACGACCGCGTGGGGTCTGGCGAAATTCATCCCCACCAGCAACACCAACGTCATGCGGGTAGAGTTCTGGACCTCGGACGCCACGACCGACGTTGACGTCTACGTCTACGATGACTTTAACGGAACCACACTCAGCAACAAGCTCGGCGAGGTCTTGAACAATTCCTTCAGCGAGGCGGGTTATCATTCGGTAGCGTTAAGCTCACCTGTGCCGGTGACCAGCGGCGACGACGTCATCGCAGTGGTTAAGTTCACCAACGACAGTTACACGTCTCCCATTCCATTGGACGGACAAGGTCCATCGGAGGCAGGTCGCACATACGTGAGTCACAGTGGCACCAGCGGCTCGTGGAGTGCACCGGCGGATGACGTCGCCATCCGCCTCCGCACGAGCACGAGCCCCGGATCAGGCCCGACGGTGACGGGCATCACACCGAACAGCGGGTACTATACCGAAACCGTCCACATCACCAACCTGGCCGGCGCCAACTTCCAGTCAGGGGCCACCGTCAAGCTGACCAAATCGGGCCAGCCGAACATCAACGGCACCAGTGTAAATGTGGTGGGTGATTCCCAGATTACCTGCGACTTTGACCTGAACGGGGCCGCTACGGGAAAGTGGAACGTCGTGGTCACGAATCCCGATGCTCAAAGCGGAACGCTGCCCAACGGCTTTACGGTGAATGCTCCTGGTGACCAATATTTCTTTGCTTACCTGCCCCTGATAGCGAGGCGCTGGCCACCGCTCCCCGACACACCTGTGCTGAACGCCATCAGCAATCCTGACGGTGACGGAGACTACGCCGTGGGTTGGGGGACAGCCGATCTGGCCGATACGTATACCCTGTGGGAGGACGACAACGCGGCCTTCTCCAGCCCGACGACACGCTACACTGGCTCCGGTACGTCCTGGAACGCAAGCGGCAAGGCTATAGGGACGTACTACTACCAGGTGAGGGCGAACAACTCGTGGGGGAGTAGCGGCTGGAGCACCGTTCAGTCAGTCAGCGTCACATCACAGCCTTCAGGACCCAATCCTGGTTTCTGGAAGGGGCCCGGAATGGAGTTCGATGTGACTTCGAACAGAGCTTACGTGGATGACTTTGCTATCTACATCACCGTGTCCGGCTGTGGTTCCTACAAGATCGTACACACTCGACAGGAGTCGATTTCCAACGACCAGTTCTCCTTCACAGGCTCTTTCTACGCAAACGGGAGATTCAGCGACGCCACTCACAGCAGTGGCCAGTTTGGGCTCGACCACTTTTATATCTACGGTTGTGGTTACGTCACCGGTGGGCCATCCTCTTGGAGCGCCACCTGGCAGCATAGCTCTCAAGCTACATCGGGGCCATTCGAAGTCGTGGGGGCTGAAACCGTGGAGCCCACGGTGGTAACCGGTAGCGTGTATACGGCCACCCTCGTTGAGTAGTGGCGTTCCATCATACTACGATAAAGAGGCTCCCCCAATCGGGAGCCTCTTCTGTTAGTCATATAGCCGGTAATTCAAGAACTCTACTCCTTGAGTGTGTGTCTGCTTCACCATCATCCCGGTTCCCAAGTACACGAAATCCGGGTATACTGAGTGCGATTGACACCCTCCTGGTGTAGCAGTAAAATAGCGATGGCATGAGAACGTCGGACTTTGAACTGAGGACTGAACACCATGGACATACCCAACCTGCGCTGGTGGGGATGGGGCACGCTGGACCAGGATTATTCGCTGGCGGGCCGCACTGCCTTCTGGCCGACGCTCCAGGAGTGGCTCGAGCTGCCCGACCAGGCCATCGAGCACGAGACGCCCCCTGTCTCGCTTGAGGACATCGCACTGCGCCCGCCACGCCTGGACGACCCGATGCTCTCGTTCCTGCGCGGGCTGCTGGGCGATGAGGCGGTGCGCACCGACAAACGGGCCCGCGTCGAGCACGCCTACGGCAAGTCCTACTGTGACCTGATCCGCATCCGCGCTGGCTACATTCCCAATCCGCCGGATGCCGTCGTCTACCCTGCCGACCAGGGACAGGTCGTCTCCCTGCTGGCGTGGGCTGCCGACCGCGACGTCGCCGTCATCCCGTTCGGCGGTGGAAGCTCTGTGCTGGGTGGCGTCGAACCGTCGCCCGGCGACTGCCCCGTCGTCACGCTGGATCTGGCACGGCTGGACAGCGTGCTTTCGGTGGATCCGGTCTCGCGCACGGCCCGCATCCAGGCTGGCGCGACCGGCCCAGAGGTGGAGGCCCAACTCAACGCCCAGGGTTTCACACTCGGCCACTTTCCCCAGTCCTTCGAGTTCTCGGCCCTCGGCGGCTGGATCGCTACCCGCTCGGCTGGCCAGAACTCGATCGGCTATGGCAAAATCGAGACGATGACCCAGGCCGTGCGGGTCGTCACCCCGGTCGGCATCATCGAGACGAAGGACACGCCTGCTACCGCTGCCGGTCCCAGCCTCCTGGAATTGCTCATCGGTTCTGAGGGCACCTACGGCGTCATCACCGAGGCCACGATGCGCGTCCATCCCCTGCCGGCGGTACAGGATTATCGCGGCATCCTCTTCCACAACCTGGAGGACGGCGTCGCCGCTTTCCGCGATCTCATGCAGAGCGTGGATCTGCGTCCGGCCATCATCCGCCTGTCTGACGTGCCCGAGACCGCTGCCCAGGCTGTGATGAGCCACGAGCATCACGGCCTGCGCCGCCTGGCCGACCACCTGGTCGAGCGGTACCTGGACGCACAGGAGTATGACCTGACGAAGGGCAGTACGTTGGTGCTGCTGGGGTTTGACGGTGACGCCAGGTGGACGGCCAGGCAGTGGCGTCTGGCGCTGGCCATATGCGGCGACCACCGGGGCCTCTCGCTGGGTCGGGCGGTGGGACGGTCGTGGATGCGCGACCGGTACGCCCAGCCCTACCTGCGCGATACGCTTCTCGGCCACGGCGTCATGGTGGACACGCTGGAGACAGCCACCACCTGGTCGAACCTGATGCATCTGTACGAGCGCATGGTCGGCGCGATGAAGGGAGCGATTGGTGCCGCTGACGGGGGGCCGGGGTACGTGATGACCCACATCTCTCACGCCTACGAACACGGTGCGTCGCTCTATTCGACCTTCCTGGGCCGCCAGGTGCCCGATCCCGACCCGCTGGTGAGACAGGCCCAATGGCAGGCGGTCAAGCGGGCAACGACCGACGCCATCCTGGCTGCCGGAGGTACACTGACCCACCACCACGGCATAGGCCGCGACCACGCCCCCTGGCTCGAAGAAGAAGTCGGCCAGTTAGGTATGAAGGTGTTGCACGTGCTCAAGCCAGCTTTCGATCCCACGGGTATCCTGAATCCCGGCATCCTGCTACCTGTTGAGCGAGGAGACAAGCATGGCTGAAGCTTCTCTGCATCGCTCTTTCTCGGCCGCTACCCGCCAGCAGAACCTGGAGCATCTGGCCGACGAAGAGTTTGACCTGCTGGTCGTGGGCGGTGGTATCACCGGCGCGGCTGTGGCCCGTGATGCAAGCTCGCGTGGCTTTCGCACCGCCCTGGTCGAAAAGGGCGATTTCGGCAGCGGCACCAGCAGTCGCTCCACGCGGCTCATCCACGGGGGTATCCGCTACCTGGAATATGGCGAATTCAAGCTGGTGTTTGATGCCTCCAGCGAGCGGCGGCTGATGCGCAAGGTGGCTCCCCGGCTGGTGCGCCCGCTGGCTTTCCTTTACCCGCTGTATCGGGGACAGAAACCGGCTCCGTGGAAACTCCGGGTCGGGATGGTGCTGTACGACGCACTGAGTCTCTTTCGCAATGTCCAACGCCACCGCTGGCTGCGTCCAGCAGAGGTGCAGCGACGCGAGCCGCTGGTCGCCGGACGGGGCCTCTTGAGCGCGGCGCGCTACTATGACGCCCAGGTGGACGATGCCCGCCTCACGTTGTTGACTGCCAAAGCCGCCCATCTCCACGGCGCGGTGATGGTGAACCACGCCCGCGTGGTCGGACTGATGAAAGCGGGGGGACGTGTCGTCGGTGCCCAGGTCGTGGATGAGGTCAGCGGGCGAGAGGTCGAGGTGCGCGCCAAGACCGTCGTCAACGCCACCGGTGTCTGGGTAGATGGCGTACGCGAGATGGACGAGCAAGCCCGTCGCCCCATGATTCGTCCGACCAAGGGGATTCACCTGGTTGTTCCTCGTGCCAGGTTGTACAGCCAGCACGCTGTCATATTCAGCGTCCCTCGGGATGGTCGCCACATCTTTCTGATCCCTTGGGGTGATTTCACGCTCATTGGCACGACAGATACCGACTATGACGGCGACCGGGACCATCCCGCTGCAGATCTCGATGACGTCGAGTACCTGCTGGAGGCGGTGCGGCACACGTTCCCTGGCGCGCAGATTCAGCACGACGATGTCGTCAGCACCTGGGCGGGTTTGCGCCCGCTCGTCTCCGCCTCCGGCAGCCCGTCCGCACTCTCGCGCCAGCACGTGATCCTGGAGAGCCCATCCGGTCTGATCACCATCGCCGGTGGCAAATTGACCATCCAGCGGATGATGGCGGAGCAGGTAACTGATCTCGTCCAGAAGAATCTGGCGGCTGGGTGGGGTGTCCATGCTCGGTCCGAGTGTCGCACCCGGGAACCGTTGGAGGGTGCGCAGACCGAGTCTGTGCGAGTGAGCGGCGTGGACGGGGCAGTCAGCAGGCACCTGCTGGATGCCTACGGCGGCGACGTCACGTGGGTGCTGGCATACGCGGAAGAGAATCCCAGCCTGGGGGAGCGCATCGTGCCGGGACTGCATTACCTGATGGCGGAGGCCCTCTACGCCGTACAGCACGAGATGGCGCTGACGTTGTGCGACGTGCTCATTCGCCGCACTCACGTGATCTATGAGACGTGGGACGGGGGGGTGGCGCAGGCCCGTGCTGTGGCTGAAATGATCGCTCCACGCCTGGGCTGGGATGAGGTGGAGATCGAGCGCCAGGTGTCGGCTTATGCAGCGCAGGTGGCCCTCACCCGCGATTGGCGGAAGGAGTAGACTTGGCATCTGCGGGCAGTCTGGGTATAATTGCACTATCATTGCTATATGAGGCGCGTCCTGTATGGAAATTACCTGGTATGGGCAGACCTGCTTTCGGCTGAGCGAACGCGGTCTGGCGACTGTCGTGACCGATCCCTATCCACCTGACGTGGGTCTCACCTTTCCCCGTCCACGCGCCGATGTCGTCACCGTCAGCTACGATGATCCTCAGTGTCGGCACACATCTGGCGTCCGGGGGCCGTTCAAACTCTTCGACGGCCCCGGTGAGTACGAAGTTGGTGGCGTGTTCATCACCGGTATCGCCACCTTCGCCGATGGGAAGCACGGGGCATCGCGTGGCCTGAACACTGTGTTCACCTTTGACTTCGGCGGCTTGACCGTGTGCCACCTGGGGCGGCTGGGGCACGTGCCCACCCAATCCCAGGTAGAGAACCTGGGCACCGTGAACGTCCTGCTGGTGCCCGTGGGAAGCGGCGGAAGCCTCAGCCCTGCCCGTGCCTCCGAGGTCATCAGTCTCTTCGAGCCCAGCCTGGTCGTCCCCATGTACTACAAGGTCCGGGGACTGAAGATCAGTCTGGGCACGCTGGGCCGTTTTCTGAAGGAGATGGGTTTGGAGAAGGTGGATGGCCAGCAAGTGCTCAAGGTCAGCCGGACCAGCCTGTCGGAAGAAACTCGGGTCGTCGTGCTAGAGCCCAAGCAACGAAATGGAGGATAAGATGCGCAAGTCTCATTTGCTCGCCGGTGCGCTGGTTGTCGTTGTCTTACTGGCGCTGGGCCTGGTCGCCCGCCAGATTGCCACCCGCCGGATGGCCGCTCGTCAGAGCGAAACTACGGGCCTGCAGGAATCATTGGAGACGGGTGATGCTCACCTGGAGGCAGGCGAATACGCCGAGGCCATCGCCGATCTGGAGGCCGCGGTTGAGATGGACCCGGACAGCAGCGAGGCCCATTTTCTGTTGGCGCAGGCGTACAACCGGACCGGCGACCTGTTGAAGGCGGCGGACGAGTTTCGTGCGGTGCTGGAGCTCGACCCCGACAACGCCGCTGCACACCACAATCTGGGTGTGACCTACTTCCAACTACAGGACCCCAGCACGGCCCTCGCCGAGTTCGAGGCCGCGTTGGAGTTGGACCCTGATGACCCCGATACCCACTATCAACTCGGTGCCACGTACCTCATTCTGGCGCTCTCGGGGGCTGATTCTATGGCTGTAGCCGACCCGCAGCTTCTGGAACAGGCGGTCGCCGAGTTCGAGGCCGCGCTGGAGTCGAGGGAAGATATGCCTGAGGCCCTCATTGGCCTGGGGAACGTCTACATCCAACAGGCAGACTATGCGGCCGCCGTTGCAGTGCTGCAACGGGCGATTGAGCAGGCACCGGCTTCGCCAGAGGCGTACTATGCACTGGGAGAGGCCCACGCTCAGAGCGGTGAGCAGGCGGGTGCCTGCGAGGCGTACAGTCGTTTCCTGGAGTTGGACCCGCCGGCGACCTGGCGGACCCAGGGGGAGCAGGCGATGGCGGCTCTGGGCTGCCCATGAACGACCGACGTACTTGTGAGTACAGTAAGGATCAGGAATGTTTAAACTGCTGATGTCCTGGAATATCCGGCCGGGCCGCGAAGACGAGTATTTCGAGTTCGTTATACAGGAATTTGGGCCGGGGCTGATCAAGCTTGGGGTTCGACCCACCGATTCCTGGTATACCCAGTATGGTGACCGTCCGCAGATCCTCACGGGTGGCATTGTGGAGGACCTGGAGAGCCTCCAGCGCGCGCTCGCCTCAGATGAATGGCGCAAACTGAACAGAAAGCTGCTCACCTACGTGACCGATTATAGCCAAAAGATCGTCCGGGCCAGCGGGGGGTTTCAA
>DATKTN010000360.1:0-5065 GCA_035531135.1 Anaerolineae bacterium
CCCCCACGAGCTGCGCACGCCCGGGCCGTGGGACTATTTTCTCGTCGCCCCCTTCTTTAACCCCCCACCCTACACGCCCGACCGGGTCGAGGGGGTGGCGCTCGTCGGGCTGGCCGCCGGCACCATGGCCCGGCAGTACACCGCCGTCTACGGGCCGCTCCCCATCGACGGCGTCGAGATCGACCCCCAGATCGTGCGCGTGGGGCGAGAGTACTTCGCCATGAACCAGCCCAACCTCAACGTCGTCGTCGCCGACGGGCGCTACTTCCTGGCCCACTCCGCCCGGCGGTACACCGTCGTCGGCGTCGACGCCTACCGGCTGCCCTACATCCCCCCCCACCTGACGACGGTCGAGTTCTTCCGCCAGGTGCGCGACCACCTCACCGCCGACGGCGTCGTCGCGATCAACGTCGGCCACACGCTGGACGACTACCGGCTGGTCGAGGCGATGCTGGCGACGTTGCTCCAGGTCTTTCCCTCGGCGCACGTGATCGACGTGCCAAATAGCTTTAACGCCGTCGTCGTCGCGACGGTCCAGCCCAGCCAGCCAGCCAACCTGCAGGCCAACCTGCCCGGGCTGGAGGGCGACGCGTTCCTGTACCCCACGGCGCTGCAGGCCGCGGCCAACCTGCGCCCCACGCAGCCCGGCGACGTCGTCTTTACCGACGACCGCGCCGCCATCGAACTGATGACCAACGCGCTGATCTTGAGATTTGCCCTGAAAGGAGAGATGCCATGAGGAAATCCCGCCCGCTGTGGCCCCGCCTGGTTCA
This sequence comes from Anaerolineae bacterium, assembly GCA_035531135.1. Lineage (GTDB taxonomy): Bacteria > Chloroflexota > Anaerolineae > B4-G1 > B4-G1 > DATKTN01. The sequence continues at coordinate 774 of DATKTN010000360.1, forward strand.
AGCCGTGCTCGTCGCGGCTGTGCCCGTGCTCCTGCTCGTGATCGCGCTGCGGGTCGTGACCGGCCATTGGTTCGTGCGCTGGGAATACGGGAAGGAGAGCTTTCCGCCCGACCCGTTCGGGCTCTCCGCGGCGGAGCGCACCCACCTGGCCGAGGTGTGCGTGGATTACCTGGCGACCAGCGCCGATCTCTCGCTCCTGGCCGACCTGCAACTGCCGGACGGAAAGCCGGCCTTCAACGCGCGAGAGCTGCGCCACATGGACGACGTGCAGGCAGTGTACAACTGGATGACGGTCGCCGGCATCGTCGCCGCGCTCGTGCTCGTCGGGGGACTGGCGATCCTGCACGCTTCGCGCCACGCCCGCCGGCGCGCCCCCGCCGCGCTCCTCGGCGGCGGGCTCCTGACGCTGGGATTGCTGGGGGCCGTCGGCGCGACCATGGCCCTGAGCTGGGGCGAGTTCTTTACCACGTTCCACCGCATCTTTTTCGAAGGCGACACGTGGACCTTTCCCTACTCCGACACGCTGATCCGCCTGTTCCCCATGCGCTTCTGGATCGACGTAGCCGCCGCCACCGTCACCCTCCTCGTCGTCCAGGCCCTCATCCTCGCAGCCCTCGGGCGGCTATGGACGCGGCGGACCCGCTCCGATGCCGAAACCTGAAACGTGAAACGTGTTGCGTGTTGCGTGTTGCGTGTCGTTGCTGGTCCCGCTTTTCGCACGGCTTCAGATGGAATGGATGCCGGAACTTGTTCCGGTCCGTGTTTGCTGGGGACGCCACGATGGAAGCCGAAACTTGTTTCGGTGGTCCCGGCACCGCTGTCGATTGCCCGCATGAGGCTTCACGCTGGCCAAAGACGCCAACGAGACTTCGGCAAGCTCAGTCGAGCCGTTGGCGCATCCATCCACTATCGTGGGGTGTGAAAGGCACGCCCAGCTTGCATTTCGCACTCGTCCGCCATAGACGGAAGCCGAAACTTGTTTCGGTGGTCCCGGCAGCGACGTCGATTGCCCACATGAGGCTTCACGCTGGCCAAAGACGCCAACAAGTTGGCGCATCCATCCACTATCGTGGGGGGCGAAAGGCACGCTAGGGAAGCGGGCACGCCTCGTATGGCTTGCCCTCGCCCAGCACCTCGTGGACAATCGGCATCCACTCGCTGATCGGTATGCCCTGGGGGCACAACTCCTCGCATTCCCGGCACTGCACGCACGCGCTGGCTCGCTCGTCCTCGGATATCCACGTGTACGCCTGGCGCGCGTGATCCGGCTTGGCGTACATCACGCCCTCGTTGTAGGTTTCAAAGTTTCGCGGAATGTCGACCCCGTTGGGGCAGGGCATGCAGTACCCGCACCTGGTGCAGGGGATGGGACAGAGCTCCCGGTACTTTTCGCGGACCCGCCCGACGAGCGCCAGCTCCTCCGCCGTCAGCACGTGGGTGCCCGCTGTATCGGCGCAGGCGACGTTCTCCCTGACGTGGTCCATCGCGCTCATACCGCTGAGGACGACCGACACCTCGGGCTGATTCCACAGCCACTCCAGCGCCCAATCGACGGGCGTGCGCCTCCTGGCGGCGGTATCCCATAGTTCCTGGATCGGCGCAGGCGGGTCGACGAGCCGGCCGCCCAGCAATGGCTCCATGATCACGACGCCCATCCCCCTGGAGGCTGCATACTTCAGCCCTCTGGTGCCGGCCTGGTTCTCCACGTCCATATAGTTGTACTGAATCTGGCAGAACGTCCACCTGTCGTACGCGTCGACGATCTCTTGAAAGACCTCGTACTTGTCGTGGAACGAAAAGCCCAGGTGCCCGATCCGCCCGTCGGCGATGGCCCGCTCGGCCCATTCCAGCACGCCCAGATCGCGCACGTTGTGCCAGTTCTTCTCGTTTAACGCGTGCAGGAGATAAAAGTCAATGTGCTCGTCCTGTAACTTCTCGAGCTGTTCGTCGAGGTACCTGTCCAAGTCCTCGCTGGCCTTGACCAGCCAGCAGGGCAGCTTGGTCGCCAGCTTGACCTTTTGCCGGTAGCCTCCCTTGAGCGCTCGACCGACGAACCGCTCGCTGTTTCCGCCGTGATACGGGTACGCCGTATCCACATAATTTACGCCGTGGTCGATGGCGTAACGGAGCATTTTCGTCGCCTCCGGCTCGTCGATGTCCTTGTGATCTCCCGTCGTCGGGAGTCGCATGCACCCGAAACCGAGTGCCGAGACTTTCCAATCCAATTCTCCAAATCTGCGAATCTGCATATACTGATCTCCTTACATTCGGATCATCGTTCTTCCAAATGGTCGCGGCGTGAAGATAGCACGACTGCCACGACCGATAGCAAGCCCAGGACGGCCGCCCCGCCAGCGAGCGCGGTCAGGCCGAAGCGGTCGATGGCAACCCCGGCCCACAGCGTTCCCAGCGAGAACCCCAGCGTAAAGGCCATCGAAGTGATGGCCTGGAGCCGGGCCTGGTAAGCCCGGTCAGCCACCTCCCGGATGCGACTGGTGTTCCAGACGGCCTGGGCGAAGGCGGCAGCGCCGATCACGGCCAGTGGCGCCATCGAGAAAAGACCCACGGGCAGATAGACGAAGAAAAGCAACGCCGCTGCACTGACCAGGCCGAGGAAGGCGTAACGGCGCGCGGGGTGGTCGCCAGCGCTGCGCACACCGGCGAAGCCGGCGCCGACAAAAGCCCCCAGACTGGTCGAGGCGGCCAACAGGCCCAGGTCGACGATCGAGCCATCCTGGGCGTGGACGATGGACGCCAGGAGGCCGATGGCAGGGCTGACCGTCGTGATGGTGAGAAAAGTGAGGAGGAGGGGGTACAGGATGCGCGGCTGGCGGGCCAGGTAGACCAACCCGGCGACCAGGTCAGACAGCACCCGCCGCACGTCGAGGGCTGGGGCGCGGCCGGCGGACCGCCGGCCGAGGTCGCGCAAGCCCCAGAGGCTGGCCGCCGCGACGAGGTAGGAGACCGCGTTCAGGACAAAGGCCAGCGGTAGCCCCAGGAATCCGAGGAGCACACTGCCGGCGCCGTTGACGACGACCATCGAGGTGGTCTCGGTCATCGAGTTGATGGCGACCGCCGGGCGCACCTCGTCGGGAGGGACGACCTCGGTCAGGGCGACCTTGTAGGCGGGTCGCGAAAGCAGCGCGATCATCCCGTTGACGACGGCCCAGGCGTAGATGTGCCAGATGGCGACGCGGCCGGTCAGGACCAGTGCCGCGACGACGACCGTCGCGGCTGCCCCGACCAATTGCCACGCCATCAGCAGGCGGCGGCGGTCGACCTGGTCGGCGATGACGCCCCCCAGCGGCAGGAGCAAGAGGGGCAGGGAGCCCAGGGTGGTGATCCAGCCGACGGCCAGGGCTGAACCGGTCAGCGTCGCCACCAGCCAGGCCTGGGCGAGTTGTTGCAGGCGGTCCCCAGCATAGGAGCTGCCCATCCCGACCCACAGTTGGCGGAACGTCGCTCGCCGCAGGGGGGCCGGGACGGCCGACAACAGGCGGGCTCGGGCTGCGCTCGTGCGGCTTTCTTCGACGTTTTGTGGCAAAATGCGCCTCGTTGTGCTGTCTCGTACCTGCTCCGAGCTAACTAAGGACGTCCATCAGCTTCCGCGCCTCGTCGGCCAGACAATCGAAACAACATCTCACCTGGGCACTGTGATCCAGGATCTCCCCAATGGAGTGCCCCATCGCCTGCTGTGCCGACGCGTGCAACCGCTCATCGAGGATGATGGTCAGGAACCTTCCGATTTCGGCAACCTGTAACGCAAGCTCGCAGCCGCCGTATAGCCCAACCGCGCGAGCCGTGGGTCCCCCTGCCAGCCGGCATCGCGCAGCCCCTCCAGGTAGCCCTCGAAGACGATTTCCTCGAGTGACTGCGCCTCGTCCGGTTCGACCTCGAAAAAGTAGACACTGGCCAGGACCAGGGGGACCAGATCTTCGCCAATCGCGCCCTGTCCGGCATACGCCCAATCGACGGCCACCGTCCGATCGTCGCCACCGGCCGTTCGTCGCGCGAACAGGTTGCGGCGAAATATATCGAGGTGGCAGAACGTCTGGGGCAGGCAGTCGAGGGCATCGAGGTAGCAATCGCGCTCCGCCCAGAGACGGAAGAACCTGTCGCTGGCATCGTCCGGGATCCAACGACAGACCAGCGGGTGCTCGAGCGAATCGCGGAGCGGCCCTATGGCAGGGGCGGAATGAGCGACGAATTGCCGCAACCAGCCCGAGCTCAGCCACGGCCAGTCCGGTAGCGGTCGCCCCGCCAGGTACGCCCCATTGAACTGGCCGAGGTGG
>DATKTN010000361.1:0-7771 GCA_035531135.1 Anaerolineae bacterium
GGGGCTGGCGGTGGCGCTGCCGGTGGCCGTGGTCGGCGGGCTGTACCAGTGGCAGCGGCGATGTGGAGAGCGCGAGGTGAGGGAGTCGCTTCAGCAGCGGGACATCGTGTCGGAATTGGAAGAGCTGGAAGCGGGGTAGGAAGCAGGAGGCAAGAGGCAAGAGGCAGGAAGCAGGAAGCAGGACACGCTAGGAGGACGACAATGAGGCGCGTGGCGTGGCTGGCGGGGGCAAGCCTGTTGGGCGGGCTGCTGGTGGTGATGGTCATGAGGGGGGTGCGGACGCCGGCACGGGCAGCGGAGGCGACGGCCACTTTTGCCCACGCGCTCGACGTGGTCATCAACGAGGTGGCCTGGGCCGGACACACCGGTCACACCGGGGACGAGTGGATCGAGCTGACCAACAACACCGCCCAGACGATCTCGCTGGACGGGTGGCGGTTGGTCGCAATCGACGGCAAACCAGACCTGGCCCTGAGCGGCGACATCCCTCCTCACGGGTACTACCTCATCGAGCGCACGGACGACCAGGCGGTCAGTGACGTCCCCGCCGACTGGACCGGCTCGTTTGGCACCGGTCTTTCGAACAGCGGGGAGACGCTCCACCTCGAGGACGATAGAGGAACGACCGTCGACACCGCCAACGCCGACGGGGGCGGTTGGCCAGCCGGTTCAGCCAGCCCGACCTATTGCTCGATGGAGCGCATCGACCCCGCCGCCCCCGACACCGACGCGAACTGGGCCTCCAACGACGGGGGGACGCGCAACGGGTTAGACGCGGGCGGCAACCCCATCAACGGCACCCCCAGGGCACCCAACTCCTGCTACCGGCCACCGATTGGCACCGTCGCCGACCTGGTCGTCGCCAAGACCGGCCCGAGCGTCGCCGCCCCCGGCAGCGCCATCACGTACCGGATCGCCGTCAGCAACACCGGAGACATCACCGCCACCACGGTGCGCGTGACCGACACGCTGCCCGTCGCCGTGGACTTTACCAAGACCAGCCACTTCACCTGCACCCGCTCCGGACACGATCTGGTGTGGCAAATTGGCGACGTGCCCCCTGATACCCACCACCTCATCGCTGTCACCGGGCGCGTGACCACCGCCTCTTCCGGCGCACTCACCAACCTGGTCACCGCCACGACCACCGCCAGCGAGACGTTCACGGCCAACAACGCCGACACATGGACGACGGCCGTTCTCCCCCACGTCCGCCTCTACGCGCTGGCCCCGGCCAACTACTGGGGCAGCGGGGAGGCCGCCGCGCTCATCAACCTGGGCTCGCACGCCGTCTCGCTGGATGGGTGGGGCCTGAACGACGATCCGAACGCAGGCGGCGGCGTCTGGTTCCCGGCGACGGCGACGATCGGGCCGGGGCAAATCCTGTGGCTGGCGCAGGACGGCGACGGTTTCTACCCGGTGTGGGGGTTTGACGCCGACTGGGACGTCCAGGCCGCCGCGCGCCCCGCGTCCAGGTTGGACGGGAGTTGGCCCATCGGCCTTTTCGCCGACGCTGGCGATGCGGCCTACCTGCTCGACGCCGGTGGGAACGTGGTGGACGCGCTGGCCTACGGCACCGGCTCGGCCCACCAGGGCTGGACCGGCCCCGCCGTCCTCTACCCATACAGAGGCTACGGCGGCGGGCAGGTGCTGTACCGCAAGCTGGACCCGGCCACCGGGCTGCCCGTCAGCGACACGGATACTGCCGCCGACTGGGCGCAGGACCCCGACGATCCCATCGACGGGCGCAAGCTGCGCTACCCCGGCTGGGACCTGGAGGAGATGTTCTTCCCGGCGGAGATCACCGGTACAGCCAATTTCACACTGGCCGTCGCGCCCGAGGGGACACTCGACGTGGTCTCGCGGACGATCGGTTCGGCGCAGCACACGCTGCGCATCGAGGCATACACGCTGGAAAGCGCCCCCCTCTACCGGGTGATCAGCGGCCGCATCCGGTCCGGGGTGGCCGTGACCGTCCTGCTCGAGAGCGGCCCCGCCGGGGGCATGGACGACGCGGAAAAGTGGATCGCCCAACGCCTGCACGACCCGCCCACGAGCACCGTCTATTTCATCGGGCAGACGGCCCCGCGCTATGACTTTCAGCACGCCAAATTCATCCTCGTGGACGACCGGCTGGCGGTGGTGAGCAGCGACAACTTTGGCGAGAACTCGATGCCCTCCGACCGCAAGGACAACGGCACGATGGGACACCGCGGGTTCGTGGCGGTGACCGACAGCCCGGGCGTCATCGCGCGCCTGGCGGAGGTCTTTCGCCGTGACTGCGACCCCGTACATCACCGGGACGTCGTCGCTTACGCCGGCGCGAACGCGCCGCCCGACGACTTTGGCCCACTGCCCGCGCCGGATTGGACGACCTACACGGCTCCCTTCACCGCACCGCTGGCGACGACGGCCACGCACGTGACCGTGCTCCACGCGCCCGAGCACGCGCTGCGCGACCGGGACAGCCTGCTGGGGCTGATAGGCCGCGCCGGGCGCGGAGACGAGATCCTCATGATGCAGATGAGCGAGCCGTTCACCTGGACCGCGGGCGCCGGCCCGGCCGGCCTCAACCCCCGCCTGCAGGCCGTCATCGCGGCGGCCCGCCGAGAGGCTGAAGCCCGTGTCTTGCTGGACGACTACTACGACGATCCACTGGCTGCCAACAAAAACACGGCCGCGTGTCTGCAGCTCAACGGAATCGCCGCGCAGGAGGGGCTGAGCCTCGTATGCCGGCTGGCGAACGTCACCGGCCTGGGCATCCACGCCAAGGTGTTCCTGGTGCGCGTGGGGGACGAGCGCTGGGTCCACCTGGGGGGCATCAACGGCACCGAGAATTCAAACAAGAAAAACCGCGAGGTCGCGCTCCAATTTCGGTCGGCGGAGGCTCACGAGTGGATGCAGGTCATTTTTCAGCACGATTGGGCGCTGAGCCACCCCCCGATGGTCCACCGCACCTACCTGCCGCTCCTGATGCGGGACCGCATTGCCCCGGCCGACTATCCCCTGGTCACAGAAGTCTGCGTCAACCCCGACGAGGACGACACAGGGAGGGAATGGATCGAGCTATATAACCCCGGCCCCGAGGCCATCATCGCCGGATGGACGCTGGGGGACGCGATCGATGCGGGCGACTATGGCGACGGCCGGCACGCGTTCCCAGCCGGGGCACGACTCCTCCACGGGCAGGTGATCGTCGCAGCAGCCTGCGCGACGGACTTTTCCGCCACCTACGGCTTCAACCCCGCCTACGAGTGGACAGACTGCGACGCAGCCGTGCCTGACCTGGCGACTGTGGGGGCCTGGGACGGGTTTGGGCTGGCGCTGGGAAACACCGGCGACGAGGTGCTCCTCCTGGGCGCGGGCGGCGCGCTCGTGGACAGCGCCGCCTGGGGCGGCACGCCGCGCGTGGGCGTGACGCCCTTCACCGACTTTGAGATCCCCTTCCCGTCAGGCGCGTCGCTCAAGCGGTACCCGCCGGACACCGACCACGACGACTGCTCCCGGGACTTTTACGTGAGCTACTATCCGTCGCCGGGGATAGTAGCGGGGGGGGGGAAAATGACCAATGACCAATGACCAATGGGCAGACCTGACAGGTTTTGGCGGGTACCAGTGAAACAGCGGGACCGTGCATCACAGGAGAACGGTAAGTAATCGGGGATCGCGCCCTGTCAGGTCTCAGGCGAGTTCGGCGTACAGGGCCTCAATCTGGTCGGCGATGCGCGGCCAGGCGTAGGATTCGGCCCAGCAGGCGGCGCGCTGCCCAATGCGCCGCCGCAACCCCTCGTCGGTCAGCAGGCGCGTGATCTTGGCCGCCAGCGCCGCCGGGTCGCGGGCGGGGACGCGATAGCCGGTGCGACCGTGCTTGACCAGGAAGGCCAGCCCGCCCACGTCGGAGGCGATCACCGGCGTGCCGCACGCCATCGCCTCCAGTGCCACCATCCCGAAACTCTCGTAATCCGAGGGCATCACGACCATCTCGGCGGCCGAGTAATAGTACTGCAACATGTCCTGGTCCCTGGCCCCCAGGAACGTGACGATGTCGTCGATGCCCAATTCCTCCCGCAGTTCCTGCAAGCGCATCATCTCGTCGTCCACGCGGCTCACGTCGAGGTCGCCGCCGACGATGGAGACGCACAGCCCATCGCGCAGGTCCGGGCGCTTTTCGGCGATCCGCGCCATGGCCCGGAGCAGGTTATCGATGCCCTTCAGCGGCTCGATGCGACCGACGAACAGGATGGTGCGGCGGTCCGGGCAAATGCCGATGTGCTCTTTGGCGTGCGCTGTGGGAATGGGGTGGAAGCGCTCGGTGTCCACCCCCGGCGAGATGACGCGGATGCGGGCCGGGGCGGCGGCGTAAAGCTGCACGAGTTGCTCCCTCTCAACGGGCGTGGCGGCGACCAGCGCATCGGCAGAGCGCACGATCTCTGTCTCGACGACGATGCGGCGCGCCGTCTCCCGCTCCTCGGGCCGCTGCGCTACGGCGTTCTTCATCTTGCCCAGCGTGTGAGCCATGTGCGCGATGGGCGCGCCCCAGCGGTGGCGCAATTCCCGCGCCACCACGCCGGAGAGCCAGTAGTGGCTGTGCAACACGTCGTAGACGACGGCGTCGGCCTCCGCCTGCGCCAGCACGCCGTCCACAAACTCTGGCAGGTGATCGTAGACCAGGTGCTTGTCGTACGGATGCTCAGGGCCGGCCGGGAGGTGGATCACCCGCGCGCCGTGGCCCAGCCCGGAGCGGATCCGGGGCAGGCTGGGATCCTGCGAGCGCGTGTAGACGTCGACGTGATGGCCCCGGCGGGCCAGCTCACGGGACAGGTCCCGCACGTAGACGTTCATCCCGCCCGTCTCCTTGCCACCCAGCGTGGCCAGCGGGCAGGTATGCACGCTCAGCATCGCGATGCGGAATCGACGCTCAGACATCATCCTTTCACCGAGAAGCCATCTCAATCAGGCTCACGGGACAGGTCCCGCCTTTGCGCCGGCCAGCGCAGCGATGGCCCGCAGCCAGGCATCCCTCTCCTCGCCCCAGGTCTCGTTATGGAAGCGGTGGTCGCTCTTGCGGATGAACTCGCTCAGGTGCGCGATCAACCGCTCCCAGATGGACCGCTGCGCGTTCACCAGCGCCTCAAAGACCCGCTCGTCACGCACGCGGGCCAGCGCCTGGCGAAAGTGGGGCAGGCACAGGCCGTCGGACGATTCATAGTCCGCCAGCAGGCCGTCCTGGCCGAGCAGATGATTGACGAACTCGCTCAAATATACGCCCTCCATCTTCTCGGCCCACACGCAGGCTGGGCAAGCGGCCTGGGGTTCAAGCCGGGCGACCAATTCCGCCGTCGCAGCCGCCGCCGGTTGCCTGGGGTCCAGCGCCTCCCGCACGCGGCGCATGGACCAGGGGGACGTGGCCTGGAACGTGGCGCTCTCCGTGGCGGCGAGCGCACTTTGCAACACGTCACGCGTGATGATCGCCACGCCCAGCGACGCACTGACCCGCACCAGGCTCCAGGCGTGACGATGGCAGAACCCGCGCGCCTGGCGGATCTCGCGCCGCCTGCCCGGGTCGTTCACGCTCTCCCAGAGCAGGCCGTCCAGAAACCGGTCGACGGCGTCGGCCTTCAGGCGGCACACGGCGCAGCCGGGCTGCGCCAGTGCGTCGCGCAAATCGTAGAAACTCATCGTCTGGGCACTGGGCTTCATATTCCGCTACCGCGCTTGACAAGGCGTTCTTTACAGGCGAGAACCCTACCGGTAGGTGCTGTAACCCCGGAACACCTCACCGACGCTGGAACCCTGGTGGACGCGCTGGATCACCTCCCCCAGCAGGTTGGCGACGGAGAGGACGGTGAGATTGGGCAGTTGCTTCTCCGGCGGGATCGTGATCGAGTTCGTCGTCACGATCTCCTTGACAGGCAGGTCTCGTAGCCGGTCGACGGCTGAGGGCGAGAGGACGGCGTGGGCAAAGCACAGGTAGACGTCGCGAGCGCCGTGCTCGTGGACGATCTCGACGGCGCTGGCCATGGACCCACCGGTGTCCACCTCGTCGTCCACGAGGACGACGTCGTGGCCCTCGACCTCGCCCACCAGCGTGAGCGCCTCCGTATCGACCGACACCCGGCGTTTCTCGACCAACGCCAGCGGCAGGCGTAGTTCAACCGCCAGGTTCCGTGCCTTCTTGGCAAAGCCCAGGTCCACCGCGACGACGACGGCATCCTCCAGCCGTTTTTCGCGGAAATAGTCAGAGAGGATGGCAAAGGCGGTCAGCACGTCGCCCGGGATGCTGAAGAAGCCCTGGATCTGGTCGGCGTGCAGGTCGAGCGTGACGTAGCGGTCGGCACCGGCGATGCCGATCATGTCGGCCACCAGGCGGGCGGTGATCGGCACGCGGGGCTGGTCCTTCTTATCCGAGCGGGCGTACGCCAGGAAGGGAATGACCGCCGTGACGCGGTCCGGCGAGGCCCGCTTGAGCGTGTCCAGAAAGATCAACAGCTCCATCAGGTTGTGGTTGACCGGGGACGAGGTCGTCTGGATCAAGAAGACATCCTGGCCGCGTATGCTCTCGTGCAGCCGCACAAAGATGTTCTCATTGGGGAACTGGATGATGTCACGCCGCGACAGGGGGACGCCGAGATACTGGCTGATCTCTTCAGCCAGCGCGGGACAACCGGTGCCACTGAACAACTTGATATCGCCGTGCATGCCTCCTACATACTCACTCATCGAACTCAAACTCCGATTCCAGGATGCTCATCACGTACTGGTCGCGGTAGCCCCCCTCCCTGAACACCGCCTCGCGCGAGGTCCCTTCCCGCTGAAATCCGGCCTTTTCGTAGCAGCGGATAGCCCGCGCGTTGTCCGCGTCCACCCGCAGCAAGACACGATGCAGGTTCAGCTCGTGGAAGGCCAGGCCCAGCAGCGTGCGGATGGCGTCGGTGCCGTACCCCTGGTTCCAGTACGCCTTCTCACCGATGGCGATGCCCAGCTCGGCGCTGCGGTCCTTCCAGTTGATCCCGTGCAGGCCCAGGTTGCCGATGTGCACGCCGTCGGCGGCCTCGATCGCCAGTACCACGTCCTCCTGTCGCTCCAGCCGCCCCTGCAGGTTCTCGAACCAACGCTCCTCCTGCGCCAGCGAGAACGGCAGGTAGATCGACAGGTGGCGGCGCACGTCCGGGTCGCCGAACCACTCCACAAAGCGCGGCAGGTCATCGCGCTCGATTGGGCGCAGCCGCACTTTTTTTCCCACGATCATAGATCTCCTCCCAAGTGACAGACATCGCTCACCAGGTGACAGAGTTCACCAGGTGACAGAGTTCAACAGCACGATCCGCGGCCGCACCGGGTTCGCCTCGACGATGCTCAGCGACCCGTTGTCAAAGCGGAAAGGCGAAAGCCAGGTCTGCAGCCCGATCAAGTGATTGAGATAGGTGCCGAGCGTGCCACCGTGGGCCACGACGCCGACCGGTCCGTCCGCGTGCCGCGACAGAATATCGCCAAACGCGGCCACCACCCGCGCCCGGAACGGTCCGTGCCCCTCCTCGCCCGGAATGCCGATCTCCTCCTGGGCCTCGGCCCAGCGGTGCGCCACGTCCGGGTACCGCTCCACCACCTGATCCCACGTGAGCCCGGCGATGTCGCCGACGTCGTACTCCTGGAGCCGTTCGTCGGGCACGACCGGCACGTCCAGCGCCCGCCCGATGATGTCCGCGGTCTCCTGTGCGCGGCGCAAGGGGCTGGTGTACAGCGCAACGACGGCCTCCTGGCGCAACCGTTC
>DATKTN010000362.1:0-15022 GCA_035531135.1 Anaerolineae bacterium
ACAGCCACGTGTTGCACCCGTGCCGCTCGAAATTGTGCCCGTCCCAGTATGCATCGTGAGCGATCAGGGTTGCCGTTTTGGTGCTGTAGCGCTTGCGGTCAATGATCTTGGTAAAATCGTTTGGTGGCCTCACGTTCTCTATGCTCCCATCTAGGGGCTGTGCCCCGTGTGAAAGTCTGGCTGTGCCAGTCAGTGTGATGCCCTTGCCCGCCCAGCGCTGCCCCCGTCGCACCCAGGGGCAACAGTCGGCGATCAAGTCGCTCCCGTCGAACGCGCGATCCGGATGCGATACCCGCTCAGCGCCCGTCCCTCAGCCGGCGGATCGCGTCGACGTGCATCGCCGCCGCCCGTACCGGGTACCCCCAGCCCTCCAGCCATCGCCCATAGGCCGCCAGGTCCGCCATCTTCTGGTCCACGTCGTTGATGTCGCACCAGGTCGCAAAGAGCGCGATCTGCGTGCGCAGCATCTCGGTCATAATGTGCCCCTCTGAAAGTGCGTCGACGATCTCTTGGTATGCCACTGCTTGCCCCTTTCACCGTGCTATGGTAGAATTGGGGCAAGGCTGGGTCCCCACGAGGTGCCTTGCCCCACCGTGCGCCTGGTGGTTGACGCCGCCAGACGCACAACTGCGCTCAGGTTTTGTCCTCCTCCAGCAGGTCGGGGACCTCAACCGCAAAGGCCGGCACCGCCATGCGCCGGCCCTCGATCTCGATCTCTACCAGCTCAATTCCCTTGGGGTAGTCTGGATGCCTGGATGCTATCCAGTCGAGAAAGGTGCCCTGGGTGCCTGCGCTGATCGAGAATGACCTCTTTCCATCGTAGCCTATGCAGTCCCTGATGATTGTTGCATTCATTGCCTGGCTCCGATGCTGTCCACCCCCGCGCGTGCAAACTCGAGGATCTGGCGCGCGATCTCCTCATCCGTCAACGCCAGGTCATCGACGTCCGCGCCCGCGGTGCGCATCTCGTGGATGTGCTGTGTTAGCGTCTTCAGGTCCATACGGGCGATCTCCGCCCGGGTGACCCCGTGCGCCACGAACTGGTCAAAAAGGTATTCCCCGTGTGGGTCTTCTGGCTCCTCCTCAGCCAAGATCTCTGCATGCTCGCGCCGCTGCTCCTCCTGGTCGGCCCAGTATGCGCCCTCCTCGGGGTCGCGCCGCACAAACGCCAGGTAATCCCCCGTGTCCAAGTGCAACAGCCCCGTCTCATACTCCGGCAGCGCGCTGTTCAGCTCGTCGGCCAGGTCGCGCAGCGCGCGCCACAGCCGATCCGATAGCTCCGGATCGCCCGCTGCCACGTCGGCGATCCTCTGGATGTCGATCAAAATCTGTTTCATTGCCGTTCTCCTTTCACCACATCGTGGTGCATATGCAAACGTAGGGTATGCCCCTACTCTTCCAACAGCCCAACCCGCGCCGCCTCAAGCAGTTCCACCGCGCCCGGTGTCAGCGCCTCGCGGATCGCCTGTACCATATCTGCCCACGCCAGGCCGTGACAGAGCGCCACCGCCCGCGCCGTGTCCAGACAGCCCCGGATGTACCCGAGGTCGCCGCAGGGGTCAGCGGCAGCCGCCGACACATAGGCCACGGCCACGCCGATCAGGACGGCCCGAACATCGCTCCGAAATAGGATGTTACAGCCCATCGCTCACCTCATCGTCGCGCGTCAGTTCATCCGCGTGAAACGTTCCCGGCCCCAGCCCAGGCCGCAGGCCCTCTACGACGTACCACAGCCGCCGGTCAGCAGGCCCCACGACCACGCCGCGCCGCCGCGAGAGGATGTGAATCACGCGGTCACCAGACTTGAAACGTTGCAAGTCAGTCAGTTGGATCTTGGCTTTCACCCGACCCTCCCTTTCTGCAGCCACTCAGCCCTCCCCGGTAGTAGCAGTCGCAGTAGCATCCCTATGGGCCTCCAGGATCTCGGTTACCTGCCGATAGGCTGCCCCGCCCTCAAAGCCGAATACGGCCCGCTCGATCCCCCGCTTGCTCTCGCCGGCGGCGTGCAGCTCCAGGACCTGGGCGACCTGGTCGGCAGATGGGCCGCCGGCAGGCAGCTCGAGCGCGGGCATCGGGTGGCGAGGCCCGCCATTGCCCAGCGCCTGCAGTAGGGTCTCCCGGCTCACCCACGGGCCCTGGATTTCCTGCGGCTCGCGGCCCACCATCTGGCACCAGGCTCGACCCTTGACGTGCAGGTCGCCGGCGGCGCTGTCGTCGAGCACGACCCGCGACGACGTCGGCGAGGTGCGAAAGCACAGCCGTGTGCTGAACTGGTCGCGGATCTGCGTATCGAGCACGCTATGCTTGGCGCTCTGCCCGGCCAGGAGCACGTACACCCCATACTGGCGCGCGGTCTGCACCGTCTCCCGCAGCGCGTCCCCGATCCCGCGCTGATTGAGCAGATTCGTCCCTTCATCGATGACCACCACCCAGGGAGGCAGGTCGACCCCGCTGGCCTCGTTGTACTCGACCAGGTTGCCGGCAAGTGGATGCTGCTCGTAGCGCTCCTTGCGCTGCCCGATCTCGTCGGTGACCTGGTGCAGCACGGCGATCGCCTCGCCGGCGGTCCTGGCCACCGGGTAGCGCAGCCGGCCCCAGCCGCGCAGCGCGTTAAACTCACTGCCGTTCACATCGATGGCCACGACCTCGCACGCCTCGGGCGCGTTGGCCACCTGGTAAAGAAACGACCGCAGCCACGCGCTCTTGCCCCACCCCGAGGCCCCAACTTCCAGGACGTGCATCAGGTTGTGGATCGAGTCGGCGACCACCTGCAGCCCGGCCGTGGCCGGGTACGCGCCCACGACCAGGTGATTGAGCGAGGGCCGCTGGCCGCGCAGGGCCTGCTCCAGGGCCACCGTCGCCGGCCAGGGCGACGTCGCCGCGGCCGTACCGTCGGTCATCCCCGCGTACGCGGGGACCTGGCGCGCGCTTCCGGCCTGGACGCCCTGCAGCGCGATCAGCGTGCGCTGCATCCCGTCGAGCTGCTCGAGCTGTGGCCACCGCTCCAGGACCGTGCTGAGCGTGAACGCGCGCAAGTTGTTTGGATCGCGCAAAATGCCGTTGATCCCGTACAGGAGAGGATAACGCCCCCGTTCGTCGGGCCGGATCTCGCGCAGGTCGTGCAGTCGGTTCTGTGTATCGATATTGGCCAGGGTCAGCCGGTCCTGGCGGTACTTGACCCAGCGCTCGGACAGGTCGTCATAGATCCGCAGGCCGGCCCGGTAGAACGATCGCGCCAGGATACCCGCGCCGGCTGCACCGCCCACGGCGAGGGATCCCCATCGGAGCATATCCCACCCATTCATCGTGCGCCCTCTCTCACTATCCTACAACGCTCAGCAGGCTGCCCCCCTGCTGAGTACTCGAGTACTCAGACCCATTATTACGCGCGTAATAAAGGGTAACCGCGCGTGCGGTCAGTCTCCTATGTCCGATTTTGATTACGCGCGTAATCACTTTTGACCGCACGTGCGGTCAGTCCCTCACGCCCCGCTTGAGTACGCGCGTACTCGATTATTACACGTGTAATAATGGGTGACCGCACCTGGGGTCGACGACGTCCCTTTCCGCCAGAAAATGACTGAGTTTCGACTAACTTTCGACTTAACATTTGATGCCCGGTGATCGATGGCCAGATAGGGCTGCGCAACGTGAGCCCAACTGGGATGCCTCCCCGTTACTACACGAATCCATCACGTCGACGCGGGCACGTCCCAGGGCTCGCCTGGCTGAACCGGTCATCACCGGGGGATTGTGCCGTGTTGGCCAATTGAAAGGCATCCGGATTGCAGATCGGGCAGAGCCTGGGGCCATCCTTTCGGCGTTTCAGCCGCCGCTCGAGCTCGCGACCTCCCAGCCAGATCCTGGCCACGGTAAAACCGATCCCACGCTCCTTGCACACCTCCGTTAGCCGGGCGCCGCGGCCAGCGCGATGCTCGGAGAGTCGGCGCGCCAGGTCCTCGGTATATCCCAGGTAGTGGCCGGCGTGCCCGGAGACTCTGCGCTCAAAATGCACCAAGTACACCATTTCGCCGCCTCCATTATCTACCCTTTACAGGGTACTCAGGTTCCGGAAGCGGCTGCAGCCCTTCCTGCAGCCACTCCTGCCAGCCGAACGAATAGACGGCCGGCGGTCTGCGCTTGTCCGCGTCCAGGGCGCCGATGTACCCCAGCGTCGTCTGGATGTTTGCGTGTCCCAGGTTCTGCTGAATGCTGACCAGGTCAAAACCCGCTTCGTACAGCCGGCGCGCATATGTCCGGCGCAGGTCGTGCGGTCTGACCCTGGAGGCTTGCCCGCCGATCATCACCGGATATCCCCGCAGAACGCACTGGATCGCCCGCGTCGTCAGCCTGCCGGGGCGCAGCCGGTGACCGCCCTTGAAAATCCCGCAAAAGACCGGGCCTTTCTCGATGCCGGCAGCCTGCAGCCAGCGATCGACGATCGCCAGGACCCACTCGAGCGCGCCATACGGGACCAGCCGCTCCTTGCATCCCTTGCCCTCGCGGATGTGCAGCGCCAGGACCCCGCCCAGCTCCTGGCGCAGGTCGCGCACGTCGAGGCTGATCAGCTCTCCCTCGCGGATCCCCGTGCACAGCATCAGTGCGATGACGGCCGTATCGCGCAGTCCCTGCAGCGTCCTGTTGCCTGGCGCCGCCATCAAGGCGTTGGCCTGCTCGGCCGTCAGGCGCAAGTGCTCGCCGTCGGCGTGGTCCTGGGATTTCTTGACCTTGACCGTCGAGGCCTGGGGATCCAGGGCATTCTTGAGCCGGATCGTCAGCTCGTCGACCATCGCCTTGAGGTTCGCCGGCGAGGCCTCCTGTCCCCGTCGCTCCAGTTCCAGCCTGGCCAGGCCGAAGAAGAGATCGCGCGTCGCATTGTCGCGCAAGATCGCGCGATAGCGCGCCCGCACCGTGGCCAGGTGCGCGCCGGCGGTCGCCGGTGCGTACTCGCGTTCCTGGAGCATATAATCCCGGTATCGGGCCAGGTCCACCTGGTACCATCGGACCTGGTTCGCGATCAGCCAGGCCAGGAGCTGCCCCAGCCTGTACTTGGTGTCCTTGTCCGGGTCCTCGGGCATCAGGATCGACACGCCCAGCGCCTCTTGCCCGGCCCCCACGATGATCAGCTCTCCCATGTCACGCTCCTTCATTCCTTCGTATACGGTCATTTCTAGGAAGTAATCCGCTCACGCCCCCCGAACTTGACAGGCCCTTTGTTGGGTGTATACTCGATTGACCTCGTTTTCGCGCACTGCCGTGCACTACTGATGGTCAAGGGCAAAGCGCGAAAACATCGATCCCCAGCACCCGTGTCACGCGCACCTCTCGTTTCCCATCCACCACGCGCAGCATGACCCACAGATCCAGCGCCTCGACGATCTGTCGCTTCCTGGCAAACAGCCGATCCGCCGCGTCCAGGCTGGAGCGCACCCGCTCCGCAAACTCGTGCAGATTCCGGATCTGTTCGCCCTTCGCTTCCCTGGCCCGGATCTCTGCCTGCAGACTGTCGCGCCGGGCCACCAGGTCCTGCCGCTCCGCGTCCAATCGCCGCTTGCGCCTCATCAAATCCGCCTTGTCAAACTCCTGGACCAGGTACAGGTCGAGCAAGAGCGCCTGAGCATCCTCGTTCTTGGCGATCTCTACGTTCAGCAGGGCGATTTGCTCGCTCCTGGACAAAGGGTCGTCGGCGTCCCCGTTCTCCTGCAAATCCTTCAGGCCGTCCCAGAGCTGTTTAGGGTCGATCAGCCAGCCTCGCAGCCAGGCCCACACTGCGCCGTCGACGTCGGAAGCGTGAAACCTCGGCAGATCGCACGCCGGGGCATAGTTGTTAGGGTCCGCAAATGCCGGGCAGTAGTAATAGGTGTACACCCGTCCCTGTGCCACCGTGCCGCTCCCCACCATGCGATGCCCGCTGTGCCCACAGACGACCCGACCGCTGACCAGGTAAGGGTACTTTTTGGGGCGGACCGCCCGCTGGTTGTACTTGAGCATGTCCTGGGCCGCGTTCCACATCTCGCGGGTAACGATTGCCGGGACCTGGACAACCACGTGGCGCTCCGGTGGATTGCGCACCAACCGGCGCCGTACCTGGCCGCCGCGCACTTCCTTGACGCGCCGGGTCTTGCCATAGCGCCACACGCCGGCGTAGACTTCATTTCCGAGCATCCCCTGCACGGTCGACCGGACCCAGGTCCGGTGTCGCTGCCTGGGTGCGCGATACCCCGACCGCGTCTCCGATGCGCTCCAGGTCGGGATCCCCAGCTCGGTCAACCGGCGTGCAATCGCCGACGACGTCATGGGCCCCTGATCGGCGTCTCCCTGGGTGTACCAGGTATACATCATGCGCACGATCCGCGCCTCGGGCTCAAAGACCTCGAGCACCGTCTTGCCGTCGCGCTGGGCCACACAGTAGCCATAGGGGGGACGGCCGCTCACGATCACGTTGCCTTTCTGGACCGCCCCGCGCCGTCCCCGCTGCAGCCGCTGGGTGATCTTTTTCGCCTCGTACTCGGCAAAACCTGCCAGGAAGTGCCGCTGCAGATCGCCCTCTGGCGTAGGCGGAAAGTCGTACAGCACAAACTCGATCGTGCATCCAAAACGCTTCAGCTCGTTTTCGATATATCCCTGTTTCCAGGTATCCCTTGCCAGGCGGTCCATCTCGCGCACCACCAGGACGTCGAATTGTCCCTCTTTGGCCATATCGAGCACCTGGTTGAGTTTCTCCAGGTCCAGATCCGCCCCCCTGGTCCCGCGCACGTCCTCGCACAGCTCCGCCACGATCGCATAGCCACGCTCGAGGGCGTAGGCCCGGCAGAGCTCGATCTGGCTCTCCAGACTCCCCCGGTCGCGATCGTCTCCGCTGACCCGCGCGTACAGCACCGCCCGCCTGGTCACCCCGCACGTCACCGTCTGCCGGCCGCTCAGCCCTGATCCCGAACTGCGATCCCCATCTCTGCTATGCTGGCCCGGGCCAACCGGAGATGATCGGACTGCATATACGACGTGCAAACGCCGATGGCGGCCAGCGCCGTAAAAGCACCGTGCAGCGTGTCCCACACGTCCTGCTTGGCGGAATCCGAGCCCGTGGCCACGTGACACGCTTCAGCGACCGCGGAGCATTCCTCCGGGCTGAGATAGACAACCACACCGCCGATCTCGATCTTGTGCACAAACATTGCCCTCTCCCTATCTACAATCCCAGGTCCGCGATCTTGCGTCGCGCCTGGTCCACACGCGGATCGCCCGCGTCCGCTTCCGGATCCGCACCGGCGGATGGGAGATCGCCCGTCCCCGCGCGCAGCATCCGCTTCACCTCGGCCAGCTCCTGGTATACGTCCCCCAGGGTCACCGCCTGGCCAATGTACTTGCGCACCGCCGCACGGATGTGCTCCGAGCGCTTCCTGGAGGGCACGCCCTTGAAAAAAGCCAACAGGTCGCGATCCCGCTCCAGGTCAACCGTAAACGTGAACGTCATACTGGCCATCGTAGGTCTACCCTCCAATGTGAACCGCAAAGCGGTAAAAGCCGCGGGCGTTGGCCATCTCGGGCTGTTCCATCACCATCGCCTGCCGGAAGGCACGTCGCACGTGCGCCCCCCACAGGTAGGCCCCGCCGCCGCACACGATCACCTGCCGGAACGTCGCCGCGCCAGGCCCCCAGTACTGCCCCGCCGTATCGACGATCTCTTGCCCGACGTCGTCAAGGATCGGTCGCACCACCGGCGCCAGGTCGACGCGCAGCCCCTGGTCGTATATCTCGCCGGCGATCACCGCCTCCATTAGGCGGTGATCGCGCAGCCGCGCCAGGCCGGGGTGCGCCTGGTCCAGGTACTCGCGCACCGCCCGGACCACGTTCCAGGCGCCCCGCTCCGTGCTCTTGCTCTCCGAGGGGATGTCGCTCAGCCCGTCGACGGATAGGTAATTGACCGTGTGCCCGCCGACGTCGATCACGGCCACCTTTGAGTCGGCCAGCTCGGGACAGACGATCCGCCCGCGGTCGTCGAGCAGCAGCGCCAGGACCACGCCCCAGGCCTGCGGGACCACGCGCACCGATTCGACGGTCACCGTCTGCCCGCGCCGCCCCTCGCGCTCGAAGCGATGCACGCCCTGCAGCCGCTCACGCAGCGCCCCCTTGTCCCGCGCATAGTCGGCGAGCGGCAGCCCGGTCACCAGGCTGACGCTGACCGCCGTGCCCAAAGTCAGCTCCGACAGCGCGCCATAGAACAGCCCGCCCACGTACTCGGGACTGGCGATCCACTCCGCCGTCTCCTTGCGCGCGCCGGCGAGCCCTTTCTTCACCGCCTCTTCGCCGACCAGGTAGCAACCATAGCCCGATTGCACCATGATCTGCCCGTGCCCGTTGAGAGAAAAAAGCGACTCAGCCGGCCGGGTCACAAAGCTAGGAAAGCGCGCCCAGCGCTCCCCGCAGATCGCTTTTGTACTGTGAAAGCCCAGATCCAGCCCGATGTCCATCCTAGTCCCCTTTCATCACTGACCATCCATTGCTTGACGATATCCAACCAGGCAAAAAAAGCGGCCAACCGTGTGCCCGCCGATCGGGTCGGTTGGCCGCTCAAACCATCCAAAAGCTTGCGTGCTACAGCCAAGAATGGTATACTTGGTGTAGCCTATCCGCTGGCCATTTCAGCGAGCTAGGTTAGGGTCGTGTTTGGTGTTACAGCACCGGCACGGCCCGCTTTTTGGGGACTAGTCGTCCCCTTGTTCAGGTTCTGAACGAGGCAGGATCCGGGACGTCTCCCCTTGTACCCAGGCCCTCAGATACCATCGCACGAGCTGAGAGATTGTTACATCCTCTGCTGCAGCTTTTGCCTTGGCCGCCTCGTGCAGCTCCCTGGGGACTCGGATCGTCATCCTGACTTCGTCTTTGCTCATCAAGCCCTCGTTCTCATCCTGTTCGCACAAGCTCATTATACACCTCTTCGCGCTGGGTGTCAAGGATCACTTTGGCCGTGCCGGTGTGCTTGACTGGTAAGGTGCAAAGGCCGGCGCGCTAC
This sequence comes from Anaerolineae bacterium, assembly GCA_035531135.1. Lineage (GTDB taxonomy): Bacteria > Chloroflexota > Anaerolineae > B4-G1 > B4-G1 > DATKTN01. The sequence continues at coordinate 9,014 of DATKTN010000362.1, forward strand.
GTTGCCGGCCGCGTGGTCTCTATGTGAGGCCCGTCGTGGCCCGCTGCCGCAGCGCCTGCCGTGCCGGGCTGGGCAGCCTGGTCCCCGCGTACGCGGGGATCGGCGAGAGCATCGTCCGGCAGTCGCAAGAGCAGGGCATATACTTTTCCCAATGCCCCCCTACGGATGACCTGGGGCGTTCGCTCGATCGCCTCGACCGGTCGCTGTATTGTGTCCATCGCTTACCTCCACGACAAAGGGTCGTTCCTGGGCAAGGTGATTACACGTGTAATCAAGAGAGGGATTGCGTCGGATATCTCAGATTCTACGAAGTTATCCAATCGCTCTCCCTACCCCGTGCGGCCCGAGATCCGCTCCATTTCCTCCGCCAGGTCGGCCCTGGCTCGCCCCAAGATCTCTGCAAGAGCTTTCTCCGTCTTAGCGTGTGTGATCGCCAGGGCAGCCTGGGCTCGCTCGAGAACGACCTCGCACCGTTCCAGCTCGTGTGAGAAGGTTACCATTCTACTCCCGTCGTGTGACCATCCACCGTGACCGCGCGCGCGGTCACTCCCACGCGCGCCCTGTGCACCCTAACCGGCCAGCTTGCCACCAGGTGCGCCTCCCAGCGGTGATCACTCGCACTATGAGACCCGCTCCGCGTCAGGACACATCAGCCGGTGGTAGGAAAATGCCCCAGCCGATGAGTCTCTGGTATTCCTTCAAGAGTGCAGCCTGTTGATCGACGTTTGTCGCACCCAGGTCGGCGTCCGCGTGCGCGTCGCGCAAATCTGGGAAACCCGCGATGAGGACTCGCCAGAATGATCCCTCCCAGCGGTGCAGGCCGGCAGTGGCAAATCGCGAAACCAGCTCCGAATGCCAGCTTTTCAGTTCCTGATGCACGGGCCGCAGGTCATCATAGATGGCCGGCAACTCCTGCCACGTCGCCAGGCGCTCCTCTTCAAATCCCGACCTCGAGATGCGTTCGAGGATCCCCTTGATCTTCGGCATAGCTCTTCGCGTCTCCCCGGCCGCTCTCCGGATCAGACGCTGGCCATCCTCGACAAACGCGGCGTGTTCTTTCCGGAACTGGATATACGTGTCCAACTCGACCTGCACTTTGAGCAGGTCGTCGAGCACCTCAGCCAGTGCCCGGCGCCGCATCGCCTCCGCCACCCATTGCCGGGCGGCCCGGGCCTCGTCGACCAGGGGCGCGAGCGCCTCGAGTTCAGATCGCGCCTCGGCGAGTAGGTCATCGGCAGCCGCGACCACGTCGAGCGCAGACGAGATGTCTTCCCGCCGGCCGGGCAGAACCGAGTGCAACTGTTCCCTGAACTCTCTCGCCGCCACAGACTCATGTCGGTTCTGGACCGTTTTGCACAGGCCCTCTGCCGCCTGCAGAACTCTACCGCTCCCCCCTTCCTTGCCCTCACCCATTCGGCCTTCTCACACTGAACGGGTCATTCTGCAGAGCCCCGATCTGCTTGTTCAGCCGATCGATCCGCTCGCCGATCACCTTGAGCTCTGCTGGAATGAGCGCCAGCTCGGATACAGCTTTCCCATACCCGGTGACCAGGATCGATCGCTCCACATCCCCCGCGTCCACGGCATGCGCCGCCAGGTCGCGCTGCTCCTGCTCCAGGTCAGCCGCACGCACCTTGCGCGCCTGGGCCATTTTCTCCAGGCGCGATTGCTCATCGGCCAGATCTTTCAACTTGGCTCTATATTCCTGGTCCCGCTTCTCCACGTACGCCAGCCTTTCTTGCCTGTTCATTGTTCGCTCCTCATCTGATGTCCTGAAAACGAAAAATCCGACCCCGTTCCCCGCCGGTCACATACGGCCACGCGAGGAAACAGGACAACCTACCTCGATCTGTCGCGTCAGGCGAGGGCCCTCGATCTCGGCCTGCCTGACGATCACCAGGACCACCTGGGGAGGCAGCGCCCAACGGCGCAGCACGCCCGCGACCGTATACCCGAGGCCGGCCCCACAGGGGATATCTCTGCGCAGTACCCGGTTCGCCGGAACCTGTCCGGAATTAGGGGGCACTCCCTCACCGTTGTCGCCGACCAGGTCGCAGACCGCCGGCCGGCCATCGGTATAGGACCGGACGTACAGCAGCGCCCGTGAGTACAGCCGGAAACATCCCGCTGCCTCTCGTTCGCTCAGCTCGCGCCCGTAGGCCGCGGGCATCAGGAACTCTGCCGCGGCTGCACCTCCCGGATCGCGAGGCTGATCGTCGCCCAGGACCGCAGGTCTCTTGAGCTGAGCGAACACCTCGTTCGCCTCGGTCCTACGATTCCGCTTCGTCACAGCTCCCTCCCGAGCCCGGGTCGCGGCCCCTGAGCGCTCTCTGCCTTCTGATCGGTCTTGCTCCCTGCTCCCTCAGCCTGGCCGATACGGCAGACCATAGATCGACGTCGTCGATCCCCAGCTCTTCGCAGACCCACAACACGTCCTGGCTGTGCAGCCAGCGCCAGGCCTCGTATTGTCGCGCGGCGTTCTGGTTCACCAGGTCATTCATCGCCAACGCCAGGATCGCCACCACGAGCTGCCTGCAGCCTTCTACGTTGTACCCGTCGGACACGAGACCTCCCGTGCCCGCCGCCATACTGAGTGCGCCCGCTCGTTAGCACCCTAACTTCACGCCATCTCCGCCACCGCCGCTTGCACCCTTCGCCGGGCTTCCTCAGGAGGTAGCTTTTGGCCCCACCTGGGCAGCTTCTCTTCCAGCCAGTGCCGCAGCGTCTCGCCCTCTTCGCCGTCGTAGTATACTACCCTGCCGCTGAGCAGCTCGGTACGCACGTGGAAGGGATAGGACCCTACTCGGAAATTAGCCACGAGGCCCAGATTGATCACCGTGTAGGGAGAGAGACGCAGCAGATGCAGCCCCTCGATGACCGCCGGTGAGGCTACCTTTCTGGCGTCGTTGTGTGACCTAGCGCCCTGGCCATCGCCAGGCTGGGCTTGCAGCACGTTAAGCATAGACACGCCGCGCCTCCTTCTGGCCCTGCTCTCCCTCATGGCCAAAATACTGCCACCAGAGGCATGCCAGATCATCAGTCAAGGGCATGTCTGCCGGCCACGCATCCGATGGAAGCCAATAGATTTGCTCCCGATGGTCCCACATCCAATCAAGATCCGCCTGGGGCAATGATCCCAATACAAGGAAATCAGGGGGCGGCTCGACACCACAGAGGATCTGACTGACAATGAACCCGGGTGGATTCGTGAACTGCTCTCTCTCGGCCAGGGTATACAACACCCACGCCCTGGCCGTGTCGAGATCCACTCTTTCGGCTACCCTCGCCAAATTCGTCCCGACAATGCCATGCTCCTGCAGAAAAGAGGCAACAGCACCAACATCATTGGTATCGTCGTCCTCTTCGTCACATTCGTGCTGAGAGAGCGACTGTGATGTTGCTGTTGATTGTTGCTCTGGATTGTTGCTAAGGATTGTTACTAAGGATTGTTCCAGTACTGCATGAGTACCACCCTGGTCCCCTGTAGTACCAGGGTGGTACTCTACAGTACTAGGGTGGTACTCTACAGTACTAGAGTGGTCCTCTGCAGTACTACCCCCCTGGTCATCCAGAAACGACGTCTGATCGGGATGGACCACTGTAGGCCTTGGCTTCTTTCCCCAGTACGACTGCGCAGGGCGCCAGTTGTCGATGCGCTCCAACACGAACTCCATAAACTGCAACTTCCCCTGGTTGGGCTGCTCGGTAGCTACCTCCCGATCCCTGGCAGCCTCTACGGCAATGCGCAATCCTGCCAAACGCTCATCGGTGAGAGTGGGGATCTCTAGAACGTAATAGTCGTTGCTCATCCGACGGTTGCCGGGCTCGATGTGGATCAAATCACACCATTCCAGGAGCTCGTTATAGCAGGAGATGGTTGACTTGCTGATGCTAAGGTGCTGGCTGATGAACGAATAGCCCGGCCAAGCTCTCTCATCCGCGCTGTTGGACATCCGGCAATAGAGATTGTACAGCCCCAAGCCTGGCAAGCCGATGATAGGTAGCCAGTCATCGATAATCCGGTTGTGGATCGAGAACTGATGCCGGGCGCGCCGGTCGCGAACCCGAATGATGTGCTCCTGTCCATTGTCAGCCATTGAACATCTCCTGGATGGGGAAACATTGGAGCAGTTGACACCGTAGAGGCTTCGGGGTATACTGGGGGCAGCAAATTAGCCCGTCGCCGATTTGCACCCGCCCAGCCGCCTGTGCTTCCCCACCGGCGGCTTCGTTTTCTCGTGCTCTCATACCACCGCCCTTTCTGGCATATCTGAAGCTGCAGATACCCTGGAGGGCAGTATTCCGCGTTCCCGCGCCTCGCGTATGATGAGACGACGGACAACGGCCGCTGCTGACAGGGTCTCCATTCGGGCAAGGCGCTTGAGCGCTTGGTGCTCCCCCTTCGAGAGCATGATCGGAAAGTGTAACGTGCGTCGCATACTATTGCCTCCGCTAAGCCAACCTGAACAAGTTTGGTCCCATTGTAAATCAGAAAGTGTAGTCTTGTGGTAAGGTTACAGACTACACTTTCGACTACGCGGCATGTCCCTTCTCTCGAAGTTTGATCCTCCACCCGTTAACCGTTACTCGATGGTAGGACTTTTCTGTCTTCGGATTTGGGGGAAGGCGCGCGGCTACCCGCTCATCAGTTGCTATCAGGTCCTCGTCTCGTAGCTGGGCCACAATCTCTATGATCTTGCGCTCTATCTTGCTCAGACCGTTTTCCTCTCTGCCGGCTTCTGTGGCGTCTTGGCTCTCTTCCTTACTTGTCCCGATCTGCTGGATCTCGGCGATCACAAACTCTACGAACTCAGCAAAAGCCGCTCCGATGGGCTCCCGTTCCACCCAGGCCGCGTCGGGCTGATAGCCGTCTATAAAGTGGACTACGGTCTTCCCGTCGGGCTGCTCGTAGGCCTCGATGACACCTCTCTGCTCGGAGTGCCCCAAGGATATTATTGACCAGCTCCCCCGCGTTGAGGGAGTGACGTCTGTATAAGTCACACGCGCATCGCCCCCGATGGGCACAAACGTACCGGGTGGGGCTACAATCTGCCGCTCTTCGCGGAATCTCAACATCTCGCCGGTGGCCGCCTTATATCCATCGGGCGGGTAGTGTAGCGCCAACAAACGTTCACGTTGAGGCGTACGTTGTACGGGGTGATATCCATCGGGCGTACAGAGCCTCTCCAACCGTTGCATTTGCGCCCGAAGGTGGGCTACGGTCCCTTCGTAGACCATCTCTTTGACCAAGTTGCTCACTGCCCTTTCTCCTGGGCAAGCAAAAAGCCGCCTCGCAATTTGTGCCGGGGCGGCCAGGTATGATACAATTCACCTGCCAGGCCGCCGGGTCCGGTCTGGTCATCGCCCCACGTGCCACAAACACTGTGGGGCTTTTCCTGTGCAGGGAATAGCTCAGATGTTCTGCAAGGATTATATCACCACCACTGAACACTGTCAAAGTAATATGCTCACTATCGTAAAATTTCAGGCCGTACAATTAAAGTTGTATGACCAGAAATGGAAACTTTAAGGTTTGTTACATCCAGCCGGTCACCGGATAGCTTCCTAGAAACGCAAGTAGCCGATGTAATCCGCTCGTGACTGACCGCTTCAAACCTGATCGCTCCGCTCACCCCCAGGCGCACACTGTTTGCCGGTAGACGGGCAAGGGCTGGTTCCCACTACGCGGGGACTATGCGTCTACGACCTGGACGTCAGGGAATGCACCCTTGTATGTGACCTCGTGCTCGGTCAGGGTCTTCTCATACAAGTCAATCGCCTGGTCCTCGTCGATAGGCTCCAGGGTGTCTTGCTCGCCTTGCCACTGGGTCAGGGTGACGGTGAAAAACGCGCCTTTGGGTGTCTTGTACAGCCACGTGTTGCACCCGTGCCGCTCGAAATTGTGCCCGTCCCAGTATGCATCGTGAGCGATCAGGGTTGCCGTTTTGGTGCTGTAGCGCTTGCGGTCAATGATCTTGGTAAAATCGTTTGGTGGCCTCACGTTCTCTA
>DATKTN010000363.1:0-13043 GCA_035531135.1 Anaerolineae bacterium
AACCCAGTGCCGGCCACGCTGTGCACAGCCGGGTCGTCGGCACGAAAGTATTTTGTAAAGAGGCGCTCCTGATCCTCAGGCCCGATGCCTATGCCGGTGTCAGATACCGAGCAAAGGATGAACTCCCCTTCCCCCGGGGCCGGCTGCCCATCTGACCACCGTTGAGCGCTGACCACGATGCCTCCTCCTTCCGGCGTGTACTTGTGGGCATTGCTCACCAAGTTGGTCAGAACCTGCACGAACCGGTCTCGATCGCCCCACACAAGCGGCAGATCGGGCGGGACATTCACCCCCAGTGTCTGATGCTTGACTTCGATCTGCCTGCGGATCGTTCGCAATGCATCTCCGATGACCTGCTCAATGGACACGTCCCCAAACTCCAGACGCATCCGGCCGCTTTCAATGCGCGAGATGTCCAGCAGGTCGCTGACCAACTTGTTCATACGGTCCGTGTTCGAAAGCACCGTATTGAGGAAACCTCGCTGCGCGTCGTTCAGCTCGCCGGCTGCTCCCTTGACCAACAAATCGGTGTACCCTTTGATCGAGGTCATCGGCTGCTTGAGTTCGTGGGAGACGAAAGAGATGAAATCGGTCTTGGCTGCGTTGGCACGTTGCACTTGCTCGAAGAGGCGGGCGTTCTCAATGGCAATGGCTGCGTGGTCGGCCAGGCGAATGACGAATTCCAGCGCATCCTGGCCAAGGCGGCCCGGCTGCGAACACTCCAGCGCGATGACGCCAACAATTTGTTCCTCCCATCGGATGGGTACCGTCAACTGGGCCACCATGTTCGGCACTACCGACGCATAATCGGGGTCACCTCGCACGTCCTCGACGAGTTCAGGCATGCCAGTCCGCACCACTCGACCGATGATCCCCTGGTCCAGTGGCCAGAGCTCTTCGGCATGAGTGGCCACCTGCTCCTCTGGATAGCCCCGACTGGCCAGGAAGCGCAACCCGCCCACGTCATCTTCGGACCCCACGGTGACAGCCACGAGCCCTACGTCGGTTCCTGTCATCCGCAACGCCCAATCGAGCGTCAGGCTCATCACCCGATTATAGTCCAGGGTAGCATTGAGTTCCCGGTCAACGCGCTGCATCATCGAGAGTTCTTCCACCCGTGCAGCGAGCGCCTGATCGGTTTGGGTGAACAGCCGGGCGTTCTCGATGGAAACAGCGGCATTCGCCGCGAACGCCGTCAACAGCCGCTCGTCGTCCTGATCAAACGGTATCCCGTCACGCCGATTGAGAAGTTCGATCACGCCAATTGTACGCCCCCGGCTGCTCATCGGCACGGCGATAATGGAGTGGGTGCTAAAGCTAGAGCTGGCGTCGAGACCCCGATACCAGCGCTGGTCGGAGTGTGCGTCCCGGATGATAACCGGCTTGCCCTCCTCGACCACCGCGCCCACGACGCCGGTGCCAGGGGGAAGACGCATGCCCACGAGGTCAGGAGAGCCTGGACCAGCGGTGACCCTGAAGACCAGTTCATCGGTGTTCTCATCCACCAGCACCAACGATCCGGCCTCAGCCTCCAAAAGCTCGGCCGCCTTGCTCATAATCAGATTCAACACCGCCTGCAGATCCAGCGTAGATGTGATGACGCTGCCGACCTCGTTGAGGGCAGCCAGTTGTTGGGCCCGTTCCTCCATCTCCCGATAGAGGCGCGCCTTATCCAGAATTGCGGCGGCCTGGTCGGCAATGGCGGAGAAGAACGCCAACTGTTCGTCGGAATAGCGCATGTCGGGGTCAAAACTGGAGATGCTCATGACTCCGATGATCTGGTCACCAGCACTGAGCGGCACCCCCATCCAAGCCCGTCCCGGCGGTCCTCCGGGCCTGGTCCCCCGGCGCAGGCATTCCCGGGTGTAATCTTCTGTCACAATGGGCCGGCCCGTACGGACAATTTCGCCGGTTAGATCCGTCTCCACCGACCACTCGTCGTCCCTATACAGTCGCTCACCATCCTCGATGTAGAACGCGAACTCGAGGGACTGCTTGTCCGGATTGTACAGCGCGATGTAAAAGTGCCTGGTATCAAGCACACGGCTGGTCTGAGCATAGATCAACTCCATCAGATCGTCCACGGCCATCGTAAAGTTGACCGCCTGTCCAACCCAATGCAGGACGTCCACCTCCTTCATCCTCCGCTCGAGGTCGCTGAAAAGGCGCGCTTTTTCCAGGGCCACCGCCACCTGAGACCCGAGCGACCCCAGTGTGACCAGGTCGTCGGAAGAGAAAGGTGCGGCGCTGCGCTTGGGGCCTAACGTGACCCAGCCGTGGCCCGGCACCGGGATGAAGAGAGCGGAGCGCAGGGCCTCCAGTGCCTCGCTCTCGGCCATCAGCTCAGGAGGTAGGGGACGATCTAGATAAAGGTAGACGCTTTCGCGCCGCAGGAGCATCTGATGGGAAAGTGAACCCTCCCGAGCAAAGGTCACGGGTGGAAACGGCCTGCTCCCGATAGCATGAGGTACATATCGCGCGAGTTTCGGATCATACAGAAACAACGCGGCGAATTGCAGGCGCCAGCCTGCCTCCAACGCCTCATCCAGGGCTTGCAGGACCGATGAGATTCCCATGGTCTCGGCCAGCCGGCTGACGAAGCGACGCGTGATCTGGCGGTGATCAACCACTTCGCGCAGAAAGACTCGATCCACCAGGCGCTGAAGGCGTATACGCGCCGGGTTCAACAGCAGCGCCAGCAACAGGACAAAGACGCCCAGGACAGCGGGATTGTTGGCCGGCAGTGTCACGCCAAACACGAGGCTGATCAGGTAAAGGAGCAGAAAATACGTCACGACTACCGCGACGCTCAGCAGTGCGTAGGCGATGCCCTGGCTGACGACCAGTTTGCTGTCGAACATGCGGTAGCGCAGGATGGCGTACGCGATAGACACAGGAAACAGGACCAACCAGGGCAGGAGGAGCAGTGGAGGGAAAACCCCCGCGATAAAACGGAAAATGATGAACCAGGCCGCGATCGGGCCGAATGCCAGCAGACTACCCCATAGGATGGTGCGCGCCTGAGCCTGAACAATGGGCGATTGCGAACGACGGACTCGATAGATCATCATCGCCAAGGCAGCAACAGCGCCCACGCTCGCAAAGGCAAACGCTGGATACCAGGTGTCAAAGTAGGCTGTGGGCGCCTCAAAGTTCAGGACGGTGAATTGATTGATTACGGCAATGATGACGCCCGGCACATAGGCCAGATAACAAAGCACCGGGGCTTGATCGAGAAACCGTATCCGTTGGGGGAATACGAGTGCCAGGTGAGCGAGAACGCTGCCCATCAGAGAGAAGGCGGTGATCCACACGCGCGGGAACCAATGTGTGGTGTAAACGTCGAACAGCAGCCCCAGGCACAGCGCGAACACCGCACACAGCAGCCCGAATACTTGCCCGGCCGGCTCGTGCCGCCGTTCCAGGAAGACCCAAATGCCGATCCCCAGGTAGATCAGTCCGAGGGCGTAGGGGAGGATAAAGAAGCTGATCAATCCCTCGATGGGAAAAGGCTCCAGGCGCACCTGGACATCGCCCAGTGTCCCGTCCTTGCGCTGAGCCGTCAACGTGACCACATCACCAGGCTGATGCCGTGACAGTTCACGCATCAACGCGGTGGTGCGTTCCAAAGGCTGGCCGTCGAGCGCGACCAGATGATCGGGGATATGAAGCCCGGCGGCATAGCCAGACCAGGCCTGATCGCCCGTGTCGTTGACGATGAGCGTCGGGTCGGTGAACAGGCCAGGGAAGGGAACCGACGTTGTGCGCCAGGCCAGGAGCACGGCCACGATCAAAAGAAGCACCGTCGTGGCGAGCACCGCCCTGACAATCCACATCTGCGGCGTTATCCCGCCCCGGAAGCGCTGCCGGCCTTGGCGATCATTTCCCACGTCATTCACCTCACGAGCTTTCTGATGCCCGCCCACCGGTGTTATTGTAGCACAGGTGGAAGAACTTGCCAATTGGTCCTTGGTCCCCGGCGACAGACCTTCCCGAAAGCGGCGACCGCGGCGGTCGCCGCTTTCGGGAAGGGAAATCGGATCATCCCTTGCATTGGACTACATCAGGCGCTCCACCGTAGCCCGGGCAAAGTACACGCGATAGGCCGCCGTCTCCTCCAGCAATGCGCTCAACTGAGCGACTATCCGAGGCAGACCAGCACCGATCATCCGGCTGCCTGGGGCCAGGTCTACCTCGTCACCCTCCTCACCGAGCACCACGACGTGCCCGCGGGCCGCCAGCCAGGCCACCCCTGCCCGCACGGTGGACTCCCGCTGCGCGGTAGCCGCCGCCAGCGTCGAGACGTTGACCCGCCCCTCACTCGAGTTCAGCGCTTGCTTGATCAGACCAGCCAACCGTTTCAGAAACTTTTCGGGATGGTCCAGGCCGGGATCTATCCCAAAGAGATAGACCGTCTCTGGCGCAACCTTCTCCAGCACGGCCTGCAGCTCGGCGGGACCGGGGGACGTAGTCCAGATGACCAGGACTCTTGATGGACCCAGTTCGTACCGGTCCCGGCCCGCGACCTCCGCCCTGGCTTCGGCCTCGCTCCAAACCTGTACGTTCTCCTGCGCTCGCAGGCGGTCCAACAGCGTTCGAGGATTGGACACCCCCCTGTAGTCCACCACTCTGGCGGCGGGCCGCTCTGGACGGAGTGCAACGGCAGGCGCTTCAATCGGGCGCGCGTCTACCCACTCCACCTGCACGGCCCGCTGGCCACGGTAGTCGCTGGCCCGCACGACGTACGCCAGGTCAAAACGTCCCTCGGGGAGCGGCGACCCGGCCCCCTGCCACCAGATCACCTGCTGCGCCGTGCCTCCCTCGTCCTCCACGATCAACTGCAGGTGCTCGCCGCTGCGTCCCACCGGGCTATGGCTTTTCAACACCAGCCCTCTGCTGGCCAGCGTCAGCGGCCGGTTGCCAGGTCCGAAGGGCGCCAGGCGCTCCAACTCGTCCACCAATTCGAGCGACAGGTCGGCCAGTGATAGATAACCGTCTATCTGCTGAGACCCTAAAGGTTTTCCGAAACCTTTAGGGTCTTCCCATGTCTCCAGGACAGTGCGCGACAGCACGCGCCGGAACTCGGGGATCCGCTCGGGATCGATGGCCAATCCCGCGGCCATCGGGTGGCCGCCGAAACTCTCCAGCATGTCCCCGTGGGCGGCGATCGCGGCACTGATGTCGCAGCCCGGGATGGAGCGGGCCGATCCCCGGCCCAGCTCGCCGGGCGGTGTGGCGATGAGTACGGTCGGCCGGTGGTATCGTTCGGCCAGGCGACCGGCGACAATACCGATGACGCCGGCCGGCCAGGACGGGTGGCTCAGCACCAGCGCGCCGTACTCTAACAGCGAAGGGTCGCGCTCCACCTGTGCCTGGGCCGCCTGGTTGACCTGGTCGCACAGCAGCTTGCGCCGGGCGTTCAGGCCCTCCAGCTCGGTGGCCAGAATGCGGGCACGCGCCACGTCCTGGGTCGTCAGCAGTTCGACCGCGACGTTGGCGTCGGCCAGCCGGCCCAGCGCGTTGAGGCGAGGCCCCAGGACAAAGCCGATGTGCTCCTCCGTGAGCCAGTCGGGATTGAGCTCGGCGACCTCCATCATCACCCGCAGGCCAAGACGTTCGGTGTGGCGCAGGGCCTCAAGCCCTCGCTGGAGCAGGTAGCGCGTGTCCCCGGTCTGCACTGCGACGTCGGCCACGATCCCCAGCGCCACCAGGTCAAGATAGCGCGCCACGTCCTGTGGCCGGCCCGCGCGACTGTACAAGGCTTCCGCCACCTTGTAGGCACAACCCACCCCCGGCAGTGCGCGCAAGGGGTGGCCGTCCGGGAGCATTTTGGGGTTCACCACCGCGTGGGCTGCGGGCAGGACGGGGGGCAGATCGTGGTGGTCGGTGACGACCACGTCCACGCCCTGCGCCTGGGCGTAGGCAATCGGTTCGTGGGCGGTGACGCCGGTGTCACACGTCAACACCAGGTCGACACCTTCCACGATGAGCTGCTCCAACACGGCCAGGTTGACGCCATGGGACTCCTTCTGGCGGTGCGGGATGTGGTAGACGACGGACGGTCCAGTCGCCTGGACAATCGCCTTCTGCGGTGAGCGTTGGACCGCTGACTGCCGACCCACCAGGTCGCCCAGCGTGGAGACCAGGAGCGTCGTCGCCGTCTGCCCATCCACGTCAAAGTCGCCCCAGACGCAGATCGTCTCTCCCTGCCGGATCGCACGCTCCAGTCGCTCGGCCGCGACGGTCACGTTCGGGAGGTCCGTCGGCGGCGCGGGCCGGTAGCAGTCGGGATCGAGAAAAGCCCTGGCCGCCTCGACCTCGGCGAACCCCCGTCGGACCAGCGTCTTCGCCACCAGCGGATGCCCGCCGATGGCGGATTGCAGCGCGTCAGGCACTTCTATATCTTGCGGCTCGATCCAGTCTTTCATACTTCAGTACTCGATCTCCGCAATCTGCTCCAAGTCGAGCGAGATGTCAAAATCATCACGTATTTCCGATTCCTCCCCAGCTTCGTCGAACGCGCCCGCCCTGATCCCTCGCTGGCACAGGGACCGATAGGGGCAGTACCGGCAGCGCCGCTCCTGGATGGTGAGGGGGAAATCCCCGTCCCCCAGGCCTTTGATCTCCTCGATCAGCGAGGACAGGACCACCTCGTCCGCCTGGTACTGGGCAGCGTCGTAGGAGAAACGTTCGGGGTCCGCGGGGAAGTTGGAAAACCAGTAGATCATCGCCACCTGCTCGGGCTGAAGCGGCAGGCTCGCGTTGAGGTGCCAGCCGGCCCGGACCAGCACATAGGGATACACCCGGGTCTGCAGCCGCTCGGCCAGCCATCGTCGCCGGGGGCGTTTCCGGTAGGTCTTCCAATCGACGATCACCGCCCGCCGCCCAGCCTCCACGGCGACGAGATCGTACTTGGCGACCAGCCGGTGGCCACCCACCGGGGCAGACAGGACGACCTCAGCGTAGCGTGTAGGTGGCAGGTCGTCCAGCGGCTGGGCCAGGTAGTTGTGCCACCAGCGGCAAAGATCCTCGTCGGCCACCGTGCCCGACAACCGCTCCAGCGGGACGCCCAGCGTGTGCTGGTGGACCAACCGGTGGAAGGCCGCTCCCCGCTGGAGATAGCGCTCGCTCTCGAGCGCAGGCTCCGCCTCGGCGGCCGGCCAGGCCAGGCGCAACAGATACCGCAGTTGGAACCGTCGAGGGCAGTCCACATAGTCCTGGAGACTGCCCTGACTGAACTGGAAGTCAGCGGGTAAGGCCATAGGCTTCTCCTGGCTACCGGCCTACCATCCCCTCCCAAAACGTCTGCAGGGCGATGAACGGCACCGCCGGTTGTTGGTCGCCGCGCCGGCCGGTGTTCCACGTGATGATCAGCTCTCTCCGGGCGCGGGTGATGCCCACGTACAACAGCCGCAACCGCTCGGCGGCGTACTCCAGCCGCGCCGCCTGCGTCGCCTCGCCCTCCTCGTAGACGTCATCCCCGGAGAGAAGCGCTTTCAACTGGGCCAGCGCTTCCACCTCCAGGTTCAGGCCGTCGCGCACGAACCACTTTTCCGAGATGAAGCGGTCGTGGGGGAGGCCGGCCGGGAAGTCATAGTTGTTGACCGACATCAGATAGACCCGGTCCCACTCCAACCCCTTTGCCTTGTGGACGGTGGCGACGACGACCTGGCCCCGGTACCGTTCGGGGTCAAAGCCGGTGTCGTCGCCGCTGAGGCCGAGGAAGCGACGCTCGTTCCGGGCGACGACCGCCAACTCCTGCGTGAGCTCCGGCAACTGCCAGTCGGGATGGCTCTCGCTCGCCCGCCGCAGGACGACGGCCAGCTTGTGGGTCACGGCCAGGTCGGCCGGCTCGTCGAACAGATCCTGGGCCAGCGTGAGGATGAGCTGGTCGATGGGCAGCAGCGTCGCCGCCTGCCAGCGGCGGGCCAACGCGCGGAACGCCACCAACTGCTCGCGGACAGCCGGGAACTCGGCGGCCAGCTCCAGATCGGCCAGCCAATCCCGATCCAACCGCGGCCACAAGAAGTCCTCGACCCGCTGGCACTTGCGCAACGACCGGGCGACCCGGTCGACGTGCGCCCTGGTCTCGTCCTCCTCGCCCCGATGCCGCCGCCACACCCGGTAGATCGTCGCCAGCTTGAGCGGCGACGCGGGGTCGGCCAGGTAGTTGACGACGTTGCCCAGCGCCCCCGCCGCCTCGCGGGTGGCCCTCGTCGAGCGCAACAGTTCGACGTACCCCAGGCCGCGCTTCTTCAGCTCGGCCACCACCTCAAAGCCGCGAACGTTGCGCGGCACCAGGACGGCCACCGTATCTTCCGGGTGCTCCGGCAGCCAGCGGGCCAGCGAATCGGCCACCGCCTGGAGCTCTGCCGCTGGGCTGAACTTTCGGGCCACGAGGTGCACCTGACCAGGGTCGTCAGGCGGGTTGGGCTGCGGATCGCCGGGCGGCACCGGCTCGATGTGCGGCGGCGACAGTGCATCCTGGACGGCCACGACCGGGTGCTCCCGGCGGGTCCAATCAATCAGCCTGTTGGCCAGCTCGATGATGCTCTGGGTCGAACGGCCAGAGTTGGGCAGCTCGCGCGGATCGACGCCCGCCTCCTTGAGAAAGTCACGCAGATATCCGGGATCGGCGGTGGTGAACGTCTCGTAGATGGCCTGGTTGGGGTCGCCGACGCGCACCCAGTTGCCATCAGGGCCGACCAGGAGCCGCAGGATCTCCTCCTGTAGCCGGCTGCTGTCCTGCGCCTCGTCCTCCAGGACGAATGGCCAGCGATGACGCAACCGCTGCAGCAACTCTGCGTCCAACTGTAACGCCTGCAGCGCCAACCGGATCAGGTCGTCAAAGTCCACGGCACCACGGTAAGCCAGCGCACGCTGGTAATCGGCATAGATGGCCCAGCCCATCCCGGCCAGGGGAAGCGGTCCGGGCAACAGCCGGTTCAAGCGGTCGCCAAGCTCGGCGGGTGTGACCTGCAGGTCCTTGGCCTGCCGGATAAAACTGCTGGCGACGTTGCTCACCAGGAGCGGCCACTGGGCGCGACGCACCCACTCCCGCTTCCCCTCCACCAGGTCGAGCGACAGGAAATCGTCGGCCGCGTAGGGATTCGCGCGTAGCCAGGCCTCGGCTGCATCCTGCCGGATCTGACCCGCCGCCCGCTCGTCGACGATCTGGAAGTCGTCCGCCAGGCCTACCAGCGCCGGCCGTTCGCGGACGATGTCGTGCGCCAGGCCGTGCAGCGTGCGCACCCGGTAGCCCAGGTGGGGCAGCAGCCCGCGCTCCTGGACAAACGCAGCCACCCGACCGGCAAAGTTGTCGACCGCGGAGTTGACCAACGTCACGACCAACACCTCCTGGTCGTCCTCCAGCGCGCCGCCGGCGACCAGTTGGGCGGCCAGGGCCGAAAGCGTGACCGTCTTGCCGCTCCCCGGCACGGCCGAGACGCCCATCTTGCCGCCGGTATAGGTCAGGACCTCTTGTTGCTTGGGACGGGGCTGGAACAGCATGGTACCCTTATGCTACGGGATGCGTGAAACGTGAAACGTGAAACGTGATGCGTGATGCGTGATGCGTGAAACGTGATGCGTGATGCGTGATGCGTGAAACGTGATGCGTGATGCGTGATGCGTGATGCGTGAAACGTGAAACGTGATGCGTGAAACCTGAGACCTGAAACCTGAAACGCCATCCATGGTGCTTGACGACCGGACATCGGGTCTAACCTACGCATGGGCGATCTGCTCCTCCGCACCGGCGGGCAGATGGCGCAGGACGCGCTGGATCGCGTACAGCAGCGGGCCCTGATGTTCGTTGCCCTGCTCGCCCAGCTCGCTGAGGCCGAGGTAGACCTTGCGGCGGCAGCGGCGGATCAGGCCCAGTGTGAGGCGGTAGAGCGCCTCCTGCCGCGTCTCGAACTCGTCGGCGTCGGTCCAGATCGCGTCCCGCGGCCAGTGGCGGCTGAGCACGTAGGGATGGGTGAGGGGCTGATAGAGCCGCTCCCACCAGCCCCGGCCGCCGATGTCCAGCCAGAACTGGTAATCGACCGGGCGGTTGCTCATGAGGAAGGTGTAGGCCGGGGCCAGCAGCACCGCGTCCTCCGGCTGGAGCTGCCAACTGCGGATGTACTGGGCGGCGATGACGCCATCCTGCACCATCTCGATGTACTCCTGTCCCAGCGATTTCCCTTCGACGGGGCTCAAGCCAGGATGCTTCGCTGCGTCCTCCTCGACGAGGCTCTCCCCTGCCACCCACCGAAATTTCTGTACCGACTCGATCAGGTTGGCGGCCACCTCTCCGGCGTCATAGTTGCGATGAAAGCCACCCCCCTCCTGCGAAAGCACCTCGCCGAACAGGCGGCTCAGAAAGTGGTCGAATTCCTCAGAACCACTCCCCCCACCCTGCGTGGAGCCATAGTCCTCGATCCAGCCCCGCAGCCGCTCGTATCGCTCGCCCAGCACAAAGGTGAGCCGCTCCTGCATCGCCGGGTTGATCTGGTCGAACGAACTCAGGCCGGGTCTGCCGTCGCGGACGCGGTAGACGATCTCGGCCAGGAGCTGCGCCCGCACCAGGTCCATCTCATCGATCGCCTGCATCAGCGCGTAGGCCACGTCGAACCGGCTGGGGCAGATCCCCCACGCCGGGTGGGCGATCGCCGCCAGCGTCAGCAGGCAGCGCGTGGCCGGCTCCTCCCGCAGCGCCCGCGACGGGCGATGGGAGCGAGCCGGGACGGACAGCCGCTCCAACCGGTTGGTGAGCGAGAACCGGAGGGCGTCAGTCAAGAACGGGGCCAGGACAACGATCTCCCCCGGCGGGGCGCCTCCATCGTGCACCAGCCCGGCGATCTCCCCGGCCACCCAGTCGAGCATCTGTGGGTGGTAGCGGTGATATGCGTAGGCCAGCACCGCCCGCACGTCGCCTGCTTCTGCTCCCTCGCTCCCTTGCTCCCTCGTTCCCTGGATTGGCCGGCCCAGGCTGTGGGCTAACTGGGCGCCAAACGCCCGTAGGTCGGGCGTCGTGACGGTCGACGCTGCGAATGCGACGCGCTCTTCGCACAGCTCTCCGAGCGTGCGGGCGTTCTCCGGGTCGGCGCCGAGGAAGCGGCGGTAGCCCGCCCCGTGGTCGCAGATCACGAGCGCCGACCGGCAGTGAGGCAGCCACTCCCGCAACAGGTCGTGGGCCACCGGCGTATCCTCCTCGACGTTGTCGACGACGAGGTACACGTACGTCTCCAGCAGATAGTCGCGACACAGGGAGGCAGCGGCGTGGGTCTCGGCGGTGCCGTGCGCAGCGGGGCGTTCCATACCGCCCTGAGCAGACGAGGTCGCCGGCTCCCCAGCACCGCCGTAAACAGGCGGTGCTGGGGAGCGCCACAGGTGTTTCACGAATATCTCCACCTGGAGCGAAAAGTCGAGCAGGTTGTGAGCCAGGCAGTACTCGCGGAAGCGGGTGGCGCAGGCCTGGGCCTCGTCGTAGATGCGCGCCTGGCTGCGTTCCCCGCCCCAGGCGGCCTTGAGCCGCTCGCCAATCTCGGTGTGCGGGAAGCCGACGACGGCGGCCTTGTTGAGGTTGTCGATGATCTGGCTGTAGAGCCGGTTGCGGTCGATCGTCGCCGTCTCGAAATAGCCCCGGTCGAGGAGCGGGCGGACCAGGCGGGCCATATAGTACTGGGCCGTCTCCAGCGTGAGGAAGGTGGGCGGCCGGTCCGGGTGCGCAAAGCCCGCCTCCTCGGCGACCAGCGGCCAGAACAGGTCGACCATGCGCTGTGCCAACCCGCCGACGGTAAAGATGGAGACGTGCCCGCCGGGTCTGACCGTCGGGCGGCGGAGCGCCTCGTAGTAGGGTGTGGCCAGCGTGCGCTGGGGGACGACGACCATGATGGACCGCGCCGGGACGCCGGACTCGAGCAGGCGCAACAGCCTGCCCACCCCGGCGGTCGTCTTGCCGGCGCCGGCCGGACCTTGGAGAAAGATCTTGCGCTCAATCGGACGCTGGATGAGCGCGAGTTGAGGGTCGGACAAGTTGACTGCTAGCAACACAATTCCTGCAACACTTTGTAGACGACGCGCGTCCCCAGGCGCAGGTTGTCCAGCGAGATGCGCTCGTCGATGCCGTGCATGCGGTTCAGCTCCCCCTGGTCGATCGCGATCGGGATCAGGCCGTAGGTGGTCTCCTCTTTGGTGCGAAATCTCGTGGCTATACGACCAACGCCAGGATTGTATGCCGGAGGCGAGGGAATGTCAAGCACAAGGAGCCCTCGCAGGCCAGAGTCTCGCTCGTGTGTCAGGACTGTATGCTGACCACGTTTCGCATTCAAGCAAGCTCGTAGCCCTCGTCTCGAGGGCGTCTTATGCAAGACGATACTCGTGTGTCAGGACTGTAACACGTTGTTTCAGGATGGTAACAGGATTGCCGTGTTCTGGTAACCAGTGCATGGTATAATGGAGAGGTAGACGTTCAAAGGAGTGCTATGACAACCAAACCCAAAATCCTCCTGGTTGATGACGAGCAAGCGATTACGGCCAACCTGTCGCCCTTCCTGGGGCGATCCGGCTTCGTCGTGACCGTCGCTGCTGACGGAGAAGAGGCGCTGCGCCAGGTTTCCAGTTTTAGGCCCGACCTGATCGTTCTCGATATTCTGATGCCCAAGCTGGACGGCCGCGAGGCGCTGCGCCGCCTGCGCCAGGCGGGCAACTGGACGCCCGTCATCCTGCTCACGCAGGTCGGTGAGTCCACCGAACGGGCGATGGCGTTGGAGGAAGGGGCCGACGATTACCTCAACAAGCCGTTTGACCCGCACGAACTGGTGGCCCGAATACGCGCCGTGCTGCGGCGTGTCCGCCCCGGCCAGCCGCCCCTGGCGTCCGCCCAGCGGTTGGCCTGCGGCGATCTGATCCTGGACCGGCAGGCACGCCGCGTCTTTGCGGCGTCCGAGGAGCTGCGCCTGACGCCCAAGGCAGTTGCGCTGCTGGAATACATGATGACGCACCCCGACGAGTTGCTCACGCGGGACCGGCTGCTGGACGTCGTCTGGGGTTGGGAT
>DATKTN010000364.1:0-8040 GCA_035531135.1 Anaerolineae bacterium
CTCTCGTGTTCAACAAGAAGCCGTTGAGGCGTGTCGGCGATTCAATGAGCGCCAGATCAAGACAGTTTCCGGCAAAATCATCGAAATGTGCGTCGCTGACTGCATATAATTCAGGTAATGTAACGGAGTCCAGGTGAAAGCAAGATTGTCAGGCTTTGTCCACTGGCGAAGATGCTGTTTGACAGTCTGGCAGAGACAGAGTACACTGAATACGCAACACGCAAGCTGAGCCATCGCACACGAGGAGGAAAAATGAGCAAAGTAAAATCAATCGTATTGGCTATGCTGGCTTCACTGGCGCTGACGGGCTTGCTCTTGCTCACGACTAACGCATGGACCAAGCCGGCCGGGGCTCGTGACGATGTGTCGTCAGTTTCGCCTGACCAGGCCATTCTCTGCGTCAACCCTGGCGGCACCGGCGGATGCTACGGTTCGATCCAGAAGGCCGTGAAAGACGCCAGCGACGGCAACACCATCCGCGTGGCCGAGGGCACCTATCACGAGACAGTAGTGCTCACCAAGAGTGTGATTCTAGAGGGTGGGTGGAACACCGACTTTAGCGACCGCGATTGGGACGTCTACGTCACCACGATCGACGCCCAACGGACCGATTCGGTGATCCAGGTAGAAGGTGTCATCTCGCCCACCATCGAGGGTTTCGTCGTCACTGGCGGCGAGGACTCTGCCGGCCTGGGCTGGGGTGGCGGGATTCGCGTTCACTACAGCGGTCTGGGACACGGCGGCACGACCGCCATCCGGCACAACGTCATCACGGATAACATCGCCTGCAGCAACTGCGGCGCCGCTGGCGGTAACGGCGGGGGTATCCACGTCTACAACAGCACCGCCATTATCGAGCACAACACTGTCATCAGCAATACCGCCAAGATAGTCGGCGAGGGAAGGGGTGAGGGTGGGGGTGTCCACATCGACTGGTCCGCAGAAGCCACTCTGACCGGGAATACGATCGTCAGCAACACTGCCATCTTCTCGTCCACCGGCTTATGGGGGGCAGGCGAAGGTGGTGGCTTATATCTGTATGGAAGCGACGTCACCCTGATTGACAATGAAATCTACGGCAACGTGGCCGCTGTGAGGGGCACCGGCCGGGGCGGAGGGCTGTACGCCGCCGGTCATCATTACGACAACCGTATCCTCAACAACACTGCCAGCATCAGCGGCACGGGCTATGGCGGGGGTGTATACGCCAACTGGGTACAGGATTTCAACGACAACCTGGTGCAGGGCAACGTAGCCAGCCAATACGGCGACGGGACCGGCGGCGGCATCTACGCAATTCAACTCCAGGAGGCCCGTCGCAACACCATCGTGGACAACGTAGCCACCCGTGGTGGTGGGATGTACCTGGGTCAATATAGCCGCACCGAGATGCGCAACAATTTCATCGCCCACAACCAGGCCACTGGCTTGTGGGGGATGAACGGCGGTGGTGGAATCTCCAGTGAGGACGACGAGGCAGAAATCGTCGGCAATCAGGTCGTCAGCAACACCGCCTTCTTAGGCCACGGTGGGGGTGTGCTGATCACAGGTGGGGACAACTATGTCCTGCGGGATAACCTGATCAGGAATAACGTGGCCTACCTCGGCGGCGGGGCGTTTGTCTACTCGGCGACGGGCACCATCGCCCATAACCAGGTGGTCAGTAACACGGCCTTTTCAGGTGGCGGGGCCTATCTCTTCACCGAGGCTAGCCCAGCTATGGATCGCAACGTCGTGATGGGCAATACGGTCTGGGGTGACCCTGTCTTTCCGGGCCTTGGCGGAGCTGGCCTGTTTATCAATATCGGCTCTGGTGTTCCGCTCACGTTGACGAACCACATCATCGCGCGCAATATCCTCTTGACCGACACAGTGGTGGCGGGCGGCGTGTTCTGTCTCAGTGGTGACGTCAAGTTAATCAACAACACCGTGGCGGACAACGACCCAGGCACCGGCGGTGATGGGCTGGTATTCGTCACCGGTGCAGCCACAGGTGCTTTGCGCAACAATATCATTATCGGACACGACATTGGCGTGTGGATGATTGGCGGCGCCGTGGGTGTACTGGACTATAACGACTACTATGACAACGTCGCTGATACCGTTGGCGTTTCCTGGGGACCGAACCACCTCACTGACGCTCCACAGTTCGACAATCGGGCGGTGGGCGACTACCATCTGGCCTTGACCTCCTCGCTGATTGACCAGGGCGACAGCAGCGTGACCGTGCCCCTAGACTTTGAGGGCGACCCACGTCCACTTGGTGGCGGCATAGATGTCGGCGCGGACGAGGCCTACCGTGCCGAGACCTACGTAAGTGTGTTTGCCGGCAATGACACCACCGGTGACGGCTCGTCCGGCAATCCCTTCGCCACGGTGATGAAAGGGTTGGGCGAGACGCGCACCGGTGGCACGGTCTACGTGGGACGCGGGCAATATACAGAGCGCATCACCGTCACGCGCAGCGTGAACCTCTTGGGCGGTTACCACGAGAGTGACTGGAGTCGCAACATCGCCTCTCACGCCACCACGCTGGACGCCGAAGGCATGGGGACCGTCGTCGTCATCCAGGGTGAGGGCGTGCAGGCGACCGTCGAGGGCTTTACGATCACCGGTGGCGAAGCCAACCTGTACGGCTCTGGCGGCGGATTCGTCGTCCACGACAAAGCTGCGGCCACCATCCGCCATAACGCCATCACCGGCAATCACGCTCAGAACGGTGGTGGCGGTCTGCTGGTCTGGGGCAATGAGAGCGTGGAGAGTGTGATAGACTCAAATCGCATCTACGACAACATGGCAGATGGCGAGTTCCCCTCCTTACCTCGGGCGGAGCAAGCCTTGTTGCGCCCTCAGCAGGGACCGGAGCCAGGCGGCGGCCTGTTGATCGCTGGCGGTCCGGCGCGGGTGGTAAACAACTTTGTTTACGGCAATACCTCCGCTATCGGGGGCGACGGGATGGCCCTGATGGGCTGGTATGGGCCGGTACAGGTGATCCACAACACCGTGGCCGACAATGGTGGCAATGGCGGCGAGGGTATAAAGTTGATGGGCTCGGACGTTTACCTGTACAACAACCTGATCGCGGGCCACGGCACGGGCATTAGCACCACGGCAACCACCCAGGCCATTTGGAATTACAACGGTTTCTACGATAACGGTGCAACCTACGCTCCTGGCCTGACCGGCGGCACACACGACGTGGAGGGCAATCCGCAGTTTGCGGATCGCGCCGGAGGCGACTATCACATTGGTCCTGCTTCAGCGATGACCGGCCGGGGCATGGATGCAGGTGTCAATAACGATGCAGATGGCGACCCCCGGCCTGCCCCGGAAGGAACCTATCCCGACCTGGGTGCTGATGAAATCCGCCAGTCCCGCATCTACCTGCCGCTTGTACTGCGCACTACAGCACTCTCAGTCTAGACATTCAAATCGTCTTCTTGCCACCCTACTCGCCCAATCTGACTATACTGCCCCAGCCTGACAATTGCAGCCTTAGCCGCTTTGGAACTCCCTGATTTCTAACGGTAATATAATAGAAAAACATTGACTATATCTGAAAAATACGGTATAATGCAATTGTAGGATTGGAGGCTCAAGCCCGTTGTGAGATAGGAGTGATAGTGACCGCACAGTCCACCACAAGGCAATCATACGCCGGGACGGTCCGAGCGCCCGAGTTCCCCGCGCTCGATTGGCTGAACACCGGCCGCCCGCTGCGCATGGCCGATCTGCGTGACAAGGTCGTCGTCCTGGATTTCTGGACCTATGGCTGCATCAACTGTCAGCACGTTATCCCGGACCTGAAGCGGCTGGAGGCCAAATACGCCGCCGAGCTGGTCGCCGTCGGCGTCCATGCCGCCAAGTTCGAGCACGAGCGAGACACGGACAACATCCGCCAGATCGTGCTGCGCTATGAGCTGGAACATCCGGTCGTCAACGATCGGGATCTCGCCGTGTGGGACGCCTACGCGGTGCGCGCCTGGCCGACGCTGGTCGTTGTCGACCCGGCGGGCCGCATCGTGGGCCAGCGCTCCGGCGAGGGGATATACGAGACATTCGACGGGGTAATCGGCAGCCTGGTGGCTGAATTTGACGCCCGCGGCCAGATTGACCGCACGCCCCTGGAGCTGCGGCTAGAGCGGGAGGGTATTGAAGATACACCGCTCCGCTTCCCGGGCAAGGTCCTGGCCGACGCCCCAGGAAGGCGGCTTTTCATTGCCGATTCGAACCACAACCGTATCGTCGTGGCCAACCTCGACACCTATCAAGTGCAGCAGGTGATCGGCGGTCCGGAGCCCGGTTTCGCCGACGGCGACTTTGCGACGGCTCGCTTCTACCGTCCGCAGGGGATGGCGCTCGGCGCCGATGGATGGATCCTCTACGTGGCGGACACCGAGAACCACGCCGTCCGCGCCGTGGACCTGGCGCACGAGGCGGTGGAGACGATCGCCGGGACCGGCCGACAGACGCGCGCAGTTCCGGTGCGCGGGGGCCGGGGAACCGAGGTGGCGCTCAACTCGCCCTGGGATCTGGAACTGGTGGACGATCATCTCTACGTGGCGATGGCCGGGTCGCACCAGGTGTGGCGGATGGACCTGACCAGCGGCACCATCGGCCCCTGGGCCGGCAGCGGGCGAGAGGGGATCAGCGGCGGTCCGCTAGCATCAGCGACGCTGGCCCAACCCAGTGGCCTGACGACCGACGGCGAGTGGATCTACTTCGCGGACAGCGAGGCCAGCGCCATCCGGGCGGCCAGCCTGGCGGCGGGCGGCAAGGTGAGGCGGATCGTCGGCACCGGGTTGTTCGACTTTGGTGACGCCGATGGTGTGGGCGACCGGGTTCGCCTGCAACACCCGCTGGGCGTGGCCTACAACCCCGGGGATGGGCTGCTCTACGTGGCCGACACGTACAACAGCAAGATCAAGACGGTCGATCAAAAGACGCGCCGGGTGCGAACCTTGTTGGGCGGCGATGGCCACGGCTGGCGCGATGGCGCGGAGCCGCTGTTCTACGAGCCGGGCGGGCTCGATTTGGCAGCAGGCAAGCTGTACGTGGCCGACACGAACAACCACGCCGTGCGCGTGGTAGACCTGGCGACGCTGGAAGCGTCCACGGTGGTATTACAGGGTGCCGCGGGCCTGCTGGCCCTGGGTGGCATGGCCGAGGACGAGGTCTTGGAGGGGAGACTACCCTAGGCCGGAATTATGGGTATAATCTACCAGCATGGAACCCACACCCTCCCACACAGACCTGATTGAGGACCTGACGACGCTCAACCAGATCGTTGAGACGTTGAACCGGGCCGTGGACGTGCGCGGCGCGCTCAGCTCCGCGCTGGCACGGCTGGTCCAACTCATGGGACTGGAAACCGGCTGGATCTTTGTGCCGGAGGGCGGAACGGGTGAGAGCTACGTGCTGGCGGCCCACCACAACCTGCCGCCGGGGCTGGCGGTGGATCGCGCTGACGCCTGGTCGCCTGGCTGCAAGTGCCAGCGCCTCGCCGCCCAGGGGCAGTTGAGCGCGGGGTACAACGAAGTGCGTTGCAGCCGGCTGGCCAGCGCGAGCGGCGACCGGCGCGGGCTGGCGGTGCACGCTTCGGCTCCCTTGCGCTCCGGCGACCGGATCCTGGGCATCCTCAACGTGGCCGGGCCGGACTGGGCGTCTTTCAGCCCTCAGGCCCTGGCGCTGCTGACCAACGTCGGCAACCAGATGGGCATTGCGCTGGAGCGGGCGCGCCTCTTCGATCAGCTCAAGGACCAGCGGATACAGGAACAAGCAGCACTGCTCGATCTGTCCAATCAGTTGTTGGGCCGGTTGGACCTGGATGACGTGATGGAATGCCTGGTCCAGGAGGTTCGCCGCCTGCTGCGGGTCGACGCCTGCGCGCTGCTGCTGCCTGGCGAGGAGCCTGGCCAACTGGTCTTTGGCGCTGCCAGTGGCTGGCACGTCGACCCTGTGACGAACCGGTACCATGTGTCCAGCGTCGCGGGCGGCGGCCCTGGGTTGGTGATCCGCACGCAGAAACCCCTGCTGGTGGAGGACGTCGGGGTGAGCGATTCGGCCACCTGTGGCGCGGATTGGCTGCGATCGGAGGGCTTTCGGGGGCACGCGGTCGTCCCGCTGGTCGTCGACAACCGCTCCATCGGCGCGCTGATGATCGACGTGCGCGCGCCGCGTCTGTGGGACCGGGACGAGGTGCGGTTCCTGCGCCTGATGGCCAACCAGGCGGCGATCGCCATCGAGAAGGCCCGCCTGCATCGGGAGGAGATCGAGCGGGAGCGTCTGGAGCAGGAATTGGCCGTCGGCCGGCAGATTCAGCTCAGCATGTTGCCGGAGGCCTGCCCGGTCGTGCCGGGCTGGGAGTTCGCCGCGTTCTACGAGGCAGCGCGGCAGGTCGGCGGCGACTTTTACGATTACTTTGAGTTGCCGGCCAAGTCCAGACGGCTGGGCATCGTCATCGCCGACGTGGCGGACAAGGGGGTGCCTGCAGCGCTGTTCATGGCCCTGAGTCGCGCGACGATCCGGGCCGCCGCTCTCGACGGGCGCGGCCCGTCGGCCACGATGACGCAGGCCAATGGGCTGATCCTGAAGGACAGTAAAGACAGCCTGTTCGTGACCGCCTTTTACGCTACGCTGGACACCGGGAGTGGCCGGTTGACCTACGCCAATGCCGGCCACAGCCGGCCGCTGTGGCTGCGGGTCGGCCCGGGCGAGATCCAGGAGCTGGCCGCGCATGGCATCGCACTGGGCGTTCTCGAGGACATCGAGCTGCAGGAGCGGGAGATCGACGTGGCCCCCGGCGATCTCCTGGTTTTTTACACCGACGGCGTGACCGAGGCGATGGACGCCGACGGCCAGCCGTTCGGCGTGGAGCGGCTGCGGCAGGTCCTGGCAGCGGACCCGGGTGCCAGCGCGGATCAGGCCGTTTCGGCAGTCGTGGACGCCGTCATGGCGTTCACCGGCGATGCGCCACAGTCAGACGACATCGCCATCTTCGTGGTCAGGCGGGGTCCCTTGTTGGGGAACTAGAATCGAAATCCATAAGAATACGAAATGGAGGAACACATGGAAGACCAAGCAACAATCACGGCGGACATGTCCATCATCGAAGTGGTTCAGAAATACCCGGACACGGTCCGCGTCTTTATGAGGCATGGCCTGGGATGCATCGGATGCGCGCTGGCGCGGTTTGAGAACATCCGCCAGGGTGCAGAGGCGCACGGGATCGATGTGGATGCCTTGATCAAGGACCTGAACAAATCCGCCCTACAGGCTTAGCCTATATTTCGCACCCTGCAACAGTGAATGGATGCGCCAACTTGTTGGCGTCTTTGGCGAGCATTAAGCCTCACGTGGACAATCGACGTCAGTGCCGAGACCACCGAAACAAGTTTCGGCATCCATCTCTGTCGAGCAAGTGCGAAAAACAGGCTTAGAAGAACGCGCCCTTCGTCGTACGGGCAAGAGCAAGGCTGGTGCGTGAGCGGGATGCAAAGCGCCAGCCTTTTTATTGTTCCTTCATTCGGCCGATGACCTCAGTCATCGGGCTGATGCATCCGCGCTCGAATCGCCAGCCCGGCCGTCACGCCGCTGAACACGTCCGACAGGACGACCTTTTCCGGGCCAAAGATCCGCCCCAGCATCTCGACGAAGCACGGAATCTGGGCCGAGCCGCCCGTCCGCACGACGGTGTCGATCTCGCCTGCCTCCAGGCCCGAGCGCTCCAGCGTGTCCACGACGCAGGCCTCGATGCGCCGCGCCGCGCCGGCGATGAGCGATTCGAACTGGGAGCGGGTGAGCGGCTGCCACACGTCGATGTCCTCGCCGGTGAGCCGGATGAGCGCGAAATGCGCCGTCGAAAGCGTCACCTTGGCCTGCTCCACCGCGTCGATCAGGCGGATGGCGTGGTTGTCGACCAGCAGCGATTCCAGCGCCCGCACGCGGGCCGGGTGGCTGCCGGTGGCCTGTGCCACCTGGAGAAAGTGCAGCGTCTCGGGCCGGTTCAGTTCGGGGATGGCCTGCCAGTCGACCAGCGCG
>DATKTN010000365.1:0-12048 GCA_035531135.1 Anaerolineae bacterium
GGCGGCTTCAGGCCCACCGAGAGCACCACCAGGTCGAACCCCTCCTCGACGTTCTTGCCGTCGGGAGTGGCGTACCTGAGCCGCAAGTCCCCCGTCCCCGGCACCTCCGTCACTGTACTGACCATACTGCGCACGTAACGCACGCCGTACTCGTGCTCAGCCCGCTCGATGTAACGCTCAAAATCCTTGCCGAACGAGCGGATGTCCATGTAAAAGATCGCCGGCTCGACGTTGGGATCGTGCTCCCTGGCGATGACCGCCTCTTTGGTGGCGTACATACAACAGACCGAGGAGCAATATCCCTGGTTACACGAGACGTCACGGGAACCGACGCACTGGATGAAGGCCACCTTGTGCGGGTGCTCGCCGTCGGAGGGACGCCGCACCTCCCCACCCCATGGACCGGAGGCGCTGAGCATGCGCTCGAGCTCGATGCTCGTGACGACGTTCGGCAACCGTCCGTACCCGAACTCGGGCCGAATGTCGCCACACATCGTCTCCGCCCCCGGCACCAGCACGACCGCCCCCACGTTCAATTCGACGATCTCCTCGCGCATGTCGTGATCGATGCAATGCTTCTGGCAGGCGTACACGCATTGCAGGCACTCGGAGCAGATACCGCACGACAGACAACGCTCCGCCTCCGCCCGTGCCTCCTCCTCGGTGAAGGCCGGATAAATCTCGCGAAAGTCCTGCACCCGCTCGGCAGCGGGGAGTTTTACGACATCGTGGCGCGGCGCGGCGGAAACCTGTCTAGCTGCCGCTCCGGCAGCCGCTGCCGCTCCGGCAACCACCATCGCCTTCGCCTCTTCCTCGGTGAGTTCGGCTACCTCGGCCTCAGGCTCCGCCTCCGGCAACGGCTCGCCGCGCACGTAGGCGTCTATCGAGCGCGCCGCCTTGTGCCCCGCCGCGATAGCGTCCACGACGAACGCGGTCCCCGTCACCACGTCGCCACCGGCAAAGAGCCCCGGCACGTCGGTCGCCAGCGTCACCGGGTCCACCGCCGATCTTTTCAAACGCCCCCGCGCCTTCACATCCTCGGGCAGACAGGAGACGTCGGGCCGCTGCCCGATGGCAAAGATCAGCACGTCGGCCTCGACGATCTGCTCGGAGCCCGGTATCTCGTCAAAGTCAGGCACGCCATCCACAAAGCCCCGGAAGTCGATCTCGGCGTACCGCAAGCCGCACACGTGCCCTTCGTCGTCGGCAGTGCACTCCTTGAACGTACAGGACGCAAAGACCTCGACCCCCTCCTCCTCGGCCTCCTGGATCTCCCATTCGTGGGCGGGCATCGTGTCACGGCTCTCCAGGCAGGACATACCCACCCACGAAGCACCCAACCGCAGCGCCGTCATCGCCGCGTCGATCGCGACGTTGCCGCCACCGAGCACCAACACGCGCTTCCCCTCCACCATAGACGCCGAATGGTCTTGCAACGCCACCTGGCGCAGGAACTCGGTTCCCACCACCACCTCAGGCAAATCCACGCCCGGGATAGGGAGACGGACGCCCTGGTGCGCCCCCACCGCGACGAACACCGCATCGTACGGGCCCCCATCCGCGTCCTCCCCCTGCAAAAGCGCCATCACATCGTCCACGCGGTGGTTGAGCTTCAGTTCAACCCCCAGTGCCAGAATATCCTCAACCTCACGCTGGACCAACTCGTAGGGCAGCCGGTGAGCTGGGATACCCACGCGCATCATCCCGCCCGGAACAGGCAGCGCCTCGAAGACAGTCACACCGTGGCCCAATTTGGCCACATCCTGCGCGCACGTGAGGCCAGCCGGCCCGGAGCCGACCACCGCCACCCGTTTCCCCGTCGGCTCCACCTCTGGCTCCCCATTCTGATGGGCGACGTCGCCCTCATTCTGATCAGCCCCATTCCGATGGACGGCCTCCCCATTCTGATGGGCGGCCTCCCCATTCCTATGGACGGCCTCTCCATTCCGATGGACCTCTTCAGGATGGGCCAGCGCCCAGTCGGCGACGAAGCGCTTCAGCCGCAAGATGTTGATCGGATCGTCAACCTTCCCCCGCGAGCAGGCGTCCTCACACTTGTGGTTACAGACGCGGCCGCAGACCGAGGGAAAGGGGTTGTCCTCGCGGATCGTGCGGTAGGCGTCGGCGAAGCGACCCTCGCGGATCAACGCCACGTATCCTTGCGCGCGCTGGTGGATGGGACAGGCATCACGGCAGGGCGCACGCCCCCGCTTCTCGATCACAAAAGCGTTCGGGATAGCCTGCGGGTAGAGCTTGTAGGCCGCCCGCCGCTCGGACATATCGACGTTGAACTGGTCGGGACGGATAATGGGACAGGCCTCCGCGCAGTCACCGCACCCTGTGCACTCGTCCACGACGACGTAGCGCGGGTGCTGGCGCACGCGCGCCGTAAAGTTGCCTGGCTCTCCCTCAATACTATCCAACTCGGCGTAAGTCATCAACTCGATGTTGAGATGCCGGCCACACTCGACCAACTTGGGCGAGAGAATGCACATCGCGCAATCGTTCGTGGGGAACGTCTTGTCGAGTTGCGCCATCACCCCGCCGATCGCCGGCCTCCTGTCCACCAGGTAGACCTTCAACCCGGCCTCCGCCAGGTCGAGCGAGGCCTGGATCCCCCCGATACCAGCCCCCACGACCAGGGCGGAGCCAAAGGCGGTCCGCTTGGAACCCACGCCGCCTTGCTTGGAGCCGTTGCCATTCCCAGAAAGTTTCATCGCCATGCTATCTCCTAACCCTTAAAATTCACCCGAATGATCCACGAGTCGCACCACCATGATCGCCACGTCCAGCATCTCGCCACCGTCCGTGATGAAATAGTCACGCAGCGCGACCTCGTGCTGATAGCCCAGGTCCCCAAACGCCTTGATGACCTGTGGCTGATTGGTCAATACCTCCGCGTACAACTGCTGCAACCCCACCCGCCGGGCGATATCAATCAGGCACCGCAACATCAGCATGCCGATCCCCTGGCGCCGGTATTCCCGATCCAGAAAGACGCGCACCCATGCCCGATGCCGGCGGTAGTGCTCGCCAAAGTGGAGCGTGGCTTCCCCGACAATCTTGTCGTCCACAATCGCCACCAGCGGAAAGACCCGCCTCAGATTCAGGTTGTCCACCCACCCCTCGACTACAGCCGGGTCGCCCGCATCGCTGCGGAAATACTCCAGGTCCTGTCTAGAAGCCCGGGCAAAAAGACCCATCAGGCTCTTCTTATCGTCCTTCGTCAACGGTCGCAACAACAGCCGCTTTCCGCTGGGCAGCGTTTTCACATAACGATAACGCGCCAGCTCCCCCCAGCGATCCGTATCGCCAATGTCTGCCATCTCTCCTCCCATTCCGATGAGCGGCCGCCCATTCCGATGGACGGCCCCCTCATTCCAATGAGCCTCCTCAGCCGAATCAACCAGCGTCGGCAGCCTCCTCAGCCGCCTTCTCCATCGCTTTCCACACCAACTCCGTCACGTCCATCACGCGCAACCGGGCGCGACGAGCCTCCTCGTGCTGGCGCACCGCCGCTGTCAACGTGCGCTCGCACTGCTGGCAGGCCGAGGCGACCACCTGCGCGTCCACCTCACAGGCCCGGCTGACGCGATTCAGCGAGACCTGAGAGACGACGTCCGGGTCGAAACTCTCCAGGTTGCCCCCGCCACCGCAACACTCAGAGATCTGCCCACAACTGCTCATCTCCACAAAAGTGACGCCCGGGATGCGGCGTAATACCTGACGGGGCGGTTCGAAGACGTGGCTCTTGCGCCCCAGGTCACACGGGTCGTGATACGTCACCCGCAGGTCCAGCTCACCCAACTCGATGTCTCCCTGCGCGATCAGTTCATCCAGCAACTCTGTGGCGTGCAGCACCTCCAGGCCCCCCAGCGAAGCCGCTTCGGCTTCGCCCGTTCGCGCCTCGGCTTCGCCCGAAGCAGCCTCCTCCCCCAGAACCCGGGGATAGACGTACTTCCACATGTGATAACACGAAGGACAGGCAAACACGACCCGGGATGCACCCAGTTCCTTGACCTGGGCCACGTTGTGCTCGATGATCGTCTTGGCCTGTTCCAGCCGGCCCATGGAGAGCAGGGGATAGCCGCAGCACCACTCTTGCCCGCCCAGCGTGGTGAAATCGACGCCGCTCGCCTCCAGAATAGACGCAAACGACTGGGGTACGCGATAACTGCGGGGGAAGAGCGACGCGACGCAGCCGACAAAGTAGACGATCTCGGCCCCCTGTTTGCGATCCAATCCAGGCGGGATATGCTCCAGATTCTGGCTCCAGATCAGCCGGTTGCTGTTGTCATCGCCGCTGATGTTGTGCGTGCCCGCGATGGTCTCGCTCAGGCGGTTGAGACGCCCCAGGCCCGCACACAGCCGGTCGTCAATCACCGCTTCCGGTCGCTGCACCAGGTAGTCGGCCAGCAGTTCACGCAGTTGCTGGCAGTCCTCCACCCGGTAGCCCACCTCCTCCGACATCTCCTTGAGCGCGATCATCACCTCGTTGATGTCAATCTCGTTGGGGCAGTGCGCGCCGCACATCTCGCACCCCAGGCAAAGCCACGCGTCCCGGCTGGACAACAGCCGTTCGCGCTGGCCAAACTGGATCAGGCGCAAAACCCGGTCCGGCCCATACTCCATCGCAAAAGCAGCGGGACAGCCAGCAGTGCACTTGTGGCAATGATAACACATCTGTACAGACTGCCCACTGCGCTCATTTACCTCATTCATCAAAGATTCTCGCATCTGTCGCCCCTTTCTATCTCACTCTTCGGCAAGTGCCGACGATCACATCCGCCATCGCCAGAATCTGCTCCGGCGTCCAATTATATATCCGGCTTGCCTTGTTCGGACAGGCTACGACGCAAGCGCCGCAGTTTTGGCACAGCGCCGCGTTAACCGTCGCGACACCCCGCACTGGGTGAATCGCCCGCGCATCGTAGGGACACGCCTCCACGCATACACTGCAACCAGAGCACAACTCCTCCACCACATACGCCACCGTCGGCTCCTGGGTCATCTCATCCTGCGAGAACAATTGCAGACACTTGGCCGCCGCACCCGAAGCCTGCGACACCGTCTCCGGGATGTCCTTCGGCCCCTGGGCTGCCCCAGCCAGGAACACCCCCGCCGTCAGGCTCTCGACCGGGCGCAACTTGGGGTGCGCCTCGCTGAAGAAACCGTTCTGATCCACACCAACCCGCAGCGTCTGCGCCAGATCGAGCGCCTGCCGGCTGGGCGTCATCGGCGTCGCCAGCACCACCAGGTCGGCCGCCACCTCCACTGGCCTGCTGCTCAGCGTATCGGCCCCCCACACCAATGTTCTGTCCCCATCGCGGAATATCTTGCTCACCTTTCCCCGCAAATACAGAATGTCGTGCTCCTCCATGGCTCGCTGGACGTACTCGTCGTATCCCTTTCCCGCCGATCGGATATCAATGTAGAAAACGTACGCCTGGCCCTCCGGCACGCGCTCCTTGAACGATATCGCCTGCTTGGCGACGACCATGCAACACACCTTCGAGCAATAAGGCACACCCCGCTCCGGGTCACGGGAGCCCGCACACTGGACGAACACCACCTCCCGAGGCACCCGCCCATCGGAGGGCCGTCGAAGCCCTCCCTCTTCCCGCAACATCCCCTCAAACGTCAACCCGTCCACCACGTCCGGGATCTCCCCGCCGCCGTACTCGGGCAACCGCTCCAGCGCGTAGGGG
Source organism: Anaerolineae bacterium (assembly GCA_035531135.1). Lineage (GTDB taxonomy): Bacteria > Chloroflexota > Anaerolineae > B4-G1 > B4-G1 > DATKTN01. Next base: position 5,709 of record DATKTN010000365.1, read on the forward strand.
TCCCAACCCGTCGCCACCACAATCGCGCCCACCCCAAAGGTCATAGTTTCAGGTTTCAGGGTTTCAGGTTCACCCAACTTGAAACCTGAGACTTTACCTGAAACTTCCACTTCAAAGTTCCCAACGTATCCTTCTACCCCGATGACCTGCGCCTCCGTCCACACCTCAACATTCGGGTGCTTGAGGACCTGCTCGACCTTGCGCTCCAGCAAATCCGGGGCAGCGCGCAAGTTCAAGTAGGTACCGCTCAGCCGGGCCATCTTTCCGCCCAGGTGAGCCTCCCGCTCGACCAAGACCACGGGAAAGCCCGCGTTGGCGACGTCGAGCGCGGCCTCCATCCCGGCGATCCCCCCACCGATGACCAGCGCCCGCTTCGTCAACGGCAGACGGAACGGCTCCAGCTCCTCGTCCCGCGAGACCCTCTCCACGACCGTCTGCACGACCTCGATCGCTTTCTCCGTGGCCCGGGCAGGTTCGCGCTGGTGCACCCACGAGCACTGCTCGCGGATGTTGGCCATCTCGCAACAGTACGGGTTCAATCCCGCCGCCGCCGCCGTCCGGCGGAACGTCTTCTCGTGCATCAGAGGCGAACACGCTGCGACGACCACACCGTCCAGATCCTGCTCCACAATAGCATCCTTGACCAACTGCTGCCCCGGGTTAGAGCACATGTACTTGTAGTCCGTGGCATAGACAACCTCCGGGTGCTGGCCCACCTCCTCGGCCACCCGCTCCACATCCACCGTACTGGCGATGTTGATGCCACAATGACAGATAAATACACCGATCCGGCTCATTCCGCCTCCGCCATAACCGCCGCTCGATCGCACACCCTGACACCTCCGATCCGTCCTAATCCTGCCGATCCGTGTCCTTCCGCCTCTTCGCCTTCTCTGCCTCGAAGAATACCAGCACCTTGGCCGCAGCGCCAGAGGCCTGCGCGACCGTCTCCGGGATGTCCTGGGGCCCGAGCCCCGCACCGGCCAGGAAGACACCCGGCACCCCGCTCTCCACCGGCGTCATCTCCGCATCCGAGGCGGTGTAGAAGCCAAACTCGTCCACACCGATGCCCAGCACTTCTGCGAGCCTCCGGCTCCTCGCCGAGGGGACAATCGCCGCCGCCACCACGACCATGTCGGCCGCGATCTCCACCTTGCGTTCAGTCAACGTGTCGACGCCCCACACCACCACCTTGCCATCCCGGGGAAAGACCTTGGAAACCCGCCCCCGGATATAGACCGTGTCGTCCTCCTCCATCGCGCGTGTGACAAACTCCTCGTACCCTTTGCCACCGGCCCGGATGTCGATGTAGAACACATAGACCTGGCCATCGTGAACGCGATGCTTGTAGAGGATGGCGTGCTTGGCGGTATACATACAACAGATCTTGGAACAATACGGCAGGCCATGCTCCGGGTTGCGAGAACCGGCGCACTGGATAAAGACCACCTCTTTTGGCACCTTGCCATCAGAAGGACGGACCAGCTTGCCACCGGTCGGCCCGGAGGCGGAAAGCAGCCGCTCAAACTCTAACCCATCCATCACATCGGGGTGATCCATGTAGGCGTAGGCCATCACCGCCTCTTCCTGGTACAGTTCATACCCTGTAGCAACGACGATGGCGTCCACATCTACCTCGACCGTCTCCGGTGCCATATCGTAATCAATCGCCTGTCTCTCACACGCCTCCCCGCACTTTCCACACGCCAACGGAAAAAGTCCCAGGCACGCGTTGGGATCAAGCCGGTAGACCGCCGGCACCGCCTGGGGATGGGGTATGTAGATCGCGCGGCGGGCAGCCAGCCCCCGGTCGAACTCGTTCGGCACGACCACTGGGCAGACCTTGGCGCAATCACCGCAGGCGGTGCACTTCTCCTCGACGACGTAACGAGGATGGCGGAGAATGCGCACGCGAAAATGCCCCCCCCTCTCCCCCTGGGAGAGGGCCGGGGTGAGGGTCCCTTCCGACTCTGGTCGGGCCCCCGATTCGACTGCCACGACCTCGCTGAGCGTGAGCAACCGGATGTTGGGATGCTGTCCGACCTCCACCGTGCGCGGCGTCAGAATGCACTGAGAACAGTCCAGCGTCGGGAACGTCTCCGAGAGCTGAGCCATGTGGCCCCCGATGGACGGGTCCTTCTCCACCAGAAAGACCTCATAACCGCTGTCGGCGATATCCAACGCGGCCTGCATCCCGCCGATTCCCGCACCGATCACCAAAGCCCGATAATTCATCAACTCAAACCCCGAATCGCCCCCCCAAAAAACCCTAGGGGTTTTCTGAAACCCTTAGGGTTTGTCCCGGATCCACATAATGATCCTCAAACCCCCACGTCTCCTCCGGCAGGCCCAGCGCGACGGCCATCAGTTGGGTGAAATAGAGCACCGGGATCTCATTGCCCGTACGCCCGGCCTCCGTCTCCCGCTGCGGATAATCCAGGTTGAACTGGCACAAGGGGCAGGCGGTGATGATGACCTGCGCGCCGTGCTCCCGCGCCGACGCGACGACGTCCTTCGAGAGCGTCTCAGAGACCTGTGGATCCTTCACCGTCAGGTAAGAACCGCAACACTCGATGTTGTACGGAAAATCCACCGGCTCGGCGCCCAGCGCCCGTACCAAGTCGTGCAGGATGACCGGGTCCTCCGGATCGTCCAGCCCGATCTCCTCGTAGGGCCGCAGGAGCAGACACCCGTAGTAGGGAGCGACCCGCATTCCGGTCAGCGGCCGCACCACCCGCTCGGCCAGTGCCTCCCAGCCCACGTCGTCCCGCAACACCTCCAGGAAATGCACGACCGTCACATCTCCGCGATACTCCTGCTCGGTAAACCAATTGATGCGCTCCAGCATCTCCGGGTCTCGCTTCAGCAGCGCCTGAGAGCGGCGGAGCACGTTGAAACAGATGGCACACAACGTCGCCACCCGCTCGCCCGCCTGCTGTGCCTGGTACAGTATCCGCGTCGGGGCGATCAGCGCCATCGAATCATCCAGCATCAAGGGGAACGTCGCCCCGCAGCACTGCCACTCGGCAAGCTCCTCCAACTCGAAGCGTCCGTCGCCCCCCAGCGCCGCCGCTACCGCCCGCCCGGAGCGGTCATAGTTCTTGGCCTTCGTAGAAAGCGTGCAACCCGGATAATAGGGGATACCCACATACGCCTCCTAAAGGGGTTTTCTGAAACCCACCTATCATCTCTAAAGGGGTTTTCTGAAACCCATCCATTTACCTCATATACTTCCTGAACCCGCCGACGATGGCCAGTTGTGGCACCTCTTTCAACAACTCCGGCGGGAGCGCAGCCAGGTCCAGCTTCGCCACCCCCCGGCGCAGCGCGATCTGGCGCAGCGCCTCCATCAAACGGGGCAGATCCACCCCCTTGGGGCAGCGCGTGACGCAGGTCAGGCAGGAGGCGCAAATCCAAATCGTGTTGCACTCCAGAACATCCTCCATCCCCAGTTGGGCCATGCGGATGACCTGGTTGGGCAAGAGATCCATCGCCGCCACCACCGGGCAGCCGGCGCTGCACTTGCCGCACTGATTGCAGGCCAGCAGATCCTGCCCGCTGATCTCCTCCACCCGCGCCACGAAAGGGCCACGCACCTTGTCGATCGAAAGCTGGACTCGCATACCACCTCCTGCCATCCCCCAAACCCTAAGGGTTTCTTAGGGTTTCAACCCCGCAGCCCGCTTCGCCCCCGCGAGCGTGTTCCACATCAACATCGCGATCGTCATCGGCCCGACCCCACCCGGCACCGGCGTCAGGTAGCCCGCCACCTCGTTCACCTCGTCAAAATCCACGTCACCCACGAGGCGGTAGCCCCTCTTGGCCGTGGGGTCATCCACCCGGTTGATGCCCACGTCAATCACCGCCGCCCCGGGCTTGACCCAATCTCCCTTCACCATCTTGGGCCGGCCCACCGCCGCGATCAAGATGTCGGCGCGGCGGCACGTGCCCGGCAGATCCTGCGTGCGGGAGTGGCAGATCGTGATCGTGGCATTCCGATGCAGCAGCAGCATCGACACCGGCAGGCCGACGATGTTAGAGCGCCCCAGGATCACCGCCTCCTGGCCCTCGATCTCGACGCCGGAACGTACCAGCAACTCGATGCACCCGGAAGGCGTGCAGGGCACAAACAGCGGCTTGCGCCCCTTCATCGACAGTCGCCCGATGTTGATCGGGTGGAACCCATCCACGTCCTTCTCCAGGCTGATCGCGCTCAATATCTTTTCCTCGTCCAAATGCCGGGGCAGCGGAAGCTGAACCAGGATACCGTGGATATTGGGGTCCCCGTTCAACCGCTTCACCAGCCCCTCGACCTCTTCCTGAGACGCATCTGCCGCCAGGTGCTCGCCGATCGAGTTGAAGCCAACCCGGGTGCACGTCTTCTGCTTGGATCGGACATAAGACTGGGATGCCGGGTTCTCGCCCACCAGCACCGTCGCCAGACCGGGTATGACCCCGTGTGTTTCCTTCAACTCTGCAACCTCAGCCTGGATCTCCTCGTAAATCTGAGCCGCGATTGCCTTACCGTCAATCAATTGCGCTGTCATATTTCCTCCCAAGATTAGAGGCCCAGCCTGCGAAGCTGTCCGCCTGTGAAGCTGGCCATCCTTATTCACTTAATCCCGCAAACCCGTGTTGCGAATCGGCTATAACCGCAGATACGAATCCGTGTAGATGACCTTGTTCAGCAGCACCTGCACCGTCTTCCAGATGTCCGCCTGCTGCGGGTCGGACATGTCCACGTCCTCGGGCTGCAACTCCTCCATCGCCTCCACCCGGTCGTGCAGCTTGAGCAAAAGCCTGTTGAGCGCCGTGCTCTCGTCCCGCTCCTCGACCACGCGGATCCACTCGAGCAACTCGCGGTCGAACGGATCGGCGATGACCATGTCGATGCCGGCGCCCATCAACATCACCATGTAGGTGCGGTTGAGAAACGGCCGCATCTCGTTGGGCACGGCGTTCGACACGTTCGAGAGGCCGCCGTTCGTCAACGGGGGCGGATCCCACGCAAACTTGAGCGTGCGCACCGCCTCGATGCACTCCGGGCAATACTCCTGGCAGCCGGAGACCGTCAGCACCAGCGGGTCGATGATCAGGTCGGTGATCGGGAAATCGATCTCCAGCATGTGCGGGATCAGTCGCTCCAGCGCGATACTCACCCGCTCGTCAGCCCCAACCGGGATCATGCCCTCGGCCATCGTCAGCGCGACCAGGCGCGTGTTGAACTTTTTGGCCACGGCGGGCACCGACTCCAACCGCTCCGCCCGCGCATCGGTCGAGTTGATGATCGGCTGCGCCTTCGTCACCGTCTCGCATGCCGCCTCGATCGCCATCAGGTTGGTCGTGTCAAAGACCAACGGCACGTCCACCACTTTCTCGACCACCTCGACCAGCCACGGCAAGATCTCGTGGCCGTGCTTTTTCTGGGGGCCGACGTTCAGATCCACCGCGTCGGCCCCGGCGTCCACCATGCGCACTGCAGTGTCCTGGAAGAACTTTTCGTCGCGTTCGGCGATGGCCTTCTTGACCCTGGGCGAGATGATATGGATGTTTTCGCCAATGATGTACATTTCGGCTACCTCCTTTTATCTACTGACCAATTCAACCTCACCTTTGGCGCTCCACGCATCACGTTTCACGCATCACGCATCACGTTTCACGCATCACGCATCACGTTTCACGCATCACGCATCACGTCTCACGCATCACGCATCACGTCTCACGCCTGGAGCGGCAGTGGGAAATCCCCCCTCCACAACCCGCTCCGCAATCTCTCGCACCGCCCGATAGACAGCCGTCTCCGCCGGCAACTCTACCAGCGGGCGCCCGGTGAACTCGAACTCGGCCATCGCCGGGTCCTCGGGCACCGTGCCTACTAGCTCCAAGTCAGCCTGCTCCACGGCCTGCGCCAGCGGCGCAGGCACCCCCCCAGCGGGACCAGCCGGCGGCGCCCCATCGCCCCGCAGCCGGTTGATGACCAGATACGTGCGGCCCACGCCGATCTCCAGTTCGGGCACCATCTCGCGCATGCGCTGCGCCGCGATCAGCCCCCGCTGGGTGGGGTCGGTCACCAGCAGCAACACATCCACGTCCCGGGTCGTCCGGCGGCTGAGGTGCTCCATCCCCGCCTCGTTGTCAATCACCACATAGTCATACTGTTTTTCGAGCCGGTCTACGATCACCCGCAGCATCTGGTTAGCCGCACAGTAGCAGCCCAGCCCCTCGGGCCGCCCCATCGCGAGCAGGTCCACACGATCCCCCTCCTCCAGCGCCATCTGGATCTCATAGTCCAGGTATTCCTGCTTGCTCATCCCGCTAAGCGGCGCCCCGCCGCCCGCCC
>DATKTN010000366.1:0-25983 GCA_035531135.1 Anaerolineae bacterium
CAGACCAGCGAGACCCCCAGGCTGAGGAACCCATCCGGGATGTGCATGGGAGCCGGAGACGGTACAACCGTGTTCAGTAGCATGTTATGCCTCCTTGCGTCCAGGATTAGATTTGCCAGTCCATCAGGGGACGCAGGTTACGCGCGGCTAACTCTGGACAACCGACGGATCCCGCGGGCGGCTCAGGTGGAGCGAATGGTGCAGGAAGTCGATCTTCTCGATCTGCCCCTGCACCAGCTTCTGCTCGCCGAGCAGGTTGACCAGCAGGTAGGCGTCGCCCTCAGGCTGGACCAGCACCACGTCGTCCATGACCTTTTGTTCTGCGCCCTCGTCGCCGATGTAGACCTTGGCTTCACACACGTTGCACCTCCAGAGAAAAAAAAGACCGCCAATACCGGTACCGGGCCTTCAGGCCGGCCGCTGGCGATCTTCACGATGCGCGATTTTCCGCCGACTTCATGTCGACGGTTGGAACTATACCACGGACTTGGCAGATGTCAACCTTCCCGAAAGCTTCAGCGGCGTATGGGATAGTTGCTTTGGAACGCCTCAGACGAGTTCCTGGCATCCAACCCATCTCTCCAAGCTTTCGGGAAGGTGGATGTCAGGTAGGTATCACATGCTGCCGGCCTCCAACGCCTGCCGGATGACCTGGATGGCCGCGCTGATCTGTTTGGTGAGCGGTTTCCACTCGATCCCCACGATCTGGAAGTGCGGCTGGTTGATGGGCAGGAGGAGCTTGTGTCCCGGCGCTCCGGCGATGGCCTCGGCGATGACCGGCGTGACCTCGCCCATCAAGGAGTTGGGGACGACCACGCCGATGGGGGCCAGGATGAAATCGGCCTGGCCGATCGACACCCGAATCGCGTTCTCGCCGCTGGCCCCCCGGCTGGCGCGGGCTTTCATCATCCTGTCGGTGGCGACGGCGTTCGTGCCCAGCGCGAGGATCTCCACGTCCAGCGGCAGTTCCTGCCGCAGTTGAGTCACGATCTGAGCCCCGATGCCCCCGCCCATACCATCGATCACTGCGACGATCATGTTTGCCTCCCCTTCCCGAAAGCTTGACAGACGAATCGAATTATCAGAGCGGCATCCCGAGAGCTTCAGAATGCCTGGCGGGCACCTTGGTTTAGCCTTCGGGAAGGTGGTCTTCGTCATCCAACAAGTAAGGCCGCAGTTGCTGCGCCGTGTGGGATGCAACGTGATCCTGCACAAAGGCGACGTAAGCGTCTGGCGTCGGGAAGAACTGCCGGACAAAGGTACGATCCACCAGCCTCCCCGGGCGCGCCTCGATCCATTCCAGGTAATTGCTGTAGGGCCAATCTGCGGGATCCGGGACCAGGCCCCCCGTCACAGGGTTCAGGTGCACGTAGCGGCACAGGTGCACGACGTATTCGTCCCGATCCACGTGCACGTGGCGAAAACGCCCCTCAAAGAGCGGCCCCTTGCGCCCTTGCTGTCTGTTGAACGCCTGGGTGTAGGTCTGAAACAGCCTTTGGACAAACGTCGAGATGGGAACATCGCCGTCCTGGCGCAGGACAAAGTGGTAGTGGTTGGGCATCAGGCAGTAGGCCAGAACGGTCATGGACAGTTCGTCGAGCAGCCGCTTGACCTTGCGCAACAGATAGACATAGTTGTCGGGACAGGCAAAAATCGGCATCCTGTTGATGCCCCGGTTGTAGACGTGGTAGATGTGGTCAGGGGCGAAGACATTCTGACGATAGGGCATATCGGCTCCTTCCGCAATACCCTTCCCGAAAGCTTCAAGACCAGCCAGGCAACGCAAACACCTTCCCAGGAAGTACCCATCCTCCATGCCAGCGCCCCGCCGCAGCTTTCGCTACCTTCCCGAAAGCTTCAAGAGAAGCCTGGCAACGCAAACGCCCTCTCCAAAAGTACCCATCCTCCACGCCAGCGCCCCGCTGCAGCTTTCGCTACCTTCCCGAAAGCTTCAAGACCAGCCGGGCAACGCAAACGCCTCTTCAGGAAGTACCCATCCTCCAGGCCAGCGCCCCGCCGCAGCTTTCGCTACCTTCCCGAAAGCTTCAGGACAGGCCGGGCAACGCAAACGCCTCTTCAGGAAGTACCCGTTCTCCACGCCAGCGCCCCGCCGCAGCTTTCGGGAAGGTAAACTGCGTCCACTACCTTCCCGAAAGCTTCAAGAGAGGCATGCCAATGCAAACGCCTTCTCAAGAGGTATCCACTCTCCACGCCAGCGCCCCGCCGCAGCTTTCGGGAAGGTTCAGAGTGCAGAGGCGGGAGAGATGGGGGAGACCACCACCCGAAACCCGTAGAAGTTCCAGACGAAGTTCGGGTAGTTCCTGTTGCGGACCGCGCAGCGGGCGTAAACACGACTGACGTTGAACGACCCGCCCCGCACCACCCAGAGGATGTCATCTCCCGCCTCCAGGTCCTCCCGCCCGTCGTCGGGATCATACGGATAGGCAAACCGAAGCTCCGCCTCTGTGCCCGTCCAAGGCCCCCACAGGCTCCGCGTCCACTCCCAGACGTTGCCTGCCACGTCGCGGCAGCCATAGGGGCTGGCCCCCTCCGGAAAGATCCCCACCGGCGTGGTGCCACCCAGACCCAGCTCCCCGGTGTTACAATAGTTCTTCTTCCACTCGTCGCCCCACGGATACCGCCGCCCGTCGGTCCCGCGAGCCGCCTTCTCCCACTCCGCCTCCGTGGGCAACCGCACCACCTCGTCTGGCCCAATCTTGCCCTCGGCCCGCCAGACGCCCGTCAACCAGGCGCAATAGGCCCGCGCGTCGTACCAGGAGATGTAGACCGCGGGGTGATTGGCGCGCTCCGCCCTCCGCTCCTCGTCCATCCGCCACGCCCGCCCGGTCGCCTTGACGAACCGCCGGTACTGGTCCACTGTCACCGGGTACCGCCCGATCTTGAACGCCGGCAGCGTCACCTCGTGCTGTGGGCTGGCGTCTCTATCCCGATCGTCCCCCATCAGGAACGGTCCGGCAGGCACGCTCACCAGTTCGCCAAGATCGCGCGGGTCGCCCAGCACGGCCAGCGCGCGGCCGGCGGCAGCCCGGGCAGCCGGCGGGACCTCGGGCAGCGCCGGGTCGGACAGCAGCGTGAGCAGCCGATGGCAGGCCATCTCTTGCAGCGCAGGCTCGGGGCCAGTCAGGTCAGCCAGGCCAGCCGCGGCCAGCTCAGCAGCAGCCAATCGAATCGGCAGCCGCCCCTGCAACTGGCACAGCGCGGCGACAAACGCGCGGCGTCGCTCGTAGGGCGTCGGGGACCCCAGGCTGCCCACCGTCAGCAGCAGGACCTCGCGCCACCACTCGTCGGTCACGATCCGGGCCAGGAAATCGGGGGGTTGCTCCCCCCACTGCCGGGCCAGGTATTGGGCGGCCAGGTACTCTTGGAACGTCAGGTGCATGAACTGGAAACGGTCACCCCGCTCCTCAAACAGGCCGCCCCGGTGACGCGTCGCCGCCAGGAAAGGATCCAAGAGTCCATCCTCGCCCCGTTCGCGCAGGGCTGGTGCCAGGACGGCGCGCACCCCGGCCTCGTCCAGGCTGGCCCCAGCCTGGCCGCCCCTATGCATGTGGAAGGCCAGGTGAGAGAGCCACTCCCGCTGCTTGTCGGGAGGGCCGCCGGCTGCCACCACCCCTCGGCGGGCACCCGCGTCGTCCTCGCGGCCGGTGTACTCGCTCCCCAGCACCACGTCGACGCAGGCGTCGTAAAGCTTGGCCCGCTCACGGGGCAGCTCGCGGCGGCTGTATTTGACGCTGACGACCATCGTCACCATGAGCGGGGTGGCAACCAGCGGTGGCTGGCCCCGGGCGGCGCGCTCGGCGTTGAGACTGGCGATCGCCTCCAGGAGGTCCCCGCAGGCTGATTCACGGTCACGGGGCTGCGGGTAGATCTGCTCGCACCAGGCGCCGACCAGCGTGGCGATCTGTTCCTCGTCCATGCGCTGTATGTCGCATCGGACAAAGCTGCTCCCAAAAGGAGCGTCGCGATAGCCGGCCTCGCGGGCGGTGACCAGGCAGCGATTGCCCGGATATAGGCTGCGCAGCAGCCGTTCCACCCCATCGCGCACCGTGCGCCGCTCGGCCACGCTCACCACTTCGTCGAGGCCGTCCAGCATGATCACGCAGCCCTGACCGCCCCGCAGCAGCCGGTCGAAAAAATCGCCAGCGGCCTCAAAGTTCCTGTAGCGGGCCCGCAGGAACCATAGCAGAAACGCGCCCAGCGAGCCCTCATCCGGCCCGTGCAGGACGCGCAGGCCGGGCACCCGGGCGCACTCGTCGCGATAGACCTTCCAGAAGCGCAGGGGGGCCAGGAGCGGCACCGGCAGCGGCGCGTCGGGCGCTGGCGGCTTGAGGCGCACATCCAGCGACCGACCCCGCAGCGCGGCGGCCAGCGAAGCGGCGACGAAGAAAAGATACGTGGTCTTGCCCGAGCCAGCGCCGCCGACGATGGCGACCCGCTCGCCCAGCGTCAGCAGGTCGGCCATGTCCACCGGCCGCGGTTCGGGCCCCATCGTTTCCCCGGCCACACCGGGCCGGCGGGGGCGGACGGCATCGCCGCCGGGCGTCACGGCCTGGCGGTGCCGGACGGCGAGCGAGGTGTAGACCTGGGCCAGGGGCCGGTCCAGCGCGCCGGTCTGCTGCAACGTCTGCAGGCCGTGGAGCCGGGTATAGCCGTACTCGCGGATCACCCAGTCCAGATAGTCGGCCAGAACCTTGCGGAAGGCCTCCTCGGCCAGTTCGGCACGGCCCGGCGCGGCCTGATAGACCTGGTAAAGGTGGGCGACGTTGACCTGGGTATCCAGGCGCTGCCCGCGTTGGTCGAAGGCGGTCGTCTTGGTGCCGGTGACCAGGTCACCGCGCACGTCGCCGAGCGCGATGGCCTGGGCTTCAAGTGCAGCCAGGCGCTCCCGCGCCTGCGCCCGGGCCTCGGCCACCGGCAGGCCCTGCCGGACCATCCTGGCCAGGCTGTCCAGTGCCTGGCGCAGTTTGGAGATCTCGGCCTGCAACCCATCCCGGTCGCGTTCGCTCGATTCGGTCATGGTCACCGCTCCTCGCTCACGGAAGCAAACCTTCCCGAAAGCTCCCAGCGATCGGCAATGCCGGAGATGCTACCAAGAAGCGCCAAAATGGTTGTTGGATCGCTCGTGCAAGCTTTCGGGAAGGTGGTTCACGACGACTCCTCGTCCCAGTCCCCGGCGACGTTGGTCTAACGGCCGACGATCTGCCCCCGCTGGTCAAACAGGGTCGTCCTCTGGCCGGTCACCACGTCGCCGTGGACGTTGCCCTCGACCAGGACGCCGCGCTGTCCCACGGCCCTGGCTCCCTCCCCCTGGGCGATGGCGCCGGAACCGCTGAGCTCGGCCTCGAATCGCGCCAGATTGCCCAGTTGGGCCATCTCTCCCCGCAGGGTCTGGGCGAACCAGCGGCGGTCGGTCTCGCTCAGCCCAGCCTGGGCCTGAGCCACGGCATCCAGCCTCTCAAGGATCGTATCCAGCGCCTCCCGCAGGTCAGGGTCGGCCGGGGCGTGCTCGACCACCCACTCGGTCACCTGCGCTTCGTCTGCCCGGTCCTTCCAGCGCTGCACCTGCTCGGCGATGAGATTGCCGCCTACGCCGGCGGCGACGCTGCCCAAGGCCATCATCACCGGCAGCCACTGCCCCGCCTGGGCCGCCTCCACCAGCGGCCACAGGCTCAAGCCACATAAAGCGCCGTACAGCAGGTGGGGCACGTCCTGCGATTTCCGCCGCTCCACCCAGCCGCCAATCTCTTGCAGTTGTTCGCTCGTCCGTTCCTTCCAGATCTCGATCGTAAAAGCCACGCGTGCACCTCCTCTATCGCTCCCGTCACCTTCCCGAAAGCTTCAGGACAGGCCCGGCAACGCAAAAGCCTTCTCCAGAAGCACCCATTCTCCACGCCAGCGCCCCGCCGCAGCTTTCGGGAAGGTAAGCGCGGCTACTCTACCTCCACCTCCCCCACCCAAACCCGGTCTGCCGTGTCCCCCGCGCCCGCCGCGATGGGCAGCCGCTGCAGCGTAGCTGGGTTATAGAGGCCCAATTGGACGTGATAGATACCCGGCGGTGTCTCGGGCTGGACCGGCACCGGGTGCACCTGCGCGAAACGATCGCCGGGCCATAGATCCTCCGCCCGCACGTCCAGCCAATCGTGCTGCCCCCAGATGTCGTGCCCGTCGGCGGTCAGGTGCACGAAGGCGACCACGGGTGTGGGGTCAGCGTCCACCACCTCCCAGTAGGTAATCAGCCGCAACTCGCCGCCCGGCGCGACAGTACCCGCGCCCAATTCCGCCCCCAGCAGGGCGAAACGGTCGCCGAAGACGAGGGGCAGCGTCGGCGGCGGGAGATGCGCCAGCTCCGGGGGCCAGGCCACGGCCGGTTCGGGCAGCGCGCCCAGCCGCTCCTCCAACGCCGCCGGGGAAGCGACGCGGAAGGCGGCAAAGTCATCGCTGGCCGACGGCAACAAGGCGGCGTCGGCCACGAACAGCTCCTCCAGCGCCGGATCCCAGGCCTGCGGTCCGAGCGGGTCCGCCGGAAAGTAGGTGGTGGCGGGGCCAGGGCCTGCCGGCCAGACCCATCCCCCGGCCGGGTTGAACCAGCGCACGCGCAGGTCGTCCCGGCGCAGCGCCAGGTAAAAGCCGACGGTGTTCCAGGGATGCCAGTGGCTGACGTAGGGCGCACCGACGGCCACCGGGCCGGGTGGATCGTGCGCATCCAGTTCGTGGGCGACGGCCGTGACGCCGCCCTGGTACAGTTCCCGCACCTCGGGAGCGCTGGCCCAGGTGACAAAGTAGGCATAGCCGGAAAGCACACCGTTGAGCGTGAACAACAGCGAGACCAACAGCGGGCCGGCCCAGGCCCGCCGCCGCGCCAGCCATCTCCACGCCGCGTCCACGCCCAGCGCCAGCACCAGGTAGACAGCTGGCTGAGCCGCGAGCGTGTGGTTGAAGGAACCAGGGGGGAGGCTGACCATGGCTGGCCCCAGCCCGACCAGCAGCCAAAGCAACGTCACACCGCACCGCCAGTCGCGCAACTGGGCGATGCAGAGCGCCAGCCCGGCGTAGAAAAAGACCGCCGTGATCGGATCAAAGACGGGCCGGTGGGCGATGTTGTACAACCACTGGGGCTCACCCCGCAGCGCGAACATGCCCAACGTGCCCGCCGTGATCTCCAGCGCCGGGCGCAAGTCGCCCTGGCGCAGCGCGGTCAACGGGCCGCTGAGCTGATCGAGGCGCTGCTCGGCCTCGGGATGGGCACGCAGGAAGAGCGCCAGCGGCGCGGCGACCAGCACCGTCACCAGGCAGAGTACCAGCACCCCCGCCCAGTAACGCCGCAGGGTACGCCGGTCGAGCAGACCCAGGTAGACCAGCAGCGCGGGCGGCAGCAGAACCATCACCCGCCCGGCGGTATAGGCATAGACCTGGACGCCGAGAAAGCCCCCGGCCAGCGCAAAGTCGAGCAGCGAGCGCCAGCGGTGGCTCGCCGCTCCGTCCAACCCGCGCGCCAGGAACAGCATCGCCAACCCGGCCAGCGGGGGCAAGAGCGTCATCTCCAGCGCCATGCGGGTTTCGATCAGCGCCCAGAACGAAATCGCCTGGAAAGCGGCCGCCAGCAGCGCGGCACGCTGGCCAGCCAGCCGGCGGCCGGCCAGGTAGAGCGCCAGCACGGAGAGGACCCCTGCCAGCGCACCGGGCAACCGCAGCACGGGCACACTCCAGCCCAGCAGGCGCACCGCCAGCGCGGCCAGCGTGGGGTAGAGCGACTCCTGCCCAAAGTTGTCCGGGAAATAGATAGCCCACTCCCCCGCCAGGACGCGCTCGCTCAGGCGCACGTTCTCCAGTTCGTCGTAGCCCGGCCCTGGGGGCACGTCACCCAACGCCACCAGGCGCAGGACCGCCCCCACCAGCAGGACCACGACCAGCACCCAGCGTTCCCAGCGCTGCAATCCGGCCGCACTATCCATCGTCGCGCCTTCTGTCGAACGGGGCCGCCCCTCGTGCCACCATCGCCTGGAGTTCGACCAGCGCCTGCCGTGCGGTCTCACGCTCCGCAGGCGGCAGCGGTAACGCGGCGAACTCGTCCTCGTCGAGCACCTGCATCTCGCCGTCGGGGGCGACCCACAGGTCGAGCGCCAGGTCTTCGGCAGCCACCTCGGGGCCGCAGATGTGGGCCGGACGGGTGACGTTGCAGTACCACCCCTTCAAGCGCCCGTCGCTGGCGCGAATCTCGAATATGTTGTACCATCGGTCGGCGTAAAAGTGCTCCGTCCAGCGGTCACCGGGATCGAGGACGACAAAGCCCAGGTCCAGTGGGGCTCGCTCCCACCCGGTCCGCAGCACGATGGCGTGGTCGTCGCGCCACAGCACCTGTCCTGGGTAGGCGGTGACCTGGCTTCCGGTGTGGTCGAGTTTGCGGACCGTCATCGATTCCATGGGCCTGCATTCTACCGTGATTCATACGCTGGCACAAGTTCAGAGCCCGCACTGGCCGAAGGCGCATCGGGTCTGGCCGCCGGGTGTTGTCATGTGTGGAGCGCAGCACGCAATACGCAGTACGTAATACGTAAAGCGTAATACGTGATGCGTAATGCGTGATGCGTAGAGCTACTCTGCGTGCAGTGAATATCATACAGGAGGAGAGATTATGGGCAAGAATGGATTGCAGGGCCGGTGGGCGCTCATACTGGGAGCGTCGAGTGGGTTCGGTGCGGCGACGGCACGGGCGCTGGCCGGGGCCGGGATGAACATATTTGGCGTGCACCTCGACCCGAGGGCGACGCTGCCTCGGGCCAGGCAAGTCGTGGCCGACGTCGAGGCGCTGGGCCGCCAGGCGGTCTTTTTCAACACCAACGCCGCCGATGCCCGCAAGCGGGCGCGCGTGCTCGATCAGATTGAGGGGGCACTGGCCGACGATCCTGCCAACCACATCCACTTTGTGCTGCACTCGCTGGCTTTCGGCACGCTGCTGCCCTTCATCGCCGATACCCCCGAGGAAGCGGTGAGCGAGGCCCAGATGGACATGACGCTGCGGGTCATGGCCCACAGCCTGGTCTACTGGGTACAGGACCTGGTCCGGCGAGGGCTCCTGGCGAAGGGAAGCCGGGTCTACGCGCTCTCGAGCGCCGGCGCGATCCGGATGGCGACGATGTACGGGGCGGTCTCGGCGGCCAAAGCAGCACTCGAGAGCCACATGCGGCAACTGGCGCTAGAGCTGGGCCCGCGAGGCATCGCCGTCAACTGCCTGCGGCCCGGCGTGACCGACACGCCCGCGTTGCGCGTCATTCCAGGCCACGAAACCTACGTCGCCGAGGCGCTCAAGCGCAACCCCGGTGGCCGCATGACGACGACCGAGGACGTCGCGAAGGTGCTGGTGGCCCTGGCCGACCCGGCCGTCACCTGGATCAGTGGAGCGGTCATCCCGGTGGACGGAGGGGAAATCATCGTGGGATGATTTGACATTCCACCATGACGTGATAAAATATGTGCACATTAGAGATACTGCCCCTCTCTGTGCGGACCGCGACGCCGAACCGTCTCTGACATGTCGGCCTTTTTGTGAGGTAGGCAGAGATAAGACGATTTGATCAAGCATTCGTCCAACGCAAGGCGTGATTCTCGGACCCGGCAGCGCCCGCACGTCCGTCTGGCGAGGTGGTGCCGGGTTATTCGTCGGAGGTGCAGTATCGCGCGAGGAGTAATCTGAATTAATGAACATGGAAGCTTTGAATGACGAGGGTTCGACCAACCAAGATCAGCGTGAACCGAGTTCCACCGACCAAGATGTGATTGCCCAGGGCATGGACGAGTACCTTACAAACGGGTACGACTATCAGGCGCCCCGGCGTGGGGACATTCGCACCGGCGTCGTCATAGAGGTCCGCGATCAGGGTCTGGTCGTGGACATCGGCTTCAAGCGAGAGGGATTGGTCCCGACCGAAGACTTGGAGCTTCTGGACGAGGAAACCCGCTCGGAAATCGACACCGGCACGACGGTCCCAGTTTTCGTACTTCGACCTGAGGACAAGGATGGACACCCCATCCTGTCCATCCATCAGGCCCGTATGTACGAAGACTGGCTCAAGGCTGAGCAAATGCTGGAAAGCGGCGAACTCTACGAGGGAGAGGTCGCCGGGTACAACCGTGGCGGCCTCATCGTCCGGTTCGGCAAGATCCGCGGCTTTGTCCCGGCCTCGCAAATCGTGGGGCTGCCCAGGCGTCTACGCGAGGAGCAACGCCGCCAGCGGCTGGAAGCCATGATCGGGGAAAAGATGGGGCTCAGGATCATCGAAGTGGATCGCCATCGCCGCCGCTTGATCTTTTCCCAGCGGCGGGCGCTCCGCGCCTGGCAGGAACTGCAGCGCGAGCGGGTCATGACCGAGTTGACCGAGGGAGAGACGCAGCATGGGAAGGTCACCAGCATCACCAATTTCGGCGCTTTCGTGGACCTCGGTGGGGCCGATGGCCTGATCCACGTGTCGGAACTGAGCTGGGGCCGGGTGGACAATCCCCGCCAGGTGCTCAAGGTCGGCCAGGAGGTGGACGTCTACGTCCTCGACGTGGACCGGCAGCGCAAGCGGATCGCACTCAGCCTCAAGAAACTCCAGCCTGATCCCTGGACGATCGTGGACGACCACTATCGGGTGGGGCAGTTGGTCGAAGGACGGGTCACCCGCGTGCTGGATTTCGGCGCTTTCGTCGAACTGGACCTGGGAGTTGAAGGGCTGCTCCACGCCAGCGAGATGATCGGCACGCCAGAACTGCCTCCCTCGGACATCGTACATCCTGGTGAAACGCTCCTGGTCAAGATTATCCGCATCGAAAGCCGGAGAAGGCGGCTCGCCCTGAGTGCCAGGCAGGTGCGGAAGAGCGAGTGGGAACGCTGGGTGGCAGAGCAGCAGACAGCCCGTGAGGCGGAGGAGGCAGCCGCCAGGGAAGAAGCTGCCAAGGCTAAGGCAGAGGCGGCGATCAGCGAACCGGTCGAGGAAGAGGCCCTGGTGCCAGAGGTGGAGGTCAGCGAACCGGTCGAAGAAGAGGCCCCGGTGGTAGAGGCGGAGGTCAGCGAACCGGTCGAGGAAGAGGCCCCGGTGGTAGAGGCGGCGATCAGCGAACCGGTCGAGGAAGAGGCCGCAGTGCCAGAGGCAGAGATGGCCGCCGGCGAGGCGAGCGCGGAAGAGGCTGCACGGCCAGAGGCAGTGAGTGCTGGGGAAGTCGCAGCAGACGAGCTAGCACCCCAGAAAGAAGCACCTCTCAGCTCCGAAGGGGAAGCACTCGAATCCCCCGAGGCTCCTGTTGCTGCCGTTGCCGCTGAAACAGAAGCAGTCCGCCAGGAAGCTGCTTAGTGCTTTCCAATCGCCGCAGCCAACGCGGAAGGGCAAGCCGTCATGGGCAAAAAGAAAGAAGATAAGATAGACGTAGAGGGCACCGTCGTTGAAGCCTTGCCAGGCACGCAGTTCCGTGTGCGGCTTGACAGCGGCTACGAGATACTGGCTTACCTTTCTGGCAAAATGCGCAAGTACTATATCCGTATCCTGCTGGGCGACCGCGTGCGGGTGGAACTCTCGCCCTATGACCTGACACGCGGTCGAATTGTCTACCGCCATAAGCGCACCATGCAGCCAAGGGAGTAGCCCTGTTCTGCTACCAGGCACACCCAATCGCCTGTCTGTCGCCGTTCCACCAGCGCAAGCCTTTTTTGCTCCAGGGCCACGACGACCTCCGGCTCCTGATCAGCGATAATACCGGCAGTGATCAGCCTCCCCCCAGGACGCACCCGGTTTGCGAGTCCCTCCTGCATCATCTCCACGATCACCCTGGCCAGGATGTTGACCACCACCAGGTCGTAACTCCCCGGCACGTCCGCCAGAGACCCGCACACCACGCTCACGGTTCCCTGCACCCCGTTGGTGACCACGTTCCCGCGTGCCGTCTTGACCGCTACGGGATCGTTGTCCACCGCCAGCACACGTCCAGCGCCCAACCTTGCTGCTGCAATCGCCAGGATGCCAGAACCAGTGCCCAGGTCGAGCACTGTCGTCTCCGGACGGGTCAACTCCTCCAGCACCACCAGGCACATCTGCGTCGTGGGATGCAGACCGGTGCCGAAGGCCATACCGGGGTCCAACTGGATGACGACGTCTTTGGGCTCGGACGCGTACTCCCGCCACGAGGGTCGAATGACGACGTGCTGGCCTATGCGCAGGACGTCCAACCGTTCCTTCCACGCTTCGGCCCAGTCCTCCTCGGCGACCGGACGGAAGGTTGGCGCTGGAATAGGCCGGATCTGACCCAGGTGCCAAAGCGCCTCCTCGATGCGGCGCTTCGTGGCCTGCAGTTGGTCGTCCGCAGGTAAGTAAGCCTTAACAACCACCGGGCCCGCATTCCAGCCCTCGGGCCCGGCTTCGATGGCCACCCCGCGATAGACGTAGCGCGATAGAACCTCGGCCACAACCTCCGCGGCCTCGTTCTCCACCGTCACGCTGACCTCAAGCCACTCCATGCTGAGTCAGCTCAGAGGATCGGGGACGTATCCAAGTCTCATCCACCCCACTTACAGGCCCAGTATCTCCCGCAGCTCGTCCACCAAACTGCGTTTCTCTTGCCAGATGGCCTCCGGCTCTAACGTCTTGCCTAGCTCCTGGAAAAGATGCTTCTGCTCCCGGGACAGTTTGGCCGGAACGGCCACGCGGACCAGCACCAGCTCGTCGCCCCGGCCATTTTGCCGCAAGTGAGGCACTCCCTTCTTGCGCAGCCGCAACACGGCGCCGCTCTGGGTCCCGGCAGGAATAGATATCTCTTCTTCCCCGTCCAGCGTAGGCACCTTCACCTCTGCCCCCAACGCCGCCTGAGCCACGTTGACCTGCAGCTCAACCAACACGTCGTCGCTGCGCCGTTGGAAGATGGGATGCGGCTCCACATCCAGAACGACGTAGAGATTCCCGGGGGGACCGCCCCGCTCCCCCATCTCCCCTTCGCCCGCCAGCCGGATCTGAGTGCCGTGATCCACGCCGGGGGGAATGGTGACGTTGAGTTTGCGGGTGGCATAGACCCGCTTGTCGCCGCTACATCGGGAACACGGAATCGGAACCGTCTCCCCCATGCCCTGGCACACGGGACAGGTGGTGACGCTGACGAAGGAGCCCAGGATGGAGCGCTGCACCCGCCGCACCTGCCCGGTACCGTTGCACTCCGAACACCGAACCGGCGACGTCCCCGGCTCCGCCCCGCTGCCGTTGCACTCGGGGCATACTTCGTAGCGCGTGACCTCGATCTCTTTCTCGCACCCAAAGACCGCTTCCTCAAAGGCCAGGTGCAGGTCATAGCGCAGGTCGGCACCGCGCCGCGGGCCACGGCGCGTGGAGGTGCGAAATCCAAACCCGCGCCCAAAGACCTCCTCGAAAATCTCGAAGGGATCACGAAAGCCAAAGTCAAAGCCGAAGCCGACGCCGCCCGGCCCGGTGTGCCCAAAGCGATCATAAGTGGCCCGCTTCTCAGGATCGGAGAGCACCTCGTAGGCCTCGTTGATCCCCTTGAAGCGCGTCTCAGCGTCAGGCGCATCGCTGACGTCCGGGTGATGCTGGCGCGCCAGTTGCCGATACGCTTTCTTGATCTCGTCCGGGGTCGCCGAGCGGCCGACCCCCAGCACCTCATAGTAGTCCCGCTTGCTGCTCATACCCCCCCACCAAGTAGCGAGTAACGAGAGTCTCCCCGTTACTCGCTACGCATCTACCCATCACGCGCTATGTTTCGCTGAACTCGCCCTCGATGACGTCCTCGTCTCCACCGCTGGGTGGTTCCTCGCCCGAGGGGGGTTCCCCTCCCGGAGGCGGAGGCGCGCCTGCCCCAGCCCCCTGGTACATCGCGGCTCCCACCTGCTGCATCGCCTGGCTCAGTTCATCCGTGCGCTGCCGGATGGCGCTGATGTCACCGCCCTGGAGGGCGTTCTTGAGCGCTTCGACCTTGGCCTCCGTCTCGGAGCGCAGGTTCGACGGCACTTTGTCTCCCTGCTCCCGCAGAAACTTTTCGGCGCTGTAGACGGCGGTGTCGGCCACGTTGCGCGCCTCCACCTCTTTCTTTCTCTGCTGGTCCTGCTCACGGTGCCGCTCCGCCTCCTGGACCATGCGCTCGACCTCTTCGTCAGCGAGACCGCTGGAGGGAATAATCTGCATGGACTGTTCACGCCCGGTGGCCTTGTCCTGAGCGGAGACGTTCAGGATGCCGTTGGCGTCGATGTCAAAGGTGACCTCGATCTGCGGGATGCCCCGGGGCGCAGGCGGGATGCCATCGAGGATGAACTTGCCCAGGCTCTTGTTATCAGCCGCCATGGGACGCTCCCCCTGCACCACGTGGATCTCGACCTGCGTCTGGCCATCCGTCGCGGTGGAAAAGATCTGGCTCTTGCGAGTGGGTATCGTCGTATTGCGGTCGATCAGCGACGTGGCCACGCCGCCCAGCGTCTCGATGCTGAGTGTCAACGGGGTGACATCGAGCAGGAGCACGTCCTTGACCTCGCCCCCGAGGACGCCAGCCTGGATCGACGCACCCAGACCCACCACCTCATCAGGATTGACGCCCTTGTGGGGATCCCTCTCGAAGAACTCGGCCACCTTCTGCTGGATGGCCGGCATACGGGTCATACCGCCCACCAGGATGACCTCGTCAATCCCGGAGGGCTTTAGCCTGGCATCCGCCAGCGCCTGCTTACAGGGGCCGATCGTGCGCTCGATCAGATCGTCCGTCAGTTGCTCCAACTTTGCCCGCGTGAGCTTCATCTGCAGGTGTTTAGGGCCGGAGGCATCGGCGGTGATGAAGGGCAGGTTGATCTCTGTCTCCATCACCGTGCTCAGTTCGATCTTGGCTTTCTCGCCCGCCTCCTTCAGCCGTTGAAGGGCCTGGCGGTCCTGGCGCAGATCAATGCCCTGTTCCCTCTTGAACTCGTCGGCCACCCAGTTAATGACACGCTGGTCCCAATCATCCCCCCCCAGGAAGGTGTCGCCGTTGGTCGAGCGCACCTCAAAGATCCCGTCTCCGACGTCCAGGATGGATATGTCGAAGGTGCCACCGCCCAGGTCAAAGACAGCGATCGTCTCGTCTTTTTTCCTATCAAGGCCAAAGGCCAGCGAAGAGGCGGTCGGCTCATTGATGATGCGCAGAACCTCCAGCCCGGCGATCCGCCCGGCGTCCTTGGTCGCCTGACGCTGGCTGTCGTTAAAGTAGGCTGGGACGGTGATGACCGCCTGGGTGATCTGCTCGCCCAGGTAGGCCTCGGCGTCGGCCTTGATCTTTTGCAGGATCATGGCCGATATCTCCGGCGGGCTGTACTCCTTGTCCCCCATCCAGACCCGCACGTCCCCGTTCGGGGCCGCCGTGACCTTGTAGGGGACCATATCCAGCGCCCGCTGCACCTCCGGGTCATCGAATTTGCGCCCCATAAACCGTTTGATGGAAAAGATGGTGTTCTCGGGGTTGACGACGGCCTGGCGCTTGGCCACCTGCCCGACCATCCGTTCCCCTGTCTTGGAACTGACGGCCACGACCGAAGGGAACAACCGTCCCCCTTCGACGCTGGTGACGACGGTGGGCTCGCCACCCAGCATCACCCCGCAGACCGAGTTGGTCGTGCCCAGGTCAATACCGATAATCTTGCCCATTTCACACTACTCCTTATCCTCGCACTCAGGTGCATCAACGTCTTCTCCTGACTGAGGTTCCAGCGCCTTGGCCACCCGCACCAGAGCGGGCCGCAGCACGCGCTCGCCGAGGATGTACCCCCGTTGCACCTCACCGATGATCTGCCCCTCCTCGTAGCCCGCAACCTCCTCGTACGTCACAGCCTCGTGGTAACAGGGGTCGAACACCTGCCCTTCGGTCTTGATGGGCTTGACACCCTCGGATTCGAGGATGGCATTCAGTTTGTGCTTGATCAAAAAGATACCTTCGCACCAGGTCAGTTGGCTCAAACTGGCAGGCTGAGTCGCCAACGCCCGCTCAAAGTCGTCCACCACGGGCAACAACTTGCGCAACAGCGTCGCGTTTGCGCGCGTGATCATACCTGCCCGCTCGGCTTCCTGGCGTTTCTTGTAGTTGGAGAACTCGGCTTGAGCCCGCTGCCAGCCTTCAAGATACTCGGCCGCCTGGGCCTTGGCCCTCTCCAACTCCTCCTGCAATCCCTCCAGTTCCTCCCGTTCCTCTTCCAGTCCCTCCTCAGCCGTCACTACCTCTTCCACTGCCTCTTCCGCCCGTTCAGCAACCTCCGCTTGCGCGTCGATCTCTTTTTCCACGGTCTCGGCGTCGGCCTTCTGCTCTTCTTTCTTCGCCACGTTGACCTCCTTGCTGCACCTTCATTCGTTCAACGGTCCTGCTCATTTGCTATTCTGCGTACATATCATACACCAGATCGGACAGCAGCCCGGAGACGAAACGCACGGCCGAGATGGCACGGCCGTAGAACATACGAATCGGCCCCACGACGCCCAGCGCGCCCGTGGCAAAGTCAGCGACGCCGTAGCGCCCCAACACCAGGCTGCAGGCCTGAAGCTCGTCCCAATGCCCCTCGCCACCGATCAACACTCGCACGCTCCCGACATCCGGGCTGAGCGCATCCGCCAGCACCGCCTCAAGAAAGCTACGCTCCTCAACGATCCGCACCAGCCCCTGCGCCCATTCCCCCTCGGAGAACTCGGGCTGCTGTAATACCTCGCTCAACCCATCCCGATAGACAACCCCAGCCGTGTGTGCATCGGCACGGCGAATCATGTCCATCACGAGCCTGGCTACATCGGCCTCAAAAGAAGGCAACTCGCTGATGCGGGACTCGATCTCGTCAGCGACAAGCCCGTTACACAGTTGGTTGAGCCGATCACTGGCCTCATTGAGCGCTTCCTGACTGACGGGTTCAGCCAGATTCAGCATTTGCTGCTTGACCATACCTCCACGCAGGACCAGGACGAGCAATACCATTCGCCCCTGAGTAGAGATGAGTTGCAGGTGCTTGTAGCACAACTGGGTAGCCTGAGGTACGGTCACCAGCGCAGCGCCGCGAGCGGTCCGAGCCAGGACCGAAGCCGCCAAGGGCATCCACTGATCGAATTCCCGACGCGCCTGGTGAAACTGGTGAGCGATGGTGCGGCGCTCGTGCAAAGGTAGTTCTACCTCGCCCAGCAGGCGCTCGACAAAGTGACGATAGCCCCTGCGCGTGGGGATGCGGCCCGCGGAGGTGTGAGGATGGGTGAGATAGCCCAGTTCCTCCAACCGTGCCAATTCGTTGCGCACGGTCGCCGTGCTTACCTCAAGCCCATAACTTTCAACCAGCGCGCGGGAGCTGACCGGGGCGGCGCTCTTCACGTGCTCTCGCACGACCAGGCCTAGAATCGTCCGTTGGCGTCGTGTCAGCTCATCCATGTTTCATCATACACCCATTTTAGCACTCTCACCCATAGAGTGCTAAAACTCGATGGTCAATCATACCACAGGGGAAAAAATCTGTCAAATATTCACTCTCCACAGCCACACTGATGGGATTCGATCCGCCGTTCACCCGTGAGCGGGGCTTTCGACGCCCGAGTCCTCCTGATCCATCTCCACCATCTCCCCCGTGACCGTAAAGATCACCCGCTCGCACACGTTCGTCACCCGGTCGGCGGCCCGCTCCAGGTTGTGGGCCGCCCACAGGAGGTAGTTGGCCTGCTCGATGGTGCTGGGATCGGCCAGGACGTAGGTGATCAGTTCGCGGTAGACCTGGTTGTAGAGATCGTCCACCTCGTCATCCTCGGCAGGGATGGCCCGGGCCAGAGCCACATCCTGTTCCACGAACGCCTCCAGCGCGCGATGGAGCATATCGCGTGCCTTCTCGGCCATCCGAGGAATGTCCACGAGCGGCTTGACCAGTGGTTCTTCGCCAATCATCAGGTTGATCTTGGCGATGCCCTTGGCATAATCCCCGATCCGCTCCAGCTCGTGGGTGATGTCCAGCACGGCGGCGATGGTGCGGAGATCGCCGGCCATCGGTTGCTGCGTGGCGATCAGTACCAACGCATCGTTCTCGATGGCAAAGCGTTTCTCGTTGATGAGGTGATCATGGGCGATCAGGCGCCGGGAGCCCGCCATATCCCGTCGTTTCAGGACCTCGACCGACTCCGTGAGGGCGTTCTCCACCATACTTCCCAGCACAAGAGCTTCGTCCTGAAGGCGCTGTAGTTCCCGTTCAAAAGTTTCCCGTGTCATGAGTCTCCTCCATACACAAGCGAAGACAGGGGGAATAAAAGCAGGACGTGCGCCCCTACCCCGCCCGTCCGGTGATATAGTCCTCCGTCAGTTCCTGGCCCGGACGGGTAAAGATGACCTGGGTGTCGTCAAACTCGACCAATTCCCCCAGCCAGAAAAACCCGGTCCAATCCGAGACACGCGCCGCCTGCTGCATATTGTGGGTCACGATGACGATGCAATAGTTCTCCTTGAGCCTCTTCATCAGTTCCTCGACCTGCAGCGTGGCGATGGGATCCAGAGCCGAACAGGGCTCGTCCATCAGGATGACCCCTGGCTCGACGGCGATAGCCCGCGCGATACACAGTCGCTGCTGTTGGCCCAGGGAGAGACTCAGCGCGTCCTGCCTGAGATCGTCCTTCACCTCGTCCCACAGGACCGCTCCACGCAGGCTCCTCTCCACAATGTCGGCCAGATTCTCTTTCCTGTGCATCCCCAAGACGAGCGGGCCGAAAGCCACGTTGTCAAAGATGGACTGGGGGAAGGGGTTGGGGCGCTGAAACACCATCCCCACCCGCCGGCGCAGGTCGACCACGTCGGTATCGGGCGCGTAGATGTCCTGGCCGTCGAGCAACACCCGCCCCTCCATCCGGGTGCCGGGAATGGTCTCGTTCATCCTGTTGAGACAGCGCAGAAAGGTGGACTTGCCGCACCCCGAAGGCCCGATCAGTGCCGTGATTTGCCGATCTTGGACGGTCACCGAGATGTCGGACAGGGCAGGCTTGCTTCCGTAGTAGAAATTGAGGTGTTCTACGTCGATCTTGGCCATATGAGCTACCCAATGAGTTACCCAAACCGGCCGGTGACATAGTCTTCGGTGCGCTGGTCGCGGGGGGTGGTGAAAATCTCGTTGCCCGGCCGGAGCTCGACCAACTCGCCCATCAGGAAGAAGGCCGCATAGTCGGCCACGCGGGCGGCCTGCTGGACGCTGTGCGGTACGATGATGATCGTATAGTTCCGCTTGAGCTCAAACAAGGATTCCTCCACCTTGCCCGTGGAGATCGGGTCCAGCCCGGAAGTGGGCTCATCCAGGAGCAGGACCTCGGGCTCCAGGGCCAGGCTGCGGGCGATGCACAGCCGCTGTTGCTGGCCGCCCGACAACTCGCTGGCCGGGCCGTCCAGGCGATCCTTCACCTCGTCCCACAGGGCGGCCTGCGTGAGGCTGCGGACCAGGATCTCGTCCTGCCGTACTCGATCGCGCACACCGGCCAACTTGAGGCCGTAGAGAACGTTCTCTCGGACAGTTCCGGGCAGGGGCAGGGGCAGCGCAAAGACCATGCCCACCCGCCGCCGCAAGCTGATGACGTCGGTTCCAGGGGCATAGATGTCCTGCCCATCCAGCAGAATGGCCCCCGACATCTGCGTTCCCTCCACCAGGTCATTCAGCCGGTTGATGAGCCGCAGCAACGTCGTCTTGCCTCCCCCGGCTGGACCGAAGAAGACGGTGACGGCATTGGCGAGCACGTCAAGCGTCACGTCGCGCAGCGCCGGCTTCCCGCCGTAGGCATAGCTCACGTTCTGGACGCGGATTCTTGGATCCCTTCGTGCTTGCATAGAGCTCCGATGCCTGTAGGGTGTAAGACGTATTACGCATTACGCATTACGCATTACGCATTACGTGTTACGTGTTACCACTGCCTCCGCCGCCGGTAGTGACTGCGGATGACCGTCGCCAGGACGCTCATCGAAAGGACCAACGCCAGCAGCACCAACGCCGTTCCGTACTGAATCTCCAGCGGCATACCCGGCACCTGCGTGCTGGTGACGTAGAGATGATAGGGCAGGGTCATCGTCTGATCGAAGGGAGACTGGGGCAGACGGGGCAGGAAGAAAGCGGCCACGGTGAACAAGACCGGCGCCGTCTCGCCGGCCGCCCGCAGCAGACCCAGGATGACACCGGTGATGATCCCCGGCAGCGCCTGTGGCAGCACGATGTAGCGAATGCCCTGCCAGCGGGTACCGCCCAGGCTGGCGCTGACGGTGCGGAACTCGACCGGCACCGCGCGGAGCGCCTCCTCGGCGGCGCTGATAATGACAGGCAGCGTCATGATCGCCAGTGTCAGCGACCCAGCCAGGATGGACGTGCCGAACTGCAGGAAGAGCACGAACAGTCCCAACCCGAACAGGCCGTACACCACCGACGGGATGCCGGCCAGGTTGATGATGGCCAACCGGATCGCACGGGTGAGCCAGGTGTCGCGGGCGTACTCGGAGAGATAGATCGCGCCCCCCACGCCCACCGGGATGGCCGCCAGCGCGGTGCCCAGCGTGAGTATCAACGTACCCACGATGGCCGGAAAAATGCCTCCGGCCTTCATCCCGTCCCGGGGCATGGCAGTGAGAAACTCCCAGTCGACCGCTCCGATGCCCCGCGCGACAATCGTGCCGACGACCAGCAGGATGGGGAGCACGACGACGAGCGCCGTCAGTCCCAACAGGGCAAAGCCGACGCGTTGCATCAGGTGGCGGTTCATCAGCGCAACCCCCCCCGCCGGCGCTTTTTGAAAATCGTCGAGGCGGCCGCCAGGTTGATGACAAAGGTCAACAGGAAAAGAATGATGCCGATACCAAAGAGAGCGTGGTAATGCGTGCTGCCCTGGGCCACCTCCCCCATCTCGGCAGCGACGGTGGCCGTCATCGTGCGAACGGGACGGAAGAGAGAATCGAGGCTGAGGGGCAGACGGGCGGCGTTCCCCGTCACCAACATCACCGCCATCGTCTCACCGATCGCCCGCCCCATGCCCAGCATCATCGCCATGACGATACCGGAGCGGGCGGCCGGCACCACCACCCGCCAGATCGTCTGCCACTGGGTGGCGCCCATCGCCAGGCCGGCGTCCCGGTAGCTCTTGGGGACCGCGTCGAGGGCATCCTCGGCCACACTGATGATGGTGGGCAGGGCCATGTAAGCCAGGATGAGCGCGCCGGTGAAGGCAGTCAACCCGGTCGGCACTCCCAGCGTCTCGCGGACGACAGGAGCGATCAGTGTCATCCCGAAAAAGCCCAGCACGACCGAAGGGATACCAGCCAATACCTCGATCATTGGCTTGAGGACTTCGCGCGCCCAGCCCGGCGCTACCTCTCGCACAAAGATGGCCGTTGCCATTCCCAGCGGCAGCGCGATAACCATCGCAATCGCCGTGACCAGAACGGAGCCCAAGAGCAGCGGCAGCGTGCCGAACAGGTCGAACGTGGGATACCAGCGCGTGCCGAACAGGTTGCCCAGCGGTACCTCGAAAAAGACCGGCACACCCTCTCGGATCAGGAAGAGGAAGATGAGCACCACGAGGCCGATGCTCGAAAAGCCCACCACCTGGATGAGGGCCTCGATGCCAAACTCTGCCCAGGGGCGTCGCGAACTGGTCCGGTTATCCGTTTGGTCCATCATCTTTTCATCGCAGCGGCACAAAGCCCAACTCCGACACCAGCGTTTGCCCTTCGTCCAATATCCACTTCAGGTACTCCTCCACCGCCCCGGTCGGCTCACCCGCGGTGTACACGTAGAGCGGACGCGAGATGGGGTACGAATCGTCGTTCACTGTCTCAACCGAGGGCAACACATAGGGTCCATCGACATCACGGGCGACAGCCACCACCTTCTGGTCCGCCGTCACGTAGCCCAGGCCATCGTAGCCAATGCTGTTGGGGTTCTGGCGCACCTCGGCGCTGATCCCTTCCGACGAGGGCATCAACAGGGTGTCCGGGGAAAAGAGCAGGTCGCTCTCCTTATCCCCCAGTCGAATCACGTTCTCCAGGAGGTAGACGTAGGTCCCCGAGTTCGACTCGCGGGAGAGGAGGACGATGGGGCGATCTTGGCCGCCCACCTGGCTCCAGTTGGTGATCTTGCCCGTGTAGATATCAGAGATCTGCCGCAACGTGAGCCGGTCCACGGGATTGGACGGATGGACGACGACAGCGATGGCGTCGCGAGCGACGGTGAATTCCACCGGGCTGATCCCGTTGGCCTCCGCAGCAGCAACCTCCTCCGGCTTCATCGCCCGTGAGGCATTGGCCAGGTCGACCGTGCCGTTGATCAGCGCGGCGATGCCGGTGCCCGACCCGCCGCCGGTGACGGAGATGCGCACATCGGGATACCGGCCCATGTACGCCTCCGCCCAGGCCAGCGCCAGGTTAACCAGGGTGTCGGAGCCCTTGTTCTCGATCGTTCGGGCGGCTGCGGACGCGCCATCAACTGGATTCGCCTGGCGTGGGCGGCACGCCACCGGCATCCAGATCAGACTGAGCAACGACAGCCCAATCGCCAATCGCGATATCAGAGACGAGAAACTGAAAAGCCCCCCGTCAGGGAGGGGGCTGATTCGCAAGACGCGGTGAAATGCCCGCAGGGCACACGAGAAGTGACGGAAAATGAATCGCATCACGGCTCTGAACGCACAGAAGAATCCTCAGCAATCCCGAGCCAATTCTAGCAGACAACCGGATAACGTCAAGTCCAGCGCGTTGGGCCTGGACGGGGCACGTTCCAGGTTGTGAGCAACCCATAACAGGAAGTTGGCCTGGTCGATGCACCTGGGATCAGCCAGGATGTAGGTGAGTAACTCCCGGTAGACCTGGTTGTAGAAGGCCCCGTTCAAAAAGTTGCCCGATTCCTGAGATGCTGTATAATCCGCATACATTCTATAGCGACGTCTTTGATTCGCATGCGCCTCCGCCCATACCGTCTTCCGACGTCATCACTGGCTTTGCGGGGGTGGCCGGCGTCGTGGAGGGGCTGCTGTGGTTTTCAAGAACCTCTTCCGCCGCAAAGCGCGAACCATCCTCACGCTGGTGGGTATCTCTATCGGCGTGGCTGCCATTGTCGCACTGGGGGCGATGGCCGAGGGGATGCGGGCTGGCTATGCGGCCATGGCCCGAGGCAGCCAGGCCGACCTGGTGGTCACCCGGGGGGCCGACATAATGGACACCAGTGTGGAAGAGACAGTCGCCGAACAGTTGCTCGCCTGGCCCGAGGTCGCCGACGTCAGCGGCATGCTGATGGGCAACGTGAAGGCCGAGGATGCCGCTTCCTTCTTCATCTTCGGCTACGACTTGCATGGCTTTGCCATCGAGCATTTCAGGATCGTCGCCGGGCAGGGGCTGGGTGAGACGCGGGGCGTGCGGGGAAAGCCGTGCCTGCTGGGCCGCACCGCCGCTGAGGGTCTGGGCAAGGACGTGGGCGACACACTACGCATCACCGGTGGCGCATTCCGCATCGTAGGCATTTACGAGACGGGGGATGCCTTTGAGGAGGGCGGAGCGGTCATCCCGTTGGACGAGGCCCAGGCTCTCCTGCTGCAGCCGCGCCACGTCTCCCTATTCTACATCCGCCTGCGCGATCCCGCCGAAGAGAGCCGGCTGCGGGCGCGGGTGGAACGGCGCTTCGACGACCTGATCATCTCCACTACCTCCGAGTTCGCCGACCGGCAACAGAGCATCGAGGCCTTGGAAGTGTTCGCATGGGCCATCTCGGCGCTGGCGGTGGTCATCGGCGGGGTGGGGATGACCAACACGCTCTTTATGTCGGTCTTTGAGCGCACGCGCGAGATCGGCCTGCTGCGGGCATTGGGCTGGCGGCGATGGCGGGTGCTGAGCCTCATCCTGGGCGAGTCACTGCTCCTCTCCTTCCTGGGCGGACTGGCAGGCATCGGCGTGGGGGTGGCAGTGGTCTTTTTGCTGCGCGGCTCCACCGGCCTCATGAGCACACTGGGGACGCAGTTCTCCCCTGCACTCTTCGCCCGTGCCCTCGTCACGGCGGCCGTGCTGGGACTGGTGGGCGGGGCGTACCCGGCCTGGTGGGCCAGCCGCCTTCTGCCACTGGAGGCGCTGCGGTACGAGGGCGGCGGCAGAGCGCGCACCCCCCACTTCCTGCCCGGCGGGATAGCGCTGCGCAGCCTGTGGCGGCGACGGACGCGCACGGCGCTGACCACGTTGGGGGTCGGCGTGGGCATCGCCGCTATCGTCGCTCTGGGTGGCGTCTCCAAGGGGATCGTCGAGAGCTTTACCACCATGTTCATGGGCAGCGGGCCCGACCTGATAGCCCTGGAGGCCGATAGCTCCGATCTAAGCTTCAGCTCCATTGGCGAACGGGTAGGGGCGCGCTTGTCCGCACTGCCCGACGTGGAAACGGTCTCCGGCATCGGCTTCGCCTTTGACAGTGCGGAAAAGATGCCCATTCTCTTCATCATGGGCTACCATCCTCGCGAATTCGCCATCCGCCATTTCAGGATCGTAGAAGGGCAACCGCTCACGGCCCGCCGCCAGGTCATCGTCGGCCGGGGGGCGGCGGAGGTGATGGGGCTGGAGGTGGGCGACACGCTTCGCCTGTTGGAGAGTGCTTTCCGTGTAGTCGGCATCTATGAGACGGGCGTGGCCTATGAGGAGAATTGCGTGGTCGTCAGCCTGCGGGAAGCCCAGGCGCTGGCCGGGAAACCCCACCAGGTGAGCATGTACGCCATCAAGGTGACCGATCCGGCGCGGGTGGAGGAATTGTACGCCTATCTGGATGCCAACTTCCCGGAGATTGACGTCTCGCTTACCTCCGAGTTCGCTGAGAGCCTGCCGGACATTCAGGCGATAGGGAGGCTGGTGGGGCAGATTTCGTTCCTGGCGGTGTTCATCGGCGGGGTGGGGATGCTGAACACGATGCTGATGAACGTGCTGGAGCGGACGCGAGAGATCGGCGTGTTGCGGGCGTTGGGCTGGCGGAGGCGGCAGGTGATTGGGATGATCATGCAAGAGTCCCTGGCCTTGGGTGCGGTGGGCGGCGCCTGTGGCATCCTCGTGGGGATGGGGATGGTCTGGGGGATCATGCAGATACCAGGGATAGGGGGGATGGTGAGTCCGCGCTACAGTCCCGAACTGTTCGCTCAGGCGCTGGCGGTGGGACTGGCGACCGGTGTGATGGGCGGGCTCTATCCGGCCTGGCGAGCGACGCGCATGCGGCCCGTAGAGGCGCTACGGTATGAGTAAGGCGTTCCAGGCCGCGTCATCTAGCGGGGCGTGAACGCTGACCACAAAGTGTCCGTATTCCACGCCCAATCAAACGCATCTCGTCCGGTGCTGGGCGGGTTACATCACGACCACTACTGGCAAGCAGCAGAAAGTGTCGATCAGGCAAGAAACCAACTCCGAAGCCACCTTCACTGAAGTCAGATACCGGGAGGGCATCCCGACCCCTGTTCACTTCTGGTAAGTGGCATGGCCATCCGAATCCGGCACCCTCTCTCCACCGGCCGCATGGGATGTGCCAGACGCAGGTCATCTGGTGCCAGTCTCGAACCCCAATCATCCAAGAACTCACCTCAATCGGTCTCGGGCTGTCTGGGCGAGGGTGATTGCCACTCGATTGAGTGGAAGTACCCACTCGTTCTCCGGTTTTTAGCTCGACCCGAGATGAGTGCCCTCCCTCCATCGCTGATTCTCGAACGGCTGTTCGTTTTCGGCCAGCACAACCAGGGCTGGGTGTCGAGCCGACTATACTCACGCCAGATCGGGTTCCCGCTTGTTGGTCGCCCCACCTGCTGGATGGAACCTCTACAGTGATCCTCGTTCCCTCTCCTGACGAGGCGATGTGTAGCTCGGCATTGATCATGGCTGCTCGTTCTCGCATAATGGTCAACCCATAGCCACGCTCTCCGATCGTCGCCTCACGCATAGTCGTCGGTATCCCGGTTCCATCATCAGCGACACAGAGGCTGACACCACCATCGGACCTCG
>DATKTN010000367.1:0-2803 GCA_035531135.1 Anaerolineae bacterium
GGACTGGCCGGAGCCGCACACGCCGGCAGGGTGAGGCAAAGTATGACAACGCTCAGCCACGTGTTCCGTCTCTTTGTGTTCATATTTTCGACCAGACCCTAACCCGACCAAGCCGGAACCGAACAGGATTCAACGCCAAGACGCTGAGGCGCAAAGAACGACAAACCTCTGCGACTTGGCGGCTTTGCGTGAAAATCCTTGCTCAATGTGCAGGGATTTCGGTGCCCAGGTACTAGGATCTCACGCAAAGACGCAAAGACGCAAAGAAAAAATCCTCTGCGACTTGGCGGCTTTGCGTGAAAATCCTTGATGCTGGTCTCGCTCTCACCGGAGACCCTTAGGGT
The DNA here is from genome assembly GCA_035531135.1 of Anaerolineae bacterium. Classification (GTDB taxonomy): domain Bacteria; phylum Chloroflexota; class Anaerolineae; order B4-G1; family B4-G1; genus DATKTN01. Next base: position 345 of record DATKTN010000367.1, read on the forward strand.
CTCCCCCGACTCGGGAGCGCAGTTGTCCACAGCCGGCGGCGATCGCCCCGCCGCGGCGCTGGCGCATTGTGTGGGGCACGCGCGCGCGATCCAGCACCGCCGTGAAGGCCTCGATCGCCTCCAGCGAGGAAGGCCGCCCGGCGTACCCCGCGGTCGAATTCAGCCGGATCAGGTTAACGTGCGCCGGTACCCCCGCGAGGCGCGCCACCAGCGCCTCCGCCTGCTCGCGCGTGTCGTTGAACCCATCGATCATGACCCACTCGAGCATGACGCGGCGCCCCGTCCGGGCGGTGTACTCTCCCAGCGCCGCGAACAGTTCGTCCAGCGGATAGCGCCGGTTGACCGGCACCAACTGGCTGCGCAGCGCGTCCGTCGCGGCGTGGAGCGAGATCGCCAGGTTGATCCCCAACCCCTCGTCGATCAACTGCCGGACCCCCAGCACGATCCCCACCGTGCTGAGCGTGACCCGCCTCGGGGGGAAACCCATCGCGCGGCGATCGATCAACCGCCTCACGGCCGCCAGCGTGTGCTCATAGTTCAACAGCGGCTCACCCATCCCCATCAGGACGACGTTCGAAAGTCGCCTGTGCTCCGCCGCCAGCTCGCGCTGGAGATGCAACACCTGCGCGATGATCTCCCCGCTGGTGAGCTGGCGCACGAACCCCATCTGCCCGGTGGCGCAGAACCGGCACCCGCAGGCGCAGCCGACCTGCGTGGAGATACACGCGCTGCGCCGCTCGCGGTAGCGCAGCAACACCACCTCGATCTGTTGCCCGTCCTCCAGTTGCAGGAGGTCCTTGCGCGTCTCGCCGTCCGGCGCTTCCTGCCGGGCCAGCACGCGCGGCACGTAGAGCGTCGTCTCCGCCGCCAGCAGCGCCTCGGGCGCCGGGAGGTCCAGATCGGTCAGTCCAGCAGGGGGGTGGGACTGGTCCATCTCACTCCAGCAGCGCCGCGATGCCCTCCAGCGCGTCTTCGCAGGACACAAACTGTGGCAGAAGAGCCCTCAAGTCCCGCTCCCAATCGTCGCGGACACACTCCAGCGCCTCCCTGAGCACGCCCGGCTCCCAACGTATCCCGTAGCGGGCCAGTTCGCGCTCGATCAGCGCCGGGTCAGGCCGTACGCCCCGGTGGCACAGCAGCCAGATGTCGTACAGGTCCCGCGGCCTGCCCCGCACGAGCATGGCCCGCACCTTGTCCGCCAGCAGACGCTCGAGCGTCAGCACCGTCACGGCGAAGGGGCGCACGTCGTCGTACTCTGGGTAGACCAGCTCCCGGCAAGATTCCACCGCCTCCGGCCGCCGGTTGACGTCCACCCGCACGACCCCCTCGCTGCAGTCCCGCCCGTCGTAGAGCGGGCCACGGAAACCGACGTCGAACGTGTACCCCGCGTCAGAGGCCGAGGGCCTGCGCACCTCGGCGACGACGCCGACATCCTCCAGTCCGGCGACGACCGTCCCCCAGAGAGCCTTCAGCGCAGCGGCGTCTTCGGGGCCGTCGAAATCCAGCCCCTCCGCGTACCGCTGGCCGCCGTAGACCAGCCGCAGCGCCATGCCGCCCTTGAGGGCCAGTTCCTGGGTGCGGGCGTAGAGCAACCCCAGCATCAGGTGCTGCACATAGTCCCGCTCCTGTACCTGCATCCCGACGCCGTTCCGCCGGGCGACGCATTGGATTTGGGCTTGGGTCAACATCCTGGCACCTCACCACGATGATTCTGATGGGTTCGCAGTAGCGACTTTCGCGTCTTCCACTTCAAGAACGACTAAAGTCGTCACTACGAGCCACCGAGTGATGGCAATTCTCCACGCGATCTATACACCTATTCTACCCTGACAGGGTGTCAGGCACAAATGATGATGGGTGTGGCTAATTCCCAGCCCATCGACGGTTACCTCACCCTCCAAACAGTCGCCCCTCCTCCAGTCGTTGCACACCTCTGGCGGTCGGGGCGGGATAGGCGTACGTGCCGCCATTCCAGCGTCGCTCAATGTCCTCGACGTAGCCCTCCGACTGGAGCGCGTCGAGGAGGTTCAGCACAGTGTCTGTACCCCCGCGCAGCCCCTCCAGCGCCCCAAAGTGCTCGCTGGACACGATGAGCCGTCGCCGCGCGCGCCGGCGCTCCGGGTCGGCCTTGTACCGGGTGGCCGCATAATCGTTGCCCAGGAGGATGTACGCCAGCGTCTTGGCGCCATACGGCGCACGCCCTCGAATGCCAGCCAGCCCTGCGTTCCACGCGACCGCCTTCAGGGTCGCGTACCTGGCGTCCTGATACCGCCCGGGGTCGGCCAGATCCTCCCACGCTGGCTCGTCGGCCCAGGGGACGGCCAGGTTCACATCGCACAGCGAGCAGCACTCGTCGGAGCGGGTCGGTGGCTTCTCGGCCCCCAGGTACCGGAGGATATCCTCCCGCAGGCAGTCACCGACCTGCAGTGTCCCGGCATACCGTCGCATCGCGGCCAGGT